>NZ_JAGS01000001.1:2530090-2846351 GCF_000526775.1 Ruminococcus albus AD2013
TCACGTTCTATTATAGCATATTTTTTTTCAAATGTAAAGCCGCCGCGGATATACATCACGTATACCCCGCTCCGGAGTCATGCCTCTTTGGTCACGAACTTTGAGATATCGACCTCTTTGCCGTCAGTCCAGAGCCTTTCCAGCTTGTACTGGTCTCTTGTTTCCTTGTTGAATACGTGTACCACGATATCGCGGTAATCCAGCACTATCCAGTTGTTGGGACCGTAGCCCTCGGTATGATGAGGTTCAATACCCTCCTGAGAGAGTTTGAACTCAACTTCTTCAGCCATAGCCTTTGTCTGCACGGTGGAACCGCCGTTTGCTATGATGAAGTAGTCAGCCAGTATCGTAAGATCGCCTATGCCTATTGCCTGTATATCTTCTCCGCGCTTTGAATCCAGCGCCTTTACTATTATTTCCAGCTTCTGCTCGGTAGTTAACTCTGCCATGTTATTCCTCCTGTATCAGTTGATAAAACTTCGATTTATTATATCATGCCTGTTTATCTTTGTCAATCGACTTATGGTATATACCTACTTTTTCATATACTTTATGTACTCGTTGTAAGCGTCCAGCGTTGCTGCGGGGATAGTGTTGCCTTTGCTGACGGAATCCGATATGGAAAATCTGAGGGCTTCGCACATGGCACGTTCGAGGCTTTTGTCTGCCAGCTTGCGCATACGGTTCACGTCCTTGTAATCCCTGTCAGCGGATATGAGGTCTGCAAGATATATTATAACATCAAGCTTGCTCATGCCGCCCGCCGCAACGGTATGCCTGCGTATAGCCGTTATTATCTCATCATCGCGGATATCGAAAAGTGTCTGTATCAGTTCTGCTCCTGCTATTGCGTGAAAAAGCGGGGGCGCTTTCGTTTCTATCTCGCTTACATCGAGTTTGGAAGCCATCACAAGTTCAAGCTGTTCTTCAGCGGGAAGCTCCTTGGCTATATCATGGAGAAGTCCTGCTGTATACGCCTTATCGCTGTCTCCGCCGTACTTTTTGGCAAGTTCAACTGCGGAAAATGCCACATTCAGCGAATGTGTATATCTCTTCTTTGATAAATGCTCCCTGAGATATTTTTTGTATATCCCTATCTGTTTGGATTCTTTCAATTTTACCCCTCACGCTTTCTGTAAAGACCTTTGCTGTTTATATACTTTCTCACCCTGCTGTCAAGATACCCCTCACAGTCTTCGCCCTGCGCGATAAGCTTTCTCAACTGTGAACTTGATACCTCAAAAGCATCGGCGGGAAGTATCTTTATATCTCCGCCTTTAGCACGGAGTTCTTCCGCTGCCTTTTCAAGTTCGGCATCGTCGCCGCTGTATCTGGTCAGACATATGAGCCCTGCCAGTGTGAGTATCTCTTCGTAGCAGTACCACTGTGTAAAGGTAGTCAGCATATCGCTGCCCATTATGAACCACAGTCTGTCCTCGGGATACAATTTTTTGAAATGGCGCAGTGTCAGCACGGAGTAGCTTTTGCCCTCCTGCCTTATCTCCCAGTCGCTGACTTCGATATCATCATGCCCTGCGAAAGTAAGCCTGCACATTTCAATCCTGTCCTCAGGAGAAGCCATATTCTCCCTGACTTTATGTGGCGGTATCCTGTCAGGCATGACTATCACCTTGTCAAGTCCCCCAAGAGTTTTTGCAAGCTCCAGCAGCCTTGCATGACCCTTGTGTATGGGGTCGAAAGTGCCGCCGTATACGCCTATGTTCATCATTTGCTCTTGAATTTGATAACAGGTTCTTCCTCGTTGCGCTTATACAGCACCAGATTTGAACCTATCACCTGTACTACCTCGGCATTTATCTTTTCTGCCAGTTCCTCAGCTGCTTCCCTTGCGGTGTACAGCGAGTTATCCAGCACCTTTACCTTTATTATCTCGTGTACCCTGAGATAGTCGTCTATCTGCGCGGTCTGCGCATCGTTAAGTCCGCCCTTGCCTATCTGGAAAGACGGCTTCATTTTCATAGCTATACTTTTAAGTTCTGCTCTCTGCTTAGTTGTTATCATATTCTGTCCTTTCGGTTTTATAAAATTCTGACGGTATTATCTTGCCGCCAGCTTTTCTTCAAGCTGTTTAAGTGCGTTTGCCCTGTGAGATACGGCATTCTTTTCCTCAGCGGGTATCTGGGCGAAGCTTCTGCCCTCGTACATGAATATAGGGTCATAGCCGAAGCCGTTCTCACCTACGGGCGCACGGTTTATGGTGCCGTATACCCTGCCCTCTACGCATATCTCACTGCCGTCGGTATCAATAAAATGTATGGTGCATACAAAGTGGGCTCCCCTTTTGTCATCGGGTACATCTTCCATCTTTTTAAGAAGATAAAGGCTTCTCTCCATGTCGTTATCGATGCCGCCGTACCTCGCCGAGTATACTCCCGGCTCGCCGTTCAGGGCATCAACGGAAAGACCGCTGTCGTCTGCCAGTACAGCACAGCCAAGTGCCTTGTATGCCGCTCTCGCTTTCAGTGCGGAGTTCTCCGCAAAAGTAGTGCCTGTTTCCTCGACTTCAAGGTCAAGCCCCGCTTCGGACTGACTCATGACTTCATATCCGTGCTTTTCCAGTATCTGCTTATATTCTCTTATTTTGCCCTTATTGTTGCTTGCTATTACAAGTTTCATTATTTCACTTCCGCTCTTATTTCTGTTATCCGACGATATTATAAAGCTCGTTCCACCTGATATCTCCCGATCTGAGTTTATCCATGAACTCATCAAGGGTACATTCTTCATGGGTCACATTTTCAGATCTGTCCTGGATCCTCGGCAGTACCGCTATTTTGTGTATTGGTGATGCCTTGAGATAAAACGCAAGTATCTCTTTTACAGTTTTCTCCCATTCGGGAACGACATATATCCACGGACTGCCTTTATCCGCAATATCAAAGAAACTCTGTTCAAGGAATATATCATCTGTCAGCCATGCAAGATACCATACACCTGTCAGCTTATCGGCAGCTTCAAAGTGATAGTACTCATCATACATGGCATCAGAAGTTTCTTTCCTGATATGGCTCTCAAATCTTACTTTCGGTAAGTTCTTCGGTATCTCGCGCCTTTTCTGTTCACGGCAGATCACTCCGAAGTCTATCAGTATCATTCAAATGCTCCTGTTATTCAAACAGCGCATCGACAAAATCCTTTGCTATAAACGGCTGGATATCGTCTATCTTTTCGCCTACGGTAACAAGTTTTACAGGTATCTTCAGGTCATCGCATATGGTAATTACGATACCGCCCTTTGCAGTGCCATCAAGCTTTGTAAGGATTATACCTGTGATATCGGCAGCCTCATTGAACTGCTGTGCCTGATTTACTGCGTTCTGTCCTGTGGTAGCATCCAGTGCCAGAAGAACTTCCAGAGCACAGCCCTCAGCCTGCTGATGCACTATCCTGGATATCTTTTCCAGCTCCTTCATAAGGTTCTTCTTGTTGTGGAGACGTCCTGCGGTATCGCAGATAACTACATCGGCATTTCTTGCCTTGGCAGCTGTCAGTGCATCGAATACTACTGCCGCAGGGTCAGAGCCCTCCTTGTGCTTGATAAGCTCAACGCCTGCACGATCTGTCCATACTTCCAGCTGATCTATAGCTGCGGCACGGAAAGTATCGGCTGCTGCCACGATAACGTGCTTACCCTCGTTTTTCAGCTGATTTGCCAGCTTGCCTATGGTTGTGGTCTTGCCTACGCCATTAACGCCGATGACCAGTATAACAGATGGTACGGTTGACATATCCAGAGGCTGTTCCTCGCCCAGCATCTCAGCGATAACGTCTTTCAGTATATCCTTTATCTGTGTAGGGTCGGTGATACCCTTCTGCTTAACGTAATCGCGCACTCTGTCGCATATCTTCATCGAGGTATTGACACCTATATCGGAGAGGATAAGTGTTTCTTCCAGTTCTTCAAACAGATCTTCGTCTATCTTTGTAAATGCATGGAGCAGTCTTTCTATCCTGCCCATCATCGATTCCTTTGTCTTTCTCAGACCGTTTTTCAGTTTTTCAAAAAATCCCATTATTACAAACCCCTTTCGGTAATTATTTATTTGACTTGGTCAGCCTATGATCGCCTTCCATTCGCCGTCCTCAATGATATATCTGAACTCTGAAAGATTATCCGAATTCATAACTTCCAGAAGTTCTTCAAAATCATCGACGGTGTTTATCTCGGAAAGTCTGCTGTACTCGACCCATTCCATTCTGCCCTCATCGGAGGATACCACCTCACCCGAGAACTTTGTCGCCTTGTACAGCATGACGATATAGCGTCCGCCCTCTATCGGGAACTGCTTTACTCCCACAAGTTTCGGCTCATATATATCGAGCCCTGTTTCTTCTTTCATTTCGCGTATCACCGCATCCACAAAGGACTCGCCATTTTCAACGTGTCCCCCGGGGAGAGTGTAGCCTTTCCAGTCAGCTTTTACCCTGTCCTGCAAAAGTACCCTGCTGCCGTCCTCGATAAGGCACAGCACAGTGAACTCCGCGTTCTCGGTTCTTCTCATATGTACCGCCTATTCAACATCTCCGCTGCCCAGGATAGAAGTCTGACCCGCGTTCATTTTCAGCAGTTTTGATATACCTTTCTCCTGCATGGTAACGCCGTATAGAACATCGGCTTCTTCCATGGTGCCGCGTCTGTGGGTAATTGTTATGAACTGCGTCTTATCCGTCAGCCTGTGGAGATACTGGGCGTACCTCGTAACGTTGACATCATCAAGTGCCGCCTCTATCTCATCCAGCAGACAGAACGGTGCGGGAGAATATTTAAGTATGGCAAAGTATATTGCCACCGCCGCCAGCGACTGTTCTCCGCCCGACAGAGACATAAGGCTCGTGATAACTTTTCCGGGAGGCTGTACGCTTATCTCGATTCCGCATTCAAGCACATTTTCGGGGTCTGTGAGTATCAGCTCGCCGTTTCCGCCGCCGAAAAGCTCCTTGAATATACCGCTGAAATTATTGTTTATCGTTTCAAAGCTCTGCATGAATACCGACTTCATCTTCTCGGTGAGTTCTTCTATCATCTTGCAGAGTTCTTCCTTTGAAACGTTCACATCATTCAGCTGTGCCGAGAGGAAATCGTATCTCTCACGGACTTCTGCATACTCCTCTATCGCCCCGAGATTGACACTTCCCAGTGCGCGTATCTTGTTTTTAAGCTCTGCCAGATGTTTCTCCGCTTCGGTCATATCCTCAACGGGCTGTGCCTTTTCTGCGGCTGTGCTTCTGGTCAGTTCATACTCGTCCCACAGCTTGTTCACCAGCTTGTCGAAATCCGCTGTAAGGGCGGTTTTACGTTCCTCACCGCGGCTTAACTGTGCCGCAAGAGTTTCCTTTTCCTCAAGCTTGTTCTTCTGTGATGCTCTCAGCTTTTCGGCACTGTCGGAATACTCCCGCTGTTTTCTGCGGGCTTCCTCCATATCGTCTTTCAGCTTTACCGCAAGGGCTTCGCTATCCTTTATCTTCTGCTTTATAACTTCGATATCGGCATTCTTGCCCTTTATCTTTTCCTTTTCGCTCTCTATCTCAATAGCCAGCTTGCCGCCGTCGCTGTCGCGGTCGGTGATGGTCTTTTCAAGGCTTGCTATCGACTCCTTGCAAGCTTCAATATCCTTTGCAAGCTCCGCGCCCTTTACACGCAGTTCGGAAAGTTCTCCGCTTATCTCATTCCTGCGGGATTTAAGCTTTTCCTGCTCCTCCTGCGAACCTGCCAGCTCTGCTTCCTTTTCGAGTATCTTCTTATCCACCTCGGCAGTGTCTTTCAGGGTCTTGTCAAGCTCCTTATCAGCCTGTTCACCCTTTTCGCGGAGTTTCTTCTCCTCCTCGCCGCTGTCGGAAAGTATCTTTTCATAGCTTTCAGCCAGACCGCTTACCCGCTTTATCTCAGCTTCAAGGCGTATGCAATCACCGTTAAGTTCGGTGAGCTTTTCCTTTACGCCCTCGATATCTGCCGCCATTTTGCCGACTTCGTTTGTGAGCTTTTCCTTTTCCTCAGCCGCGGAAGAACGCTCTGCTTCAAGTTTGCCGCGCTTGGCTTCAAGGTCGTTTATCTCGTTCTTTCGAGTGAGTATGCCCGTGCTTTTCGAGGTGCTTCCGCCCGTATACGAACCGCCGGCATTTACCACCTGACCGTCAAGAGTGACTATCTTGAACTTGTAGCCGTAAGCCTTTGCTATACGTGAAGCCGAATCTATATCCTCTGCTATGCATATCCTGCCCAGCAGACTGCGGACTATGCCCTCGTAATTTTTATCGTATGTGACGATATCACAGCCCAGTGCCACAAAACCGTCTTCATTTGAAAGCCTGTCATTTTCAAGCCTGTTCCCTCTCACCGAGGTTATGGGCAGGAATGTCGCTCTGCCTGCCTTGCTTTCTTTCAAAAGGCGTATGCCGCGTTTTGCAGAATCCTCGTTTTCAACAACTATATTCTGTAATGCACCGCCCAGTGCGGTTTCAACTGCAACGGAATACTCGCTCTTAACGCCCACAAGCTGTGCCACCGTTCCGCAGACACCGCTTATGCGACCCTGCTTTACAGCGTTCATTATATGCTTTACCGCATAGCCGAAACCCTCCATAGAGCGTTCAAGATCTTTGAGTATGTTCAGACGTGAGTTTATCTCCGTGAGTTTGCTGTCCGCCTGTGCGAAAGTGCTTACTGCGCTATCCAGTTTTTCACGGCGCTTTTCAAGCAGTTTTGTCATGCCGCCCAAAACGTTTTCCTTTTCAGACTTCGCGTCCTGCTTTTCGCTCTGCTGTTTTTTCAGCTTTGCCAGTTCCTTGTCGGCTAGTTCCTTATTTTTGACGTTCTCTGCGTTGTCCTCTGCAAGTTCTGCCAGTCTTTCGGCGGTTTCCTGTATGGTATTTTTAAGGCTCTCCGCCGTGAAGCTCAGCCTTGATTTTTCCAGATAAGCCGCGCTTATTGCGGAATTTACTTCGCTTACTGCCTTATCAGATTCGTCAGCCTCGTTCAACAGTCTGTCAAATTCCTTTTCCTTTTCAGTGACAGCTTCTGCGGCTTCCGTCTGCTTTTTGCCAAGGGTTTCCAGTTCTTCCCTGCGCTGTTTAAGCTCCGATTCAAGAAAGTATTTATCCGCCCGGGAGTTTTCTATCTGCTCCTTCAGCTTTGAAATATTTTCCTCAATATGAGCTATGTCGTTCTCGCATACAGCTATATCAGCTTCGCCGCCCCTTGCGGAAAGCTCTGCTTCGTGTATCTGCTCGGATATATCGTCGGCATTTGCCGCACTTTCCGCACTGCTTCGCAGGTCTTTTTCTATCTGTGCTTCGGCTTCTGCCAGTTCGGCGCTGAGACTTTCGTACTGCTCTTTCAGCAGAGCGATGCGCTCATCGTTCTCTGCCAGTTTTGCGCGGTACTGCTCCAGCTTTGTCACCCAGACAGATACTTCAAGTGCTGTTTTTTCATCGTCCAGCACCTTGAACTTCTTAGCCTTTTCGCACTGCTTTTCAAGAGGTCCGATACGCGCTTCAAGTTCGGCTATGATATCGTTAAGGCGGGCTATATTGTCCTCCGCATCGATAAGCTTGCGCTCAGCCTCCTGCTTTTTATAGCGGAATTTCGCAACGCCCGCAGCTTCCTCGAAGATCTCTCTCCTGTCACTGCCCTTGCCGTTTACGATATCCGCGATACGTCCCTGACCGACTATGGAATAGCCGTCCTTTCCGAGACCCGTATCCATGAACAGTTCGTTTACGTCTTTAAGACGAACAGGACTGCCGTTTATAAGATATTCGCTGTCGCCGTTTTTATAGAGCTTTCTCGTCACCGACACCATTTCGCTGTCAACGCCGAGGGCTCCGTCCTCATTATCTATGGTAAGTGTCACCTGTGCAAATGGCGACTCTTTCCTTGTGGCACAGCCGTGGAAAATAACGCCTGCCATCTTCTCGCCGCGGAGCGCCTTTGAGGACTGCTCGCCCATTACCCAGCGCATGGCATCGGAGATATTGCTCTTTCCCGAACCGTTGGGACCTACCACGGCAGTTATGCCCTTGCCGAAGGTCAGCACTGTCTTATCGGGGAAGGATTTGAATCCCTGCAATTCCAGACCACGCAGATACATTATTTTTCACCGCCTTTCCTAATTTTCTTTACCTAGTTGATCTATCTTATATCGTATACAAATACAAGATATTTATCATCGCTCCACGGATCTATACTCATACCGTAGAGTGTCTTTTTATCTTCCGTCGAGAGGATCACACTCAGGTTTATATCTGTTTTCAGCATACTCTCCATGGCGTATTTTGCATCAAGTATCTTTATGCCTGCGATATGGTTTTCAAGCCACAGATACCACACCTGTCCTGTTTCCAGCTTTAAAACATCGATAAGCTTCAACGCCAGAGTTTCCTCGTTATCGTAAGTTATTGTTATATCGGGTTCTTTTTCATCGTCATAGAACCCTGCTGTTTTCAGCACACGTGCATCGTATCTGTTGAGTTCATCAAAGCCAAGCACCTCGACACCTTCGAGCTTTGAAAGATGTTCTTCTGTCTTTTTCAGTGCTTTCCTGAATTCTGCTAATTCTCTGTCATTCATGATCATGGTATCACCCTTCCGGCATTCAGAACCATCGTTCATGCATACTTTGCATAAACTCCTTTGTTATAGGATATCCGCTCGCATCGCCTATGACGCTGTCGATGCCGCAGTGCGGACATAGCGCCGTCCCTTCGCTCTCGTTCAGATAGTTGGTTATCTCATCGGGTGTGAATATCTCACAGCAGTAAAAGCACCCGCATTTTTTGCTTTTGCCCAGCTGTTTCCTGTTGTATATACTGAACTTATGCGCCGCAGTCACATCATCAATGAGCCTTACCTCATAAAGCCCAAGCTCCTTATCCTCGGTTATCTTCACTTTTATACCGTGCTTTTCAAAGCCCTGTATATTAGCCTTTTTCTGACCGACCGCCTTACTTATGCAGCCCTTGCCCACGGCGAAAGTCACACGCATATCCTTTGAAGAAGCGCCTTGACTGTTTGCATCATGCAGAGCGCTCTCCATTTTTATTAGATATATCCTGTTTTCGCAAAGTTCCCTGAAAGCGGGGTGGTAGAAACCTCCCACCATGTCCTTTTCAACGAACTCGCTTGCGTGAAGACCGCACTTTATGACTTTTATTCCCGCTTCCGTGAAAGCCCCAAGCGCCCTTGTTGAGAGCGACAGAACTTCATCGAAAGACAAGGGCTTATACTCACCGCTTGCAAGTAGTTCCGCAAGACGGGTATGTTTAAGTATAACCACGGGGTATATGCGGACGGTATCAGGGTGGATAGCCATTATCTCGTTAAAGGTCTCGTCCTCCTGCCGGTGACCGCTTTTGTAAAGCCCCACCATCATTTGCAGACCAAGTTCAAATCCGTACTCGCGGATAAGCTTGCTTGCCTGTCTTACGTCCTCGGCGGTATGACCTCTCTCGTTGGCTTCAAGCACTTCATCGGACATTGACTGTGCGCCCAGTTCGATAGAAGTAACGCCGTATTTTTTCAGGATATCCAGCACTTCTCTATTGATATAGTCGGGGCGTGTCGAAAGTCTTATGCCTTTGAACTTTCCATCGCCAACGAACTTATATGCCGCGCTCAGCAGTTCCAGCATATAGTCTCTGGGTATAGCGGTAAAGCTTCCCCCGAAGAATGCTATCTCGGTATCGCTGATATCTTTCACCTGACCCAGCGCCTGCATACAGGCGCGTTCAACGTCCTCTTTGTGGGGGAGTTTCTGCTCGCCTGTGATAGTTCGCTGGTCACAGAATGCGCACTTATGCGGACAGCCCACATGGGGGACGAATATTGATATGTTACTGTGCATTTGTGCGCCTCTTTTCTGTTGGATTATTATTTTAGTGACTGCGGTGGACAGGGTCGCCCCTCAGCTGCGACTGCGTCGGCCGCGTCCTCGGGTCGAGTCGTCAAAGACGCTGCCGCCGTTGATTTCAGGCGCGTGCGGTCATTCACGCAGGTAGTTTGTGCGGATATCATGCTTTTGCAGACGCGGTATTTTTCGTGACCGCCCGCGCCTTTATTGGTCAGTAGTTTGCTATGCTCTTATAGTTCGCTATGCATTTTGGTTTTGTTCATTGGTGATTGAGGCTCTGCCAACAGTCAACAAAGTTGACTGTGCAAACATCCCGCAAGCCTTTCGCGAAAGGCTTGACCCAAAGCTCTCCTCCTTGGCATTCTATCCAAAGTACAGCTACGTTGTTGCCCTGCCAATAATTATGAATTATACCTTTATTCCCATGAGTGCCAACGCTTCTTTAGCCGCATTCTGCTCGGCATTCTTCTTCGACCTGCCTACGCCCTCGCCTATCACGTTGTTGTTCAGCTTCACCTGTACCGTGAATCTCTTGTCATGGTCGGGACCTTCCTCGCCCTTTAAATAATACTCCACTTTTTCCTCGGGATTGCGCTGGATTATCTCCTGCAATACTGTCTTGTAGTCGTGGAACGTATCTGTGTGAGCAGGATTCAGATCCTTGGGCAGAAAGTTCATTATGTGCTTTCTTGCCGCTTCAATGCCGCCATCCAGATATATCGCTGCTATCACAGCTTCCATCGCATCGGATACTATTGAGGCACGCTCTCTGCCGCCTGTCAGCTCCTCTCCCTTGCCGAGGAATATGTACTTGCCAAGCTCTATCTTGTGCGAAAACTCAAACAGTGCTTTCTCGCATACCAGTGATGCTCTAAGCTTTGTAAGCTCACCCTCGGGCAGATGCTTGAAATGCTCGAAGATGTGGTCGGATACTACTATCGAAAGCACCGAATCTCCCAGAAATTCAAGACGCTCGTTGCTGTGGCGCTGTTTCTTGTTCTCGTTGGCAAAGCTTGAATGTGACAGTGCTTCATACAGCAGTTTCTCGTTTTTAAAATGGTAGCCTATCTTCTTCTGAAAAGCTTCCAGACACTTCTGCTCGTCCATTATTCCTGCACCTTCTTCATCTGCGCGAGAGCGTCTGTTATCATATCGATAACGCCTGTCTCGGTAAACTGTTTCGCCTGCCTTACTGCGTTGTAGAATGCCTTTGCGTCCGAACTGCCGTGGGCTTTTATAACGGGCTTTGCAGTACCCAGCAGGGGTGCTCCGCCATACTCGGAATAATCAACTTTCTTCTTGAAATTGTTGATATCTTTCATCACCATAACAGCAGCCAGCTTGCTCTTCGCGCTGCTCTTGAATATATTTTTCAGCTCGCCCGAGAAAAACTTGCCCATGCCCTCGTAGAGTTTCAGCATGAGGTTTCCGCAGAAGCCGTCAGCAACACATACATCACAGTCGCCCAGAGGGAGCTGTCTTGCTTCGATATTGCCCACGAAATTAACAGGGGCTGTTTTCAGCTGTTTATAAGTCTCCAGCTCCAGCTCTCTGCCCTTTGATTCCTCAGCGCCTATATTTGCCAGTGCTACTCTGGGCTTATCCACGCCCAGTATCTTGTTCATATAAGCTGTGCCCATTATGCCGAACTGCACCAGCATCTCGGGACGGCAGTCTGCATTTGCGCCGCTGTCCAGAAGCATTGTAGGCTTGCCTGCGGTAGGCAGTATAGTTGCCAGTGCGGGGCGCTTGATACCCTTTATCCTCTTGACGATGAATGTTGCACCGACCACCAGCGCACCTGTCGAACCTGCTGAAACGAAAGCATCGCCCTCTCCATCAGCCAGCATCTGCATACCCACAGCCATCGAGCAGTCCTTTTTGCCCTTGATGACCTCGGTAGGCTCTTCACATATCTCTATAACGGTATCGGCATGACGTATTTTCAGTGCCGATATATCTATACTGTTTTTGGCAGCGCAGTCCTTTATCTTCTTCTCATCGCCCACCAGTGTTATATCAACGCCGAAGTCTCTCTGAGCGTCAACAGCGCCCTTGATGACTTCCAGCGGTGCGTTGTCACCGCCGAATGCGTCCATTACTATGTTCATTGTTATACCTCCCTGTCTGTGATACAGCCGAGCCATATCAATCTATCATCGTATACCCCTCGGGTAGTTTTATCTCGCCGCAGCCCTCTTTAAAGCTGTTCACTGTTAACTTTATCACGGCTGAATTGTCACCGGGTATAGAATCTGTTTTATATTCCATATCTATAAGTTCGCCCGTTTTTCCATCATAAGTAAAAACTTTCACGGTCCCGTCAATATCAAATGTTTCCCGAATGTTCCCATCTGTATCTTTTTCTGCCGAAACAAAATCATCGCTTTCGGGCGCTTCTTTCAAAACAGTGTCTGCATTGTCCGCTCCGAAATTGCCGTTTCCGTCAAGAGGATGTATCTCCTTCTTTTTGGCATCGACTCTCCATGTCTTACCGTCAATCTGATAGAATTCAATATCGCCGCTTTCCAAGCTTGCAAAAAGATGCCTGTTTTCACCGTTAACTTCAAGTAACTGCGAATAACTGTCGTCGCCTATTTTCTCTTTGTCATAATCAATGGTAACAGTTAAATTGACCGTGAGCTTTTCGCCATCCAGTTTTTCGATATAAGCTTTCGTCAGGCTGTCCTCATATTTATCTGCGACCTTTACGGCTCCGCAGCCCGATAATGCAAAGCTCATCATCGCCGCGGTCAGATATATCAGAACTTTTCTCATTGTGTCCATCAATTGCCCTCAGGCAGTTTTATCTCAGCTACGCCGCCCTCGGTGAATGCCTTGTAATCGCGCAGGTATCCTGAACTTTCGCAGGATATCAGGTCGCCGTCAGCGTATGTGCATACGAATGTATCATTAGTTTCATCAACGAAAGTTTCCTGCACAGTGCCGTCGCTGTATGTCTCGGCACCTTTAAATTCAGATTCGGCAGGTGAAAAGCCGAGCACCATGGAGCACAGATCGCTCATGACATGACCTCTGGCAGTCATCTGGAACTCACCGCTTTCCGCATCAGCCTGATAGCAGGCACCGTCAACGATAAATATCTCGTTTATCGAACCATCTGCGTTGATGATATTCTGGTGTCCTCCTGTGCCGTTGACCTCTAAAGTCTCCTCATACTGAAGCTGCATTCCCTCACCGCCGTCAATATCGTTCTGTACATAAGTCACCGAGAAATTTCTGGCATCAAGCTTATCCGCAAAGGTTTTTGTCAGGCTGTGCTCATAGCTGTCAGCCCCTGTGGGACCCTGTTCTTCGCCCTCTTCGGCAGGTGCTTCCGTTTCCTTGGGAGCTTCTGTCGTTTCAGCGGCTTCGTCCTCTTCCTGGGTAGTCACCTTGGTAACTGCGCCCCCTGCGACTTTTTTATCATTACCTGTTTTCGGTGTATCCTTTTTATCACCGCAGCCTGCAAGCATAATGCATACAGCCGCTATCACAACAAATATCTTTTTATCCATATATATCACCTATCCGTGTAAGTCTTTGTTTTTCATCAATGATATGATCCACAGCGCATACTGTCAGTACTTGCTGTAAAATCTCTTATACTGTATAAAGATGTGCAGTGCCATCAGCACCGTCAGTATGATAAGGGAACCTATCAGCGAACACGGTATGCACTTTGTAAGCATCTCATGCCAAGTGTATTCATCAAAGCCTGTGAATTTATCCGGTTCAATCATCATGCCGTAATTGAACAGCACCATCGCAGCGGTTATTATAACACCTGTCAGCCAGCAGAACAGCCCCCGTTTCACAAAAAACTTCGCTTCCCGCTCTTCGTTATAGGTGAATTTTAATATCGTGAAAAATACAAATACACACCCCATGAACAGTAATGTTATCGTTCCGCCGCCTTCGGGGATTTCGGTGTAAAGCTTTTCACCGTGACCCACTTTGAACAGCGCCAGTATCATCATATACATTCCTGCTGCCAAAAACGGAAGTTTTTACCGTTTTGCTCTCTTCACCCTGTGCAACATCATTTATAAATTTTTTGGGACCTTTTATAAATTTCCCTATAAGATATATCCTTGACAGATTTATAAGCAGGAAGGCTGCAGCCACAGCAAAAAAAAGAATGAATCCACCCATATAATCACAGCTCCGCTATGCATTTATCAAGGTCTGCCAGACCTCTCTCAGCCAACAGCTTGTATTTCAGCTTCTTATCCTTTATGCGCTCGCCCCATTCGGGTAGTATGCCCATATTACAGCCCATAGGCTGGAAATTTTCTGTATCGGGGGAGCTTATATACTTGCTGAGTGCCCCAAGCATGGTTGTCTCGGGCAGGCTCACGGGGGAAAGTCCCTGTATCTGCCTTGCCATGTTCAGCCCTGCGAATATTCCGCTTGCCGCACTCTCGATATAGCCTTCTACACCTGTCATCTGCCCTGCAAAGTAAAGGGAAGGTCTCTCCCTCATATTGAACTGCTCATTCAGCAGTTTAGGGGAATTTATGAAAGTGTTCCTATGCATGACACCGTAGCGCATGAACTCTGCATTTTCAAGACCCGGTATAAGCGAGAATACTCTCTTCTGCTCACCGAATTTAAGATTTGTCTGGAAGCCTACCAGATTGTACATACTCCCCGCAGTGTTCTCAGCCCTCAGCTGTACCACCGCCCAGGGACGCTTATCTGTTCTCGGGTCTCTCAGTCCCACAGGTTTCAGCGGTCCGAAGCGAAGTGTATCCTCGCCGCGCTTTGCCAGCACTTCAACGGGCATACAGCCCTCGTATACCTTAAAGCCGTCTTTTGCGAAATGCTCCTTGTCATGCTCTTTCAGCGGTGCGCTCTCGGCGTTGATGAGTTCGTTGTAGAAACGCTCGTACTCATCCCTGTCCATGGGACAGTTGATGTAATCCGCATCGCCCCTGCCATAGCGTGAAGCAAAGAATGCCTTTTCCATATCTATGCTCTCAAATGTCACGATAGGTGCGGCGGCATCGTGGAAATACAGATACTCTCCACAGAGCTTTCCTATGCTATCCGCCAGACCGTCAGAGGTCAGGGGACCCGTTGCGATGATGACATTGCCCTCGGGTATCTCCGTAACTTCCTCCTCGATTACAGTGATATGCTCATTGTTCCGTATGCGCTCAGTAACAGCGTCAGAGAACTTCTCTCTGTCCACCGCCAGTGCGCCGCCTGCGGAAACTCTTGCAAGCTCGGCACATTCCATCGTCACCGAACCAAGTCTGCGCATCTCCTCTTTCAGCATACCCGCCGCCGATTCAACTCTGTCGGCTTTCAGCGAATTGGAGCATACCAGCTCCGCAAAGCCCTTGTATTTATGCGCAGGGGTGAACTTCTTGGGCTTCATCTCATAAAGCTCGCAGTCAATGCCCGCTCTCGCCAGCTGCCACGCAGCCTCACAGCCTGCCAGCCCCGCGCCTATAACTTTTACTTTTTCACTCATTTATTGATTTCCTTATTATCAAAAGTCTTGCTTTAGTGTGCTAAACAATTTATTGAATTTCCTGACATTGATCGACACCCATGTGTCAGAAAAAGATTTCCCGAAATTACGGCGTTTCAGCCCTGTTTTGGAATAAATTGACTTTTCTGACAGGGGTACGATGAAACTAAAAAATTATATTAAAATTACCAATATATGGTAATTCTTTAAAAATAGCTACTATGTACTTTTTCAAAAAATACATTTACCCTGTCAGTTTATTCAGTAAAGTCATTTTCAACCCTCAAACCGCGTAAAATCGGGCTTTAATTTCCTGACATTTTTGTGTCAACTTTTGTCAATTTATTCAAAGAATTATTTTACTGCATAGCGTTTGCCGGATATTGCAGTAAATTCCTTTTCATCACCCAAGGGGCACTTCCACAGTAAGCATGGTCACTTCAAAGCCGTTCCTGCGGTAAAACCTCAGACCGTCCTCGTTCTTCGGGAACACCTGCGTTCTCACAAAAGATGCACCGTGATCTCTGCCGTACTGTTTTACAGCACCCATAAGCAAAGTGCCTGTACCCTTACTGCGGTACTTTTCATCAACGACCATGTCCTGTATGTACACGTTCTTTTCGCGTTTCAGGCAGGCTATGTTTTTCGATTCCATCAGCAGTATATGCACGAACCCCACGACTTCGCCGCCGACCTCTGCCACATATACCGCCTGGGTATCGCTTTCAAACAGCCCATCGCTTATCCTTGCGCCCTTGCCGCTCATGACAAAATGCTCAGGCAGTACACAGCGTCCTTTTCAAGCTGAGTGTACAGCCTTTCAAGACTTTCACTGTCACTGCGTACCGCCCTGCGGATATTCACCACAGCTTATTCTCCGCTCTCCGCACTCTCGCCCGAAAGACTTCTCTGGTAGCCGCAGTCCTGCTTGTGACAGATGAGTATGCCGTTCTTTCCGCCCTTCTGGAACAGTGTGCTTCCGCATCTGGGACATTTCTCCTCGGTGGGTATATCCCATGTCATGAATGAACATTCGGGATTGTTCTCACAGCCGTAGTACTTCTTGCCCTTCTTGGATTTCTTCAGCAGTACCCTCTTTCCGCAGAATGGGCAGTCTCCGCCTGTTTCCTGAACTATCCTCTTGGTGTTCTTGCAGTCGGGGAATCCCGAGCACGCCATGAACTTGCCGAATCTGCCTATCTTTATCACCATAGGCTTTCCGCATACCTCACAGACCTCATCGGTGGCTTCATCGGGGACTTTAACGCGCTTGCCCTCCATCTCCTTTTCAGCCGTGCCAAGCTCGCTGTCGAACTCCTTGTAGAACTTCTGCAAGGTCTTTACCCAGCCTATCTTGCCGCTTTCGATATCGTCAAGGCTCTTTTCCATGTTCGCCGTGAACTTCACATCAACTATCTTGTCGAAATGCTCGCTCATCAGCTCGTTGGTAACTTCACCCAGACTTGTGGGCTTCAGCTGTTTGCCGTCACGCTCAACGTAGTTGCGGTTGATGATGGTAGTCACCGTGGTAACGTAGGTAGAAGGTCTGCCTATACCTGTTTCTTCAAATGCCTTTACAAGGGTAGCTTCGGTATACCTCGGGGGCGGCTGTGTGAAGTGCTGGTTGCCAAGTATCTCCTTGGGAGTAAGCTTATCGCCCTTTGCCAGCGGAGGAAGTACGTTCTTCTTCTCTTCCTCTTCATCCTTGCTCTCTTCATAAAGCACGGTAAAGCCGTCAAACTTCACCGAATAGCCCGTAGCTTTGAACATAACGCCGTTAGCCGCTATATCCACCGACATGGTATCCATAGTACAGTTAGCCATCTGCGAAGCTATGAATCTCTCCCAGATAAGCTTGTAAAGCTTGTACTGATCGTTTGTGACACCGCTTGCCTTTACAAGCTCGGGGGTTATGGCAGGGTTTGTGGGACGTATAGCCTCGTGAGCGTCCTGCGCGCTGCCCTTTGTCTTGTATACCCTTGGCTTTTCGGGGATATATGCATCACCGTACTTCTCCTTGATGAAGTCATAGGCTGCTGCCCTTGCTTCGTCGGAGATACGCAGGCTGTCTGTTCTCATGTAGGTTATAAGACCCGTAGGCCCCATATCCTTGATATCAAGACCTTCATACAGCTCCTGAGCCGCTTTCATGGTACGTCTGCCCTGAAAGCCCAGTCTTCTTGAAGCTTCCTGCTGTAACGTGGAAGTCGTGAAAGGTGCGGCAGGGTTCTTCTTGCGCACGCTCTTCTTAACCTTGTCCACCACGAACTCTGCACCGTCAAGCCTTTTCAGCACCGCATCAGCATCAGCCTTGCTTTTCAGGTCGGGCTTTACACCGTCTACCGTATCCACCTTTGCGGCGAATGCTTTCTTGCTCCCGTTTGCAAAGAACATACCGTCTATCGACCAGTATTCCTGTGATACAAAGGCACGTATCTCGTTCTCTCTGTCGCATATCATCTTCACCGCAACAGACTGTACTCTGCCCGCAGAAAGACCTCTCCTTATCTTCCTCCACAGGAAGGGTGAAAGCTTGTAGCCCACTATCCTGTCAAGTATACGTCTTGCCTGCTGTGCATTAACAAGATTGAGGTCGATGGTGCGGGGATTGCTCATACCCGCATCTATACCGCTCTTGGTTATCTCGTTGAATGTTACGCGGTTCTTGTCGTTCATATCCAGCCCAAGCAGCTGTGCAAGATGCCAGCTTATAGCCTCTCCCTCACGGTCAGGGTCTCCCGCCAGATAAACGTGGTCGCTTGCTTTGGCTTTCTTCTTTATCTCCTTGATAAGGCTCTCCTTATCCTTGATATTTATATACTGGGGTTCAAAATCATTATCTATATCGACACCCAGCTTTGATTTAGGCAGGTCTCTCAGGTGTCCCATGGACGCCACTACCTCGTAATCACCGCTGAGATATCTCTTTACAGTTTTCGCCTTGTGGGGCGACTCTACAATTACAAGATCTGACAATTTTTTCTACTCCGTTTCCTGATCTAATTTATGCTTCACAGTACGTGACCGAATAATGGGTTTTTGAGGAACATCACACAGATATTCATAGTTCCTGTCATGCGCTGTGAATCATAGATCCAATTCGTATCTTTTACCCGGAAGTGACACCACTATCCCTTCCAGTTCAAGCCCTGTCACACAGGTAAGCACTTCCATCATCGAAAGTCCGCTCCTTGCCGTCATCTCATCAAGTGACATAGGGCTTTTCTCCTTTAAAAGTTCGTATATCCTACTTTCGGTGCTGTTCAGCTCACGCAGGGGCTTTTTGGCGCTCTCCTGCTTCTGCACGGTATGAACATCACTGACACCCGCTTTCAGTCCATACCTCTCAGCAGATATCTCCTGCCTTTCAGCCAGCACCCTTACAGCATCTTCTCCGTCGAATATGGGTATACAGCCTTTCCTCAGCAAATCTCTCTGTCCGAAATACCTCTTGCTGTATAAGAGATGAGGCGGCACCACCAGTACAGGTCTCCCCGTATTCATAGCACGCACAGCGTTATCCAGCCCCTTGCTGTCCTCGGAGGCTTCTGTTATCACCACCGCAGAAGCCAGCGCCACAGCCAGCTTGTTGCGCCTGCGGAAGTTCATCTGACCCTTGTATTCAGGCGGATACTCACTTATCAGCAGACCTCTCTCAGCCAGTTTTTCTTTTAGCTCACCCGCATTCTTCGGGTACTCCCTGTCAAGTGAAGTGGGATACACCGCCAGCAATCTGCCCTCTCTCCCGAGAACAGTTTCAGCCGTGCAGGTATCAGAACCCTCAGCCAGCCCGCAGGATACTGTGAACCCTCTCAGGGCAAGGTCTGCACAAAGCACGTTTATCAGCGAAAGGGTGTACTTCGATGGTTCTCTCGTACCCACAGTGTGTATCACCGTGCTGTCATTTGCTATGCCTATATCTCCGCAGTAGAACGCCAGTGAAGGTGCATCATTCAGTTCATACCACCTTTTCGGATAGTTTTCATCCCCTATGCACACAGTATGCTGTCCCAGTTCATGCACGCGGCTTATCAGCCTTTCGGCTTCATCAAAGCTTATCTGCGCCGCCCTGTCTTTCTCGCTGTCACTGAGACCCTCTGCTTCGCCTGACTTCACCCGCTGACAGACATCCCAAGGGTCATCCTCCCTTGAAATCACCTGCCACAGCCTTTTTCCGCCAACACCGAAAACCAGTTCAAGCCACATCAGACTGCTGTATCTGTCCATATCAGCCCTCCGCTCTTGTCATCTCCCACAGGAAGATGGTTGCCGCCGTAGCCGCATTCAGTGAGTCGATATGTCCGTGCATAGCTATCGTTACTTTATTGCTGCACATCTCTGCATGGTCATAGGTCAGCCCTCTGCCCTCGTTGCCTATCACCACAGCACAGCCCTTTGAGAAGTCATACTGCCTTATCTCAGTACCGCCGTCGATAACAGCCGCCGCCGTGGGTATGCCTTTCAGCTTAAAAGCCTCAACGACCCTCTCAAAGTCCCTCTCCACAAAGATATCCACTCTTGGCATACTGCCCACCGCCGAGCGCACTGTCTTGGGGTTGTAGAGGTCAACGCAGTTGCCCGTCAGCACTATGCCGTCAAGCCCCACAGCGTCCGAGGTGCGTATCATAGTCCCCAGATTGCCGGGGTCCTGAAGTTCGTCCAGTATCAGATACTTTCCGCCCCTTTTGAGCGTATCCTCCGAAAAAGGCTTATCAAGCATCTTAGCCGTCACGAATATCCCCTGACAGGCATCGGTATCGCTTATCTTATCGGCTATCTCACGGGTTATAATGAATCTCTTATCCTCCGGAAGAAGTTCAAGTTCGGGCTTGTATCCGCTGCAAACGCCCTCAAACAGTTCTTCAAGATAATATATGCCATCTATCTCCATATTGCCGCCGTTCAGAGTACTGTCTGCCAGCGCATCAACACAGCCCCTTATGCCCTCTATCACGAAAAGCCCTGTTTCACGGCGGTATTTGCGGTTTGAATACAGTTTCGCCAGCTGCTTTATCTTAGAGTTATCCTTTGAAGTTATCACCATACGAACGCACCTCCTCTCGTTATTTTAGACAAAGTTTTTCAACGCCATCGTAACGATTTATACAAATATTACAAATTAGTTACAATGACATTCTGCCCTCATTATAGAACAAAACACGCATAGCCGATTACGACCTGCGTGTTTCTTTACTATTAAAGAGCTGCCTTAGCCTTCTCAACTATTGCAGTGAAGCCTGCGGGGTCGCTGATAGCGATCTCGGAAAGCATCTTTCTGTTCAGGTTGATGCCTGCCTTGTTAACGCCGTTCATGAAGGACGAGTAGTTGATGCCGTTCATCTTGCAAGCAGCAGAGATTCTTGTGATCCAGAGTCTTCTGAAATCTCTCTTCTTCTGCTTTCTGCCGATGTAAGCATACTGACCGGACTTCATCACAGCCTGCTTAGCCATCTTGAAATGCTTGCTCTTAGCGCCGAAGTAGCCCTTTGCAAGCTTCAGTGTCTTATTTCTTCTCTTACGAGTCATCATTGCTCCCTTAACACGAGCCATAGTTATTACCTCCTAGAATTATTACTGATTTTACTTCCCTACAACTCGTCTTACTTCTTGTAAGGGATAAGAGCCTTTACGTTTGCTATATTGGTATCGTCAGCGTAAGCTGCGTTTCTCAGAATTCTCTTTCTCTTGTGATCCTTCTGATTGAGTCTGTGTCTCTTGTTAACGTGCTGGAACTTTACCTTGCCGGTACCTGTTACTTTGAAACGCTTCTTAGCGCCCGAATGTGTCTTGATCTTAGGCATTTGATTTATCCTCCTTAAAACTTATTACTTGCCTGCTTTCGGCGCAACGAACATTACCAGGCTGCGCCCCTCCATCTTGGAAGGCTTATCAACAACTCCCACCTCGGATACAGCTTCCTTGAACTTCACCAGCAGTTCTTCACCGAACTGGGGGTGTGCAACGGTACGCTTACGGAATCTTACGGACACCTTCAGCTTATCTCCGCCCTTGAGGAACTTTATCGCCTGATTCACCTTAGTCTCAAAATCGTGGGTGTCGATAGTAGAGGACATTCTTATTTCCTTTATCTCGATGACCTTCTGATTCTTTCTCTGCTCCTTCTCACGCTTCTGCTGCTCAAACAGGAACTTACCGTAATCCATTATCTTGCAGACAGGCGGTGTAGCCTGCGGCGCGATCTTAACCAGATCCAGGTCTTTTTCAAATGCGATCTTCAATGCTTCCTCCGCACTGAGTATACCGAGCTGTGCTCCGTCAACGTCGATGACTCTGAGCTCCTTGTCTCTGATCTCTTCGTTGAGCTGATGTTCTTTGCTGCTAATAGTCAAGCACCTCCAAAATAAAAATTAAACGGGCACAGAACGCTCCGTACCCGTAATGATATCAATATCAGGCAGCTGACTGCCTTGTATTTATCACTGCGACCTTTTCGCTGCCCGCAGGCGCTCGAGGTGAGAACGGAATAGTTCTGCTTTGTTTACTGATTAATTATATCACCCTTGCCGACATTTGTCAAGGGGCATTTGTAAATTTTTTGTTATACGCTTTAAATCTCCCGATTTACCAATACAAGTATTTTATCACATCATGTTCTTTCCTGTCAATATATTATGCAGGAATAAATATAGTATATTCGCATCTATTCTATCACGACGAACTACGACTGACCGTGTCGCCCCTTGCGGGTCGAGTCATCAAAAACGCTTCACTGTTTGATGACGGGCGCGGGCGGTCATTCGCCCAGCGTGGGTGTGATGGTCAATCATTTTGTGTACCTATAATTTTTTGTGACCGCCCGCTTTTTGACATGGACACTGCTTTTGTGTGCTATTGCTTTGGTTGTGTTCACATCGCTTTTGCTCCTTGACCGAGAGGCTCTGCCTCTAACCATCAGCTTTGCTGATGGTGTGCTCTCCGCAAGCCTGCTAGCGCGAGGCTTGACCGCGCGCTTTATCTCTTTGGCATTCTATCCCAAGTACAGCTAAGTTGTTGCCCTGCCAACAATTATGAATTATGCATTATGAATTATGAATTGAGAAAAGCGGAGAGCAGACACTCCCCGCTTTATATAATATATTACTTGCCGAGCTTTGCTTTCAGTCTCTCGTCAACTGCTTTCAGGAAGTCCTCTGTGTTGACTTTCTGCTTGTTCTCCAGCTTCGAGAGCAGATACAGATCACCTGTCATTATGCCGTCTTCGATGGTCTTGATGGTTGCCTTTTCCAGACAATCAGCAAAATTAACCAGCTCGGGCAGTTCGTCCAGTTCGCCTCTCTTGCGGAGTGCGCCTGTCCATGCAAACAGTGTTGCAACAGAGTTTGTGGAAGTCTCTTCACCCTTCAGGTGCTTGTAGTAATGTCTCTGAACTGTGCCGTGTGCAGCCTCGAACTCGTATACACCATCGGGCGATACCAGTACGGAAGTCATCATAGCCAGTGAGCCGTAAGCAGTAGCTACCATATCGCTCATAACGTCGCCGTCGTAGTTCTTGCAAGCCCAGATGTAGCCGCCGTTGGAACGTACTACTCTTGCAACAGCGTCATCGATAAGGGTGTAGAAGTACTCAATGCCTGCAGCTTCAAACTTAGCCTTGTACTCATTCTCGAATATCTCATTGAAGATATCCTTGAAAGTGTGGTCATATTTCTTGGAGATGGTATCCTTTGTAGCGAACCATACGTCCTGCTTGGTATCCAGCGCAAAGTTGAAAACACTCTTTGCAAAAGAAGCGATAGATGTAGACTTGTTGTGCATACCCTGTATAACGCCGTCGCACTCGAAGTTGTAGATAGTCTCACGGGTCTCGTTGCCGTCCTTGTCAGTGCATACCAGTTCAGCCTTGGCACCTGCAGGGCACTTCATCTCAACGTTCTTGTAAACATCGCCGTAAGCGTGACGTGCGATGGTGATAGGCTTTGTCCATGTGGGGATATAGGGAGTGATGCCCTTAACGAGTATAGGTGTTCTGAAAACAGTACCGTCAAGCATAGCACGGATAGTGCCGTTAGGTGACTTCCACATCTCTTTCAGGTTATACTCAGTCATTCTTGCAGCGTTAGGTGTTATGGTAGCACACTTAACTGCAACGCCATATTTCTTGGTAGCGTTTGCGGAATCAACAGTTACCTGATCGTTTGTCTCGTTTCTGTGAACGAGTCCCAGATCATAGTAATCCGACTTGAGATCAACATACGGTGTTATCAGTATGTCCTTTATCTCCTGCCAGATTATTCTTGTCATCTCGTCGCCGTCCATCTCGACCAGCGGTGTTTTCATCTGAATCTTAGCCATAAAAATAGCCCTCCTTACTAATTTGCAAACAGCAGGGGCGCACCCCACCGTATTTCCCATATTATCTTAAAACAGATCAGCCGTCAGCTCAGCTTTCCGTTGCAGCCATAAGTCGAAAGCATTACCACAACCACCATAATGCCCCATACTACTCTTACGATCGCATGATAAAATTTCTTATCCCTGTTTGGCATGATCTTTTCGACAACCAGCCTTATTATACCGACTATCACAAGACAGATCAGCAAAATCACAATTACTCTCATAATGTTCTACAATCCTCGTGCAGCCCTGCGCATCGCTGCAAAAACCATGGTAACAAATATCGCCGCCACTACGAAGAACACGGTTGCGACAGCGAATGGCACCATTTTATGGAAACATTCCTTTGCAGGACGTGCAAGCGTCTTTCTCAGTTTAATAAATTCAGCTATTAAAGCACCTACACCGCCAAGCACTATGCCCACCGGCAGCATAGGGATATCATCATTAACAAAAGGCAGAAGACTCAGCAGCCATGTTACAACCAGTCCGCCGAGTATGCCTATCTCCACCGCACCCATCACCATGGATTCGCTGATGGAGTAGTTCTCTTTCCCGTTATAGCGGATTATCGCGCCGATAACGCCGCCTATCCCCCAGGGTATCATGAGGTCTGCGCCTTTTGCACCAAAGCAGTAAAATGCGCCCAGCATAGCCGCAGATGTGAGTATATACCACACCGCAGTCTTTATCATACCGATTATCTCACTCGGATCACCCGAGTAATTACCGTTATTTTTCAAAAACGTTGTAAAGAACAGTGCTTTATGGATATTCTCATCACGGGCTTCATTGATGCTGTCACGGGCTTTCAGACCGCGTATCAGCGCAGTGGTCTCTTCCTGCCACTTGTCATACTGCTCATATACCGAACCCGCGTAGCTGTCCTTCTCCTCGGGTATCTCACCCTCATATGAATCCTTAGTGCCGTAGCCCTTATCTTTTTTCAGACCGTCTTCGATCCACTGTTCATACTCGGTAAGCTGTTTTTCCTGTACGGGAGGTTTGTTCTCCTCCATCTCCTTTATCTTTTCCTCAAAGAATTCTTCGTCCAATCTGATATCATCAGTGCCGAAAAGCTTGCTCATCTTATCGTCGCGGGTCGTTCCCAGCTCGACCTTGCCGTCAGCCAGCGAAGCTATATTCTCTTCGGGCTTTTTCATCCTTGCACGGCTGATGCTTTTCGCAGGGATATCTCCCATTTCCTTTATTTTCTCTTCAAAGTATTCATCGTCAAGCGGCATATCGTCTGTACCCATAAGGTCAGCCATATCCACCCGGCGCCTGCTCATCTTACTATCGGGCATGATATCCCTCCGTTTCATAATTCTTTAACGTGTTAGTGCCAGTATCAGACCTGTAGCAAGAAGTATGATACTTGCGATTATCTTTATCCTGTTCATGTACCATGTGCTGCTCTTGTTCGGGAAAATCAGTTTTAGTACGATGAATATAACACCGCAAAGCACCAATGCTATTATAATAGCCGGCATTCTGTTTACACCCATTTCTGTTCCTCCACGACCAGCATTATCGTTTTCTCTGGCAGACCATCGCACCTGCGATAGCCCGTCACAAAAAACATCACATCTGCGGGACGATACGCCCCGCAGACCGATCTATTATCTTCTATATTACTTGGAGAGCTGCTCTCTTGTGTAGTCAAGCAGACCGCCTGCAAGTATGATATCCTTGGTTCTGCCTGTCAGTTCGCAGAGAACGGGTATCTCAACATTCTTGGACTTGTTTACAACAGTCAGCTGAGTCTTGCCTGCTTCGATATCAGCGCGTACATTAGCGATCTCGATCTCGTCACCCTGCTCGATCTTGTCGTAGTCAGCCTCGTTTACAAATGTCAGAGGAAGTATACCTGCATTGATGAGGTTAGCTCTGTGGATACGTGCAAAGCTCTTGACAAGTACAGCCTTGATGCCCAGATACAGAGGTGCAAGCGCTGCGTGCTCTCTTGATGAGCCCTGACCGTAGTTTGAACCGCCAACGATGATAGACTTCTCCATGTTCTTTGCTCTTCTGGGGAAATCCTCGTCGCATACTGTGAAGCAGTGCTGGGATATAGCAGGGATATTCGATCTCAGAGGGAGTATCTTTGCACCTGCGGGCATGATGTGGTCGGTGGTAATGTTGTCGCCAACCTTCAGTGATACCTGACAGCCTATGCTCTCAACCAGAGGAGCAGTCTCGGGATAAGGCTTGATGTTGGGTCCTCTCAGTACCTCAACGCTGTCCATATCAGCCTCAGCTACGGGAGGCACTACCATATTGTCGTTTATCTTGAAGTGCTCGGGCACCTTGATCTCGGGCATATCGCCGAGAGTTCTGGGGTCTACGAGAACACCTGCAACTGCGGAAGCAGCAGCCAGCTCAGGTGATACCAGATAGATCTGACCGTCCTTAGTTCCCGAACGTCCGAGGAAGTTTCTGTTGAAGGTTCTCAGAGAGATACCCTTTGAGTTAGGAGCCTGACCCATACCGATGCAGGGGCCGCAGGCGGATTCCAGTATTCTTGCACCTGCTGCGATCATATCAGCCAGTGCGCCGTTCTCTGCGATCATGTTCAGCACCTGCTTGGAGCCGGGAGCTATAGCCAGAGATACATCGGGGTGAACAGTCTTGCCCTTGAGGATATGAGCGACCTTCATCATATCAACATAAGAGGAGTTTGTACATGAACCGATACATACCTGATCGATCTTCATGCCGCTGAGTTCCTCTGCCGTCTTGATATTGTCAGGGCTGTGAGGACATGCTGCCATAGGTGTCAGCTTGCTGAGGTCGATGTCGATAACTTCATCGTATACAGCGTCATCGTCAGCCTTCAGCTCTGTCCATACCTCCGCTCTCTCCTGTGCTTTCAGGAAGGAAAGTGTGATCTCATCAGAGGGGAATATAGATGTAGTAGCACCCAGCTCAGCGCCCATGTTTGTGATGGTAGCTCTCTCGGGAACGGACAGTGTCTTAACGCCCTCGCCGCAATACTCTATTACCTTGCCTACGCCACCCTTAACGGAAAGTCTTCTGAGAACTTCCAGTATAACGTCCTTAGCGGATACCCACGCAGACAGCTTGCCTGTCAGGTTCACCTTTACGATGTTGGGGTATGTGATGTAGTAAGCGCCGCCGCCCATAGCAACAGCAACATCAAGTCCGCCCGCACCGATAGCGATCATGCCGATACCGCCGCCTGTAGGAGTATGGCTGTCAGAACCGATAAGGGTCTTGCCGGGGATACCGAATCTTTCAAGATGTACCTGGTGGCAGATACCGTTGCCGGGTCTGGAGAAATAGATGCCGTGCTTTTTGCAGACAGAACCGATGAATCTGTGGTCATCAGCGTTCTCAAAGCCCGACTGGAGAGTGTTGTGGTCGATATAAGCCACGCTCTTCTCGGTCTTTACGCGGGGCACGCCCATAGCCTCATATTCAAGATAAGCCATAGTGCCGGTAGCGTCCTGAGTAAGAGTCTGGTCAATGCGGATACCTATCTCCTGACCCTTGACGAATTCACCGTCAACGAGGTGCGCTTTAAGAATCTTTTCAGTAAGTGTAAGTCCCATAAAAAACTTCCTTCCATTTTTATGATCGAGGTCGTATGCCCTCTATATATAACAATACATTATTTATTATATACCAGAATGGGTTTTATGTCAAGATAAAAACACGTTCCCGAAGCACTCCTCAGTATTTTTGGGTATTTCTCACACGGCGGGGGCAGGTGTGTGAAAATTTTTTATATTTTTCTTATGCCGCGTAACAGGTTTGACATATATTACATGGTGTGGTATAATATCTTGTGGAAAAATGGGGTGATGACACTGTCGATTATCAAGAAGATGATGAAGATAAGGGCAAGAATACTTATAGTGATACTTTGCATTGTAGCCGTTGTCATACTGGCGGGGATCCTTGTGCCGAATACAAAGCTCTCGGGTAAGCATTATGACGATCTTGAAAGTTTTCTTGCCGACGGCGGTACATTCAATAGCGAGGACGAACCGCCGCAGACCTTGCAGGATAACCTCTACCTCCGAAAAACATTGGGTGTGCGCATCGCACTGAGGAGCTATTATGTCCCCGAGGAAATGTTTGAGGAGTACCTCGCCAAGGAGATAGCAAAACACAGCCAGTCAAAATGGGCAGGCAGACACGCCGAGGACTGTTACGATCCCGAATATGAGCTTGACGATTTCCCGATGGATCTGCCCTTTGATGAGATCATCGATGATTATATCGGCGATTATACCGTGATAGCGTATTCGCCTAAAAATACAGGTTCAACAGCAAACGGACTGCTTTTCAACGATGTCACACACAGGTTCGTTTATTTTAATTTCAGGTCAATGTAACGGAGGTATGAGCGTATGCGATTCAGACCATGTATAGATATCCACAACGGCTGTGTAAAGCAGATAGTCGGCGGAAGCCTTGCGGATAAAGGCAATAAAGCACAGGATAATTTCGTATCCGAACAGGACGGAAGCTACTACGGCGAACTCTACAAAAGCCGCGGGCTGACCGGAGGACACATCATAATCCTGAACCCCGTCGGCAGCGAGTTTTATGAAAAAGATCTACAGCAGGCGTACTCCGCACTGAGTTCCTTTGAGGGCGGCTTGCAGATAGGCGGAGGTATAAACGACAAAAACGCCGCAGGTTTCCTTGACAAAGGTGCAAGCCATGTTATCGTTACAAGTTTCGTTTTCAGGAACGGCGAGATAGATGAACATAACCTCACACTTATGAAAAACGCAGTTGGCAAGGAAAGGCTTGTGCTTGACCTTTCATGCCGCAAGCGCGGAGAGGATTACTACATTGTCACCGACAGATGGCAGAAGTTCACCGATACCAGACTCTGCCCCGAGACGATCGAACGTCTCAGAAACAGCTGTGATGAATTCCTTATACACGCAGTAGATGTTGAAGGCAAGGCAAATGGCATCGAGGATGATGTTGCACGTATGCTGGGAGATATCGAAGATATGCCCGCCACCTATGCAGGAGGCATATCCTCCTTTGATGACCTTGAAAAGCTTAAAGTGCTGGGCAAAGGCAGGGTGGATTTCACCATAGGAAGCGCCCTCGATATCTTCGGGGGAAATATGAGTTTTGAAAAAGCAGCACGATTCAATTCATAATTCATAATGCATAATTCATAATTGTTGGCAGGGAGATAACGTTGCTGTACTTAGGATAGAATGCCAAGGAGAAGAGCTTTGGGTCAAGCCTTTCGCGAAAGGCTTGCGGAGAGCACACCATCAGCAAAGCTGATGGTTAGAGGCAGAGCCTCTCGGTCAAGGCACAAAAGCGACGCGGCAACAATCAAGCAATAGCAGACTATCTCCCGACCATACGGCGCGGGCAATACCAAAATCCCGAGCGTAAGCAAATCTTTGACACCCGCACAAACTAAGTGCGTAAATATTGCCCGCGCTCGTCGTCAAACAGCGACAGTGCCTTTGACGACTCGACCCGAACGTAGAGAGGGGCGTCACCCCCGCAGTACGTCAAAAAGAACGTCCGAACAAACGGCACTCAACAGAAAGAAGGAACATAAAAATGAAAGAATATAAACCCTACCGCCGCAAGGCATATTATTATGAAACAGACCGAATGGATATCGTCCATCATTCTAACTATGTACGCTGGCTGGAGGAAGCAAGGATAGACCTGATGGAACAGGCAGGCTGTCCATTTGAGTTCACCGAAAAGCAGGGCATTGTATCTCCTGTGCTGAGCGTTTCATGTGAGTATAAATATCCTGTCAGGTTCGGGGACGAATTTGAAGTAGTATGCAGACTTCTCAGCTTCAACGGCTGCAGATTCAAGCTGGAATACGAGGTCAATAACCTCACAACAGGTCAGCTGGCACTTACCGCAGTTACCGAACACTGCTTCACGGGTACAGATCTGCGCCCGATACGTATGCAGAAGAAGTATCCCGAACTGTACGAGAACCTTTTGGAAGCACTGGAGGATAAGGGCGAATGAAAAAAGCTTTAGCCATAACAGCGGCGGCACTTATGCTGTCAGCCTGCGGAGCGGATATCGAAACCAAGAACAATGATATCTCCGCCGTGACCACCGATGAACAGACCACAGCCGGTGAAGACAGGTCGGGCAAGATAATCGTTGAAGAAAAGGAAAAGCCTGCCGAGACCACTGTCGCAAAAAAGGACGAGAGCAAGCCCGAAACTACAACCTCCGCAAAGAAGAAAAAAGCCGACCCCGACATGATAAATGTGGGGTGCATGGATACGGTAGAAGTATATCAGCAGATAAGGCTGAAAGACTTTGTTTTTGACAGCAACGCCAAACTCAAAAACGGCGATGAACTTCTTAACGCCAATGAACTCGGCGAACATGAAGTCACCCTGAGAATGGAACTCGACGGCGGTGAAGCCGAGAAGAAAGTCAAGTATAACGTGGTGGATACCACACCGCCCGTAATGCTTCTGGGCGACGATATATCCCTGAATGTCGGAGACTCTTTCGATATCGATGGGTACGTAAGCTATGCCGATAACTACGACCGCGCACCATCGCTTACGGTCGAAGGCGATGTTGATACCTCGGCAGAGGGCAGTTATCCTCTGACGCTGTACATCGATGATTCAAACGGCAACAGACTCACCAGATACATAAATGTGAATGTGGGCGTGCCATCATCTTCATCAGATGATACCTCCTACGATGACAGCCCCATATACTTCGGCGACTTTGTTGAAAATTACAGTGCCGACGGCAGAGAGTTCGGCATAGACGTTTCCCGCTGGCAGGGCGATATCGACTTTGATGCCGTTGCCGAATCAGGCTGTAAGTTCGTGATAATCAGAATGGGCTACGGCGAATCGGGCGGCACCGACCTTGACGAGTACTATTATAATAACATCGAGGGCGCAACAAAAGCAGGGCTGAAAGTCGGGGTATATTTCTATTCCACCGATACAACCATCGAGGGCGCACGTGCCACCGCAAAGAAAATAATCAAAACTCTTGACGGCCACAAGCTGGACTTCCCTGTTGCTTTCGACTGGGAAGAATTCCAGAACTTCCAGCACTATGGCATGAGTATACATGACCTTTCCGAGGTATACGAAGCCTTTGCAAGCGAACTTGAAAAGAACGGCTATGCTTCCATGCTTTACAGCAGTAAGAACTTCCTTGAACTTTTCTGGGAAAACAAAAACAACAGACCCATATGGGTAGCACATTACGTGGAAGAGACTACCTATGAGGGCGACTGGTACATCTGGCAGCGCTGCGGCACAGGCCGTATCGACGGCATAAACGGCGCAGTAGACCTCAACGTGCTTCAGGGAGAGTGATGGGATTGGCTGTAAAAAACGAACTTATTAAACTGTTTGAACAGAACAGGGGCAGATACCTTTCGGGCGAAGAGATAGCCGACAGTCTGGGCTGTACCCGCGGTGCAGTCTGGAAAGCTGTTAAAAAACTGCAAAGTGAGGGTTATGATATATCCGCTGTAACAAACAGGGGATATCGTCTTGACAGCGCTGATATGCTGTCCGCGGCAGGGATAGAAAAATATCTCTCCGACAACAGCGGAATAAGCCTGACGGTCTACAAAGAAACGGATTCCACCAACACCCGTCTTCGTGAACTTGCCACAGAAGGCGCACCCGAAGGAACTGCCGTTATCGCAGGTATGCAGACAGGCGGAAAGGGCAGGCTGGGAAGAAAATTCTTTTCGCCGTCAGATACAGGTCTGTACATGAGTATTCTTTTACGACCCGAAATGACAGCCGCCGATGCCGTCCGCATAACCACCGCGGCAGCTGTGGCAGTAGCTGATGCAGTTGAAAAAATAAGCGGCAGAAAAGCCGATATCAAGTGGGTCAACGATGTGTATATCGACGGCAGAAAGATATGCGGCATACTCACTGAAGCCGCTTTCAGCCTTGAAAACGGCGGACTTGACTACGCTGTCTGTGGTATAGGAATAAACGTTTACGAGCCCGAGGGCGGTTTTCCCGAGGATATAAAGGATATTGCAGGCGCCGTGCTTGATACTCCCGCAGACGACGTCCGCAACCGACTGGCGGCGCTGGTACTGGAAAACTTCATGAACTATTACAATAAGCTTTCAGAAAACAGCTTTTTGCAGGGATACCAGAGCAGGCTGATGTGGCGCGGCGAGGATATCAACCTTATACGCGGCAGTGAGATAACTCCCGCAAAGCTTATCGATGCCGACGAAAAATGCCGACTTATAGTGAAATATGAGGACGGCACCGAGGATACCATATCAAGCGGCGAGATAAGTATCAGAAAAAGGAAATAATCAGAACATCACCTGAATAGTATAACTAAGGGTGATGAAAATGTTCCGTATCAGCGTTGGCGGCGTACAGCTAGGGATAAGCTTCAGCTTTCCTGCTGTGATTGCACTGGTGCTGCTGACAGGCTGCGATGAGGGCAGTCTGCTGACAGCACTGCTGTGCTGCTGTCTTCACGAATGCGGACATCTTTTTTTCATGCTGATATTCGGGCGGCGCCCCGAGGCTGTAACCCTTTACGGCGGCGGGATACGCATAACACCCCAAAAGGGCAGGATAGACAGTTTCGGCAAAGATCTTGCCATACTGCTTGCGGGGTGCGGAGTTAATTTTCTGCTTGCATGGGCGTGGCTGCTGACACACGGTATGACTTCATTCGTGCAGATAAATCTTCTGCTGGGGGCGTTCAATCTTCTGCCTTTCAGATATTTCGACGGTGGCAGAGCCCTTGAACTCCTGACAGAGGGCAAAGGACTTAGGGCGGTAAGGTTCACTTTCATTATCCTCACCGCGATGCTGATAATTATTATGGCTATGCGCGGGTCGGTGAGCATAAGTTTGCTGATAACTTTTGCATTTGCTCTCGCAGCGGAAACAGCCGATAATACATAACACAAAACGGACGGAATGCAGATCCACTGCACTCCGTCCGCTGTATTTATAGACTGTGATATCAGCCATGCAAAAAACAAGCTGCCGTATCGGATAGAACGGGCTTTTCACGGGATAACTATTCCACCCTGCACCGACACAGCTGTGAGCCGTTTTTATATACTATGCGCCCGCACTGCATCGGGACACATTAAAAGAGAGCCGCCGAAAACTCTCGGCAGCTCTCATATTGATCCATATCAAGCCATTGGACTTTGATCCTTTCGTTTATAAAATATATCAGTAAATCTGAAAATCCTTTACCCGCACTGCAAGTAAACTCAAAACAAACGCGCAGGTCATTTATCAAATTTCCATCGGAACTAATTTCCTTTCGGTAAGAATAAATTTTTGTCGGGAAAAAACTTAACTTCTCATCGGATTTACTACCTTTCAATATATTTTATGTATTTCACTCCGCATCAGCGGAAAATTAAAATCAAGCCATTGGTTCAAAACCTTTCGTATAAATTTAACGCACACGCGTTATAACATCGGGACGTTCCGCTAAAGCTTCGGAACTAAGCTGCATACACCTTCGGAATCACTCCTAACTTTCAGATATTCAGCAGTCTTGTGCGCATTTTCACAATGCACCACTCCCTATTATATGATTAACGTGCTGCGGACTCACTGTCCGCCAAGGCCGGATCATTTTCAAACTATGCCATTGGTACCGTTCCTTTCGGTAGATTTGCGCTTATCGCGCCAAAGTCGGGACACTTCCTTTAGCTCGGAAGCTAAGCTGCTACACCCTTTGGACTCACTCCTAACATTCAGATATTCAGCAGTCTTGTGCGCATTTTCATAATGCACCACTCCCTATTATAAGATATGCGGCATTTTCTGCCGTACATTATAGTTGTAGTTTAAGCAACTATGCCATTGGTATCTTTCCTTTCGGTTGATTTGCGCTTATCGCGCCAAAGTCGGGACGCTTCCCATAGCTCGGAAGCTAAGCTGCTACACCCTTTGGACTCACTCCTCGCTTTCAGATATTCAGCAGTCTTGAGCGCATTTTCATAATGCACCACTCCCTATTATAAGATATGCGGCATTTTCTGCCGTACATTAAAATCGAAATCAAAAACCAACTATGCCATTGGTACTGTTTCCTTTCAGTAGATTTGCGCTTACACGCTAAATTCGGGATGTTCCTCTAGCTCAGGAACGAAGCTGCGTTGTACTTGGGACTCACTCCTCACTCTCAAATTCTCAGCAGTTTGCTCTGCATCTTCAAAATGCATCACTCCCAAACCTAATATTGTATTCGGCATCTCGCCGTAACAGTATCAAATCAACTTTTATGCCATTGGAATTACGCCTTTCGGTTAAATTTGCGCTTCACGCGCCATCATCGGAGTGCTTCCTCTCGCTCGGAAGCTAAGCTGAATAGAACTGCGGACTCACTCCCTCCGTTCAAAAATTCAGAAATCTATGTCGTGCACTATGCACCACTCCTGATCGATATTAAACTTCCCCGTTCACGACGGAGATATTCAATTTTAAGATTTTGAGTATCCGCCTTGTATAAACGAATTGGTAATGCCTTCTGCCGACCCGCTTATCTCTCGCTTAATTAACTTCACTGTCCGGAACTGTCAGTTCATACGCCTGAGTCCTGTTCCCGGTAATCAAGAGATGCACGAGCCCTGAATACTCACAAGGCTTTCGCTTACATCCATCGGACTCGCTCCTTTCAAATGAATTAAGATCTCACGGAGTCTGTACTGCTTTGTAAGATGGACCCTCGTCCTGCACTAACTGCGGTACCTTTACTTTGTCCCATGTTGATCTCGTTTCTAAGGAACTATCAGCTTTATTATCAAGACCCGGCGATAACAACGTGCCCTCAGGCTCATCTCCGCCACCGCCTTATTGATTTTTATCTGCTTTCCTTTTCCTTGAATATACTATACCACATTTCTTGTTAGTTGTCAATAGTTTTTTTCAACATTTTTATAATTTTTATATTTAACTTACAAAGAAAAGAGTTACAGAGCCTTCAGAAAAAACCGCTTGACTTATTTTGCCATTTGTAGTATAATATAAATGTTGCGGCGGTCAAAAAATGCCGCATCTGGTCTTAAAGGAGGTCATTAGGTATGGACGAGCAGAAGAATGAATACACCCCCGATCTTTATGAGCTGATGGATGAGGACGGCAACAAGCAGACTTTTGAACTGCTGGACTGCATGGACTTTGAGGGCGAAAGATATTATGCGCTTACTCCTTTTTATGAGGAAGATAATGCCGACAAGATACTTGACGAAGCTTCGCTGCTGGTGATACTGAAGGCGGAGTACGATAACGAGACCGGTGAAGAGATACTGGCTTCCATCGAGGACGAGGATCTGTTCGACCGTGTAGGCGCAGCTTTTGAAGAGCGTCTGGACGAGATGTTCGATTTCGAGGACGACGAAGAAGAGGGAGAATAAGCCTCCCGCATTTTCCAATAATTTATAATGTACAATTTTTCAGACGCTATTTTGTCTAAATTACCGTTTGAAATTTACGATAGGTTATGGTATAATGTAAACAGATCAAAGGAGCGGAAAACTCCTGAAAACAAGGTTTTTGATTGCTACCTTGTTCGATCAAGCATAGCTTTTTAAATCCAACACTTATTAAAAGGGATTCGCACTCTTTCCGATGATTGAAGACCTCCCGCCCGAACCGCATTTGCCGTTCGGTCTACGGACGAAGGGATCATGAGGCTGAAAGGTCGTTTTACCCACCCTGCACATTGATGCGGGTTTACATTCTATGCGACGGCAAGGCGGCAATTTATCTTAAAAACAGAGCTGACAGGTTTATGATCTGTCAGCTTTTCTTTTGATATAATTTAACACCAAAATATATGATCGTATATTTTGGTACAGGGAGGTAACATAATGCAGAGGATAGTTGGCAACAGTACTGAAGCCCTCGATGCTTATTTCAGAGATACAGGTGCAAACCGGATATTTCTGGTCGGCGGCAGGTCCATGGATAAGCTTGCGATCGGAAGATACTTCAGTGAACTTCACGAACGCACAGGTATCGAGGTCGTGCGTTTTTCCGATTTCAAACCTAATCCCGATTATACATCGGTTCTGGCAGGTGTGAAACTTTATATAGAAACAGGCTGTGATATGGTAGCAGCCATTGGCGGAGGTTCGGCAATGGACACCGCTAAATGTATAAAGATGTATGTGACCATGGACGACAGCACAGATTATATCACCCAGAAGATAGTCCCAAACGATATTGAATTTTTCGCCGTGCCAACAACAGCGGGCACTGGCAGTGAAGCTACACGCTATGCGATAATCTATCACAACGGGAACAAGGTATCGGTAACGGACGAAAGCTGTATACCAACAGCAGTGATGTTCGACCCTGCTGTTCTGAAAACGCTCCCCGACTATCAGAAAAAAGCCACCATGCTTGACGCACTGTGTCACGCAGTTGAAAGCTACTGGTCGGTACATTCAACTCAGGAAAGTCAGGCATATGCAGAGGAAGCCATAAGAATGATATTCTCGTCAATGGGCGGATATCTCGCCAACACAGATGCAGGCAATGCAGATATGCTGAAAGCTTCAAACATAGCGGGCAAAGCCATAAATATCACCGCTACAACAGCAGGTCATGCAATGTGCTACAAACTTACTACGAAATACGGTCTTGCCCACGGACACGCCGCTGCGCTGTGTGTAAAGGCGCTGTTCCCTTTCATGGCAGAAAATACTTCGCTTTGCAAAGATGCCCGCGGCGAGGAGTATTTCAAAAAAATGCTGAATGAACTGGCACACATCATGGGCTGTGACACAGCATCATCAGCTGCCGAAAGCTTCGGCACTCTGGTGGATAGTCTGGGACTTTCAGCACCAAAAGCTGCCGACGGTGATATCGAACTGCTGGTATCCTCGGTAAATGCCGAGCGGCTAAAAAATCACCCCGTCATACTCGACAAAGACACCATTTTCGCTTTGTACAAACAGATAGTTTTGTAATATCCAAAAGGAGCTGTTGCAGCCGCAGCATCCTCTAACCATATCCGAACATCAGAGTAAAAACCATATTAACTGGTGAAATAAGCTGTTTCAGTGCGCACCCCCCAAGCCCTTTTCAAAAAAAGAGGACTCGGGGGTCTTATGTTCTGCTGGTTTTTATGCCGTTTTCAGTTCAAAAACGGTCGGGGAGTATATTTTTCGCCCGAAACGAAATAGGTATATACGGTCATCAGGTATTTTTTTCATGGATAGACCCCTTTCACTTTAGCACGCTAAACATTTTACTGATTTTTCTGAATTTTACTGAATCCGATTTCCAGTAAAATAAACCCCCGAAAAAGCTGCGTTTCAGCACCGTTTTTTATTTTGCTGAATTTACTGAACAGGTAGAGGGGAAAATGTGAAATATGGGTATAATTACCAATATATGGTAAATTTATTTTTTAAAGTGTCCGTATTACCCTATCAGTAAATTCAAAAAAATGTATTACCCCGTCAGTAAATTCAGTAAAATGTTTTTTTGCTCTCAAACACCGTAAAATAGGGCTTTTATTTTACTGAAAAGAGATTTCAGTAAATTCCAGTAAATTCAGTAAAATCAATTATATATGTTTGGATTTATGTAAATAGTTTCTTTGGGTCTGCAACAGCCTCTTTTTCATTCCCATCTCCGTTTAATACGGCAGTAAACGGTAGTATCATAAAAAACAACAGGTGTGCCTCAGTATTTAAGGACACACCTGTTTATTAAGAGAATGGAAGTGCTTTATTGTTTTGCCGCAGCTGCGTTAGCTTTCTTGCGGCGTGCAATGATTATACTCTGTACTACAAGGAAGATGCAGAGCATACCCGCTACGGTTATACCTGTCCACCACGCGTCATCAAGACCTGCCGATGATACTATGTTCTGTATAAGTGCCAGTGAAAGCACTCCGAACACCGTGCCGATGATATTGCCGACACCTCCTGTCAGCATTGTGCCGCCTATTATCGATGATGCTATCGCATTCATCTCGGCACCGCTCGCGTGCTGTGGCGAGCCGGAACCAACGTGCATAAAATACACGAAGCCGCCTATGCCCGCCATCAGTCCGCAAATCAAATGAGAGAAGAATATTGTCCGCTTTACGTTTACGCCCAGCATCAGTGCGCTTTGCCTGTTGCCGCCAACGGCGTAAAAGTTTCTTCCGGGCTTTGCCCATTTCAGCAGTACAAACAGCAGTATCGCCAGAGCTATCGCCACTATAACACCTATCTCGATGTAAGCGAGGATATACTTGCCCCTTTTGTTGTACGTGCCCAGGTATGGTATAAGTATCCTTGTGGCTTTAAGCTTTACAAAATCTTCATTAGCCACATTGAAAGGCTTGTTGTAAACAATAGTGGTCGCACCTCGTGCGAAGAACATTCCCGCCAGCGTGACTATAAACGGCTGTATCTCCAGATACGCCACAAGATAGCCCTGCACTATACCGAATGCCAGACCTATTCCGACAGCCATCAGTACAGCCATCAGCAGGCTTCCGCCCTTATGGTCCAGATAGACCGCACAGCTCATTGATACCAGAGCCGTCACGCCGCCCACAGAGATATCTATACCGCCCGTTATCATAACAAGGCTCATTCCGCAGGCGAGTATTATCAGCGCCGCATTAGCGTTGAGTATATTGAAGAATGTCTGCGGTTTCAGAAATCCCTTTTTCAGGAAAAGCACCGCGAATATGTACATGGCTACAAATACGCATATGGTTATCATGGTCAGCAGGTTGGTATCTGTCATTTTTGTGGGAGCTTTGAGTTCGCCGCCGCCACGTCTGTTAAATCTTGACATATAACTCTACCTCCTGTCCGTCAGGAATTCTGGGCTGCAGCCTTTTCCGTGCGCAGCTTTTTTATAAGTGCCGAGAGCTTCTCGCGTACTGCGGGAGCACTCATGACTACGAGGATTATTACAACGACTGCCTTGTACGCAGGCAGAGCATCTGCCTTGACCTGGAATTTATAAAGTGTAGTCGTAAGGAACTGTATAACATATGCGCCGAGAATGGAACTGCTCATGCTGAATTTACCGCCGCCCAGTGCGTTTCCGCCCAGTGCCACCGCGAGAATAGCGTCCATTTCGATATCCTTTGCAATTACCGAGTAGTTTATCGTCTGAAGACGGCTGACCTTGATAAGTGCCGCAATAGCAACGCAAAGTCCCAGCAGAACATAAGTCAGCAGCTTTATAAGTTCGGGGTTAAGACCGTTCAGTCTGGAAGTCTTCTCGTTTATACCTACCGACTGTACGTAAAGTCCCAGTGTGGTGAATCTCAGCAGCAGCCATGTCACCAGAAAGCACGCCAGCGCTATAAAGAAAGGTGTGGGTATCGGTATACCCGGGATATATGTACCGTAGTAGCTGAATGAAGGCTCGTTTACGTTTGGCAGCTGATTGTTGTTTATCCACGCCGCTATGGAACGTCCTGCGGTAAACAGTATAAGAGTTGCTATCATTGGCTGTATCTTGAAGAATGCCACCAGCGAACCGTTAAAAGCACCGAACAGCATCGCCACAAGGCAGCTTATCAGAAATGCCACGATCACAGGGGCGTGGAGTGTCTCAGGGCTTGTCTCTGTACCGCAAAGCACTCTCAGCAGTACCGAGCCCGCTATCGCGATGCCCGCGCCCACGCTGATATCCTGTCCGCCCGATGCCGCCGTTACAAGGGTCATGCCCAGTGCAAGTATGGCAAGCTCGGAGCCGCTGTCGATTATAGTTATAAGGTAGCCGTTCAGGACGGGGTTCCCGTCGCTGTTGCTGCCCAGTGTGATCTTGAAAAATGACGGATCTGCGATGAGATTAAACAGCACCAGCAGCATCAGCGCAGCTATCGGTATCATTATCTGATGCCTGAACAAGCCTGCTATACCTGCCTTTTTGGGCTGTGCATTATTGTTCGCCATTTGTGTCACCTCCCGCAATAGTCGCCATGATGGTATTCTGGTTAAGCTGATCGCCTGTAAGTTCTCCCACAAGCTTTCTGTCTCTCATTACCAGCAGTCTCGAACAGGTGCGCAGCATCTCGTCCGTTTCGGAAGATATGAATGTTACGCTCATGCCCTCGGAAGCCAGTTTCAGCATCAGCTTCTGTATATCAACTTTTGTTCCGACATCTATACCTCTGGTAGGTTCATCAAGGATAAGATACTTCGGCTCTGTCAAAAGCCATCTTGCAAGTATCACCTTCTGCTGATTGCCGCCCGAAAGGGACTTTATCGGTGTATTTACCGAAGCTGTCTTTATATCCAGCAGGTCGATATACTTGTTGGCATACTCCAGCGCCTTTGCCTTTGATATCGGTCTGAAAAAACCTGTCTTTATCTGGAGGGCGAGTATGATATTATCCTTTACGGAAAGATCGCCCACGATACCGTCACGCTTTCTGTCTTCGGGAAGATATGCTATGCCGTATTTCATCGCCTGTCTCGGCTTTGTTATCTTTACAGGCTCGCCGTCGATCTTTACCGAACCGCCCGTTACCTTGTCAGCGCCGAATATAGTACGTACACATTCGCTTCTGCCCGAGCCCAGCAGACCCGTGAATCCGTTGATCTCGCCCTTGTATATCTTGAAATCGAAGGGGCTTATACCCTCTGAAGAACACAGACCCTCACCCTCGTATACGGGTTTATCCTCTGTTTTCTTGAATGTGGGGCTGTCATTTTTGATATCAGCCATATCGTCCAGCTCTTTGCCAAGCATCTTTGATACCAGCTGAAGTCTCGGCAGTTTTTCTATCTCGTACTCGCCTACAAGCTTGCCGTCACGCAGTACGGTTATCTTGTCGCATACTTCATATACCTGATCCAGGAAGTGTGTTACGAAGATTATACCTACGCCCCGCTCTTTGAGCTTGCGCATAAGTACAAACAGCTTGGCTACCTCTGATTCGTCCAGTGACGATGTAGGCTCATCGAGTATCAGCACCTGACATTCCATGTCCACAGCCCTGGCGATAGCCACCATCTGCTGAACCGCGATAGAACAGCTGGCCAGCTGCTGAGAACCTCTTACATTTATGCCCAGCTCTTTGAGAAGCTCATCGGCTCTTTTATTCATATTTCGCCAGTTCACACCGATACCCTTGCCTCTTGCAAGGAAGATGTTCTCGGCAACAGACAGATTCGGACAAAGGGATATCTCCTGATAAACAGTACTTATGCCCAGCGCCTGTGCCTGTTTCGGCGAATTGATATGCACTGCATTCTCACGTCCTCTGACGAATATATCTCCGCCGTCCTTTACGTGTACGCCTGTCAGCACTTTTATCAGCGTGGATTTTCCCGCGCCGTTCTCACCCATAAGTGCGTGTATCTCACCCTCTTTAAGAGTAAAATCAACATTCTGCAGAGCCTTTACTCCGGGGAAAGTCTTGTAGATACCCCGCATTTCAAGCAGTGAATCCTTTTGCATATGCAGTCCTCCCGCTCGTGATCTCAAAATAAGTGCGGGGACATAATTGACCTCGCCTATGCCGCACCGCACTTACTTCTTTATCTGAAATTTATCATAGCCTTTTATCATGATCCCGAAATACTGCCGAACCGTGCCGGCAGACATCGGGAAAACAGTGTGACCTGTTATCAGATACCGTAGTTATCTACATCTTCCTGCGTGATGGTAGTTGCATCGAAGCCCTTCTCATCCATGATTATAGTCTTTTCTGAGAGAGTTTCGTCATTTTCAAGTTTGTCTATTATATCCTTTATATAAGAGGACTGGAAAGGATTGCACTGTCCGTCATAGTTCCAGTTGCCTGCCAGCAGTTCATCAAGTGCCCACTTATTGCAGTCGAAGCCCATAACGATAACATCCTTGCCTACGCCGTGGGATATATTTGCCTTATCCAGTGCCGCAACAGCACCCTTAGCCATATCATCATTCTCAGCATAGATAACGTTGAAATCCTTGCCCGAATCGATAACGGACTGAACTATCTGCTGTGCCTTTTCAGCATTCCATTCAGCTGTCTGCTCTTCAACTATCTCCCAGCCGTCGGAAGCCGCTGTATCTGTCAGTGCCTGAGATCTGCCCTTCTGTGCAGCAGAACCCATAACGCCCTGAAGGTGTATTATCTTATAATCGGAAAGTCCCTGACCCTTCAGCCAGTCAACTGCGGTCTGACCTTCCTTGGCCATATCGGAAACGATGGAAGCCTCGTACAGGCTCTCATCAGCATCGATAGTTCTGTCGAAAAGTATTACCCTTACGCCTGCATCCTGAGCGTCCTGCAGAACCGTATCCCAGCCTGCTGTATCAGCTGCGGACAGAAGCAGATAATCAACTTCGTCCTGTATGAACTTCTGTGCAGCTGTTATCTGCTCATCGTTCTTGAGACTGTAATAGAAATCAGCCTTAAATCCGTTTTCCTCACAGAATGTAGCCTTGAGATCCTTGTCATTGGCAGTACGGTAGCCCGACTCGTTGGGGTCATTGTTGATTATGCCGACCGTGATATAATCGCCGTCATCAACATCTCCTGTATCTCCTCCCTCATCTTCGCCGCCGTCCTCTTTAACGTCGCCGTTGTCTTTGCTGCCGGACTTGGTTGACTTTCCGCCGTCATCAGAACCGCTTCCCGCATCTCCGCAGCCCGCGAACATCGCAGCGCACATCACCATACTTATAGCCATTGCCAGAATCTTCTTGACTTTCATTCTTATTTCCTCCTTAGATATTCATATCATTGTGTTATCCTCCAAAGGTGTATTTTCGCCTTACACCTTTCGTGTTCTTAACTTGTACTTACATTATAATCAAATTGTGCATACATTTATACCAAAATATTTACTCAATTTGTTTAAATTTTTACTGTGACGTAAAAAATTCTACATACATATGTTTGCACTGTTCTGAAACTGTCTTGGAGTTTGCCCTGTACATTTTTTGAATATCTGGCTGAAATATCTGTAATCCTGAAAACCGACCTCGAATGCTATCTCATATATCAGCTTTGAAGTGCAGCAAAGGAGTTCCTTTGAACGTTCTATCCTTATACCTGTGATGTACTCGGAAAGGTTCTTGCCCATTTCCCGCTTGAACAAAGCGCTGAGATAGGCAGGGCTTATCCCCACTGCCTCAGCCACCGCAGTCAGGGAAAGACCGCTGCTCATGTAGTGTTCATCGATGTACTCGCGGGCGTCTCTAACTACAGAATTGCCGTTTTCATGACATTTTTCAACTCTCCAGCGTATGCACTGCTCCAGCATATCATGCATATTTTCCCGGGCTTTTTCCACCGTGGAAAGCTTCTCTTCTATCTCGTCAACTCCGCCGAAGCACTCTGTAAATTCCTCATCGGTCACGCCCAGCTGCCGTGTAAAACTTCTTGCTTCAAGATACATATCGGTACAGACATAAAGTCTCAGCACCAATGAATGCAGGCCGTCAAATCCGACCTCATCCAGCACCTCGTCCAGTACCTTGCCACAGTTTGCAGTACTGCCGCTTCTTAGCAGTTCGCCTATCCTTTTGGTATCAAGTTTTCTTACATTGCAACATTCTTCCAAACACATTTTCTCTCTCATAAATAGTCACCACCACATTATTTTGTATGTACAACTATGTTCTTCCCTTTTAATTAATCAAAAGCGCACCCACGGTCAAGGCCATAGGGTGCGCTGCTGTGTACATATCACAATTCGCACATAACCTTGCTCGCCGATATGTGCGCAAACGGATAAAATCCTCTTATTTCATACCCTTTTTCCTCTGAACCGATTGTATCGTACTTCCCATTTTCAGGTCTGCCACCGACTCTCTCACCACAAGTTCGGGAGTGAACAGCATATCCTTAGGCGATGTTTCCCGCCCTTCAATCATATCAAGAAGCAGCTTTGCAGCAGCCTCGCCCAGCTTTTTCTGCGGATGATGCACCGTAGTCAGCGGCACCTCGCAGATGGAAGCATACCTTGAATCATCTATGCCCACCACAGATATATCCTCGGGCACTCTTATGCCGTTATCCCTGCAAAGTTTCAGCATCTTCACGGCTATCTTGTCGTTGTAGCATACAACTGCGCTCTTGTCCTTCAGCAGACCCAGAAGCTTATCCTGCGTATAGCTGAAAATATCATTTTTTTCGGAGGTCGCGAACCATATTACATTCCGCTCCGATTCGCGTATCCCATGCGTAAGACAGCTCTGCATGAATCCGCTGTAACGCTTGTGTCCCTGAACATCGTCCAGTGCAAAAACACCTGCTATCTTTGTATGTCCGCAGTCGAACAGATAATCCGTGACCGTCCTGCCTGCGGCTTCGTCATCCATAGCAACGCAGGGCTGATCTGCCCAGGGATACTTCGCATTGAAGAATACCAGCGGTATCTTCTCGCGTCTGAGTTTCGCATAAAGGTCCATATTCGGATTCGGCAAAGCGCTCTTTGAAGGCTCTACTATCAGACCCTGCACACCGTTTGCCAGCATACTTTCAAGCGCCTGAGTCTCCTCATACACCTGATTGTGAGTTATCGCCAGCTGCATGGTGCAGCCCGCACTGCCCAGCACACTCTCAACTCCCGTAACTATATGCGGGAATATGTAATCGCTGAAATAAGTGGATATCACCCCTATGCTGCCCCTTATGGATACAGACGGAGATACAGCTGACCTGTTTCCCACAAAAGTACCGCTGCCGCGGACACGGACTATGACATTCTCACTTTCAAGCAGCATCAGCGCCTGCCTGACTGTCTGCCTGCTGACACCGTGGATCTCACAAAGCTGCTTTTCGGTAAGAAAACGTTCATTGGGTTTCAGCCCCTTGGACGCTATATGTTCTTTTACCCAATCCACGATCATCAGATATTTATAATTGTCCATAACTTCCCCCTCGATCTTATAATTGGTTGTATAACATGTATTTTCAAAATATCAATATATGACTTTACTAATTTGAACAAATTATAGCACATATAAGAACACTTGTAAATACAACTTTAGTGTCTTTTCCCCAATTTTGTATAGTTAACAGATTCATAAAAGGCTTATTTGTCGGTTTTGACCAAACATCTCCACGAGTATCAAACAATACAAATCATAATATTCCTTTTTCATTAACCCAATAAAAACATATTGGGGCGGAATGCTCATTTTTTTGCATTAACTATTGAAATTCAGACTCAGTTGTGTTATAATGAAATAAGTATACAGTTGACCATATACTGTTGCATTGATGTAAATCTCTGCATAGCAAAGAGGGTAAAATTTTATGAGCAAAAATTATGATGTTATCATCGCAGGCTGCGGCGCCGCAGGTCTGTACGGGGCAGTAAATCTCCCTGCCGATCTGAAAGTTCTCGTGCTGGCTAAGCGCGATCTCACGCTGTGCAATTCCGCACTGGCTCAGGGCGGTATCGCAGGCGTTTACAAAAGCCCGGAGGATTCTCCCGAGTATCACAAGGAGGATACCTTTATAGCAGGCGGTTTTGAGAACGATCCCGACTCTACCGAGGTACTTGTTACCGAGGCTGCTCAGGATATCGACAGGATAATACAGCTTGGCGTTGAATTCGATAAGAAGCCCGACGGTGACTATCACCGCACTCTTGAGGGCGGTCACGGCAAGCACCGTATCTTCCACCACAAGGACGCTACGGGCTATGAGATAGAAACAAAGCTTCTGGCTTATGTGCAGACTCTCCCCAACGTTGAGATATGGGAGAACGCACTGATGTGCGACTGCCAGAAAGTCGGTGACGGTTTCTCTTTCCTTGTGCTTAAAGACGATGAATATATAACCTGCAATTCCCACAAAGCGATCTTCGCAACCGGCGGCATAGGCAGAGTTTACGAGTTCACAACAAATTCAGCCATAGCTACGGGTGACGGTATAACAAAGGCTTATGAGATGGGTGCCAAGATAAAGCACCTGAGCTATATACAGTTCCACCCCACCGCTTTCAACAACCGCAAGACAAGGGAATGCTTCCTGATATCCGAGGCTGTTCGCGGCGAGGGCGCTTATCTGCTCAACTGCAAAAAGGAAAGATTCATGCAGAACTACGACCGCAGACTTGAGCTTGCTCCCCGTGACGTGGTTTCCCATTCTATCATATTTGAAGCCAAGAAAACAGGTTCAGACGAATTCTACATAGACATATCCCACAAGGATCCCGAGTTCGTAAAGAACCGTTTCCCGATGATATACAAGAACCTGCTTGAAGCAGGCTATGATATGACCAAGGAGCCTGTGCCGATATTCCCCTGCCACCACTACCTTATGGGCGGCATAAATGTGGATACTTTTGCAAGAACGAATATCGACGGTCTGTACGCCTGCGGCGAATGCTCACACACAGGTGTTCACGGCAATAACAGACTTGCAAGCAACTCTCTGCTTGAAGCCCTTGTATTCTCTCGCCGTGCGGCACAAGATATCGCTGAAAAGATAGACAGGAATAAGGAGCTGAAAAGCTTCGATTACAAGATAGACGAGAATGCCGAGCATATCCCATCGGGACTGCGACGCGAGATAAGATCCATCATGCAGAAGGCATACTTTGTACTGCCTGATATAGGCAGTCTTCAGGACAGCCTTACAAGGGTAGCACACATCCGCGAGATGCTTGTGAAAGGCAACTTCAAGATAGACCGCGATTATATCGAAGCCAAAAGCCTTGCAACAGTGGCTTATATAGTCCTGACAGAGGCAGTTGAGATAGCTTTTGAAAGTGTTCCCCTGGACTACGTTGACTACGAACACGGATTCTGATGATACCACGGAGGTAAATTTATGAGACTTATGCAATTCCAGATAGATGATATCATCAAAACAGCACTGCTGGAAGATATCAATTACATCGACGTGACCACCGACCTGCTGGTGAGCGATGACGCTGTAAGCACTGCAAAGTACGTTTCAAAGGACGAAGGTGTGCTCTGCGGCATCGAGGTAGCTCTGAGAGTTTTCAAACTGCTGGACGACAGAGTGTCCTTCCGTATTTTTATACATGACGGCGAAGTTGTACAAAAAGGCGACATCATCGCTGAGATAACAGGTCCTACAAGGGCACTGCTGAAAGGCGAGCGTACAGCGCTTAATCTTGTACAGCATATGTCGGGCATAGCTACCGCTACAAACAAGTGCGTACAGCTTATCGCAGGCACTAAGGCAAGCGTGGCAGATACCAGAAAAACTCTCCCCGGACTCAGGGCTATACAGAAGTATGCCGTTACTGTCGGCGGCGGAAAAAATCACCGCTATAATCTTTCCGACTGCGCTATGCTGAAAGATACTCATCTTGATGCTTATGGCAGCATGACAGGCGCAGTTAATGCCCTGCGTGAAAAAGTCGGTCACACCGTCAAGATAGAAGTTGAAGTAGCCGATATGGATATGCTTAAAGAAGCTCTTGACCTCGGTGTTGAGATAATCATGCTGGATAATATGTCCAACGAGGAAATGGCAGAAGCCGTTAAACTGACAAACGGCAGGGCTCTGCTTGAAGCTTCGGGAAATGTTACCGAAAAAACTATCCGCGGCATAGCTGAAACAGGCGTTGATATAATCTCTCTCGGTGCGCTGACACACTCTGTCAAAGCATTCGATATTTCCATGAAGATGGTAAAATGATACCGCAAAGTGCAACCTTTTGTTGCGTGATTGCAAAGAACGGTTGGTAGATTTTTGCCGCCAAACGTGATATTATTACAATATGATCAGAACTACACAAACGGCATAAATATTTGATTTATGTCGTTTGCTGTATTTCGGGATATATGTCACCACTAAGGACAGAAAAAAAAAGAATAATATGCGGCATTATGTGCCGGCAAAAAGAAGCTTTGATAAAGACGGAGGACATAAAATGAGAGTATACAGATCATATCGTGGATATAGCACTTCATCTGCCTTAGTGATAGGCTTGGTAATGGCGATATTTATACTGGTGGGCGGGATATTCGGCACAATAGGTATCATGCTGGGCAAAAGCATCGAAAAAACAAAGGCACAATGCACTGTTTCCATCGAAGCCGATGTCATCAACTACAAATATAACAACGATGGTCTGTCTACACCGATATACAGCTATGTTTATGAGGGCGTGAACTACCAGTACTCCGCAAACTCATATTCAAATCACCCGCCTTACAGCGTAGGTGAAAAGGCTGACATCATGATAGACCCCGATTCTCCTCAGAAAGCTTTTGTACCAACCGATAAGACCACTGCTTTTATATCAATGCTTTTCAAGATCATAGGATTCAGCTTTGCAGGCATCGGTGTGATAGTAATTCTCGTGGGACTTTTCCTCACTCACCTTGGCAAGAAACAAGCAAAGAATGACGATTTCAGCAATTATGAACAGTGGCAGTAAAATGCAACTTTTCGTTGCGCAATTGCAAATCTGAGTTGGTAGAAAAAAGCACGGAAAAGTGCTAATATATGTTTATAGTAAAAACACCGCAAAACAGAGGTTGAAGAACTTGGCAGCAAGAACAAACATGGTCCCCTCCTATAAAACTTTCTTCTTTTGGGGTCTGATATTAATGTTGACAGCGACAGTGATATTTTTTTTCGGCATCTACACGAATAATATGCGTGAGCGCTGTACCGAATCCACAACAGGTGTGGTAAAATCTGTAAAAAAATTGAGAGTAACAAAAAAAACCGGCACGCACAGAACAGAAACACATTATTGGTATAAGACCACATACGAATTTAAAGTTGACGGCAAGGTGTATTCGGGACGTTCTACTCTCGATGAAAAACGGAGACTTTATGAGGGCAGTCCGTTGCATGTGAATTACAATCCATCAAAGCCCGGTAAAGAGCACTATACCACATTAGATGACGATTGTACAGGAAAATTTGCAGTTTCGGTATTTTTCGGTGTGATAGGCGTTATTATCCTGGCCGCAGGCATTAAGGATAAAGCACGATTTAACAGATCGAATGGCATAAACGCCGATTTGAATGGTATGAACAACACTGACAAGTGTTGATATATGTGTATAGAAAAAACGTACAACAAAACGGAGGTAAAAGAAAATGGCTGTAAGAAGAAATACAAAATCAAGTCCCGGATTTACTATATTCTTTGGTTTGATATGGGTGATCGTTGCGATAGTTATATTCTCCGTCAGCAACAAAACGAATAATATGCGCAAGCGCTGCACTCAGTCCACAACAGGTGTGGTTCAGTCTGTACGATCGGAGCGCAGGACAAGAAAATCCGGCAAGCACCACAGAACAACATATTATGTTTATGTTACCGGATATGAATTCGAGGCTAACGGCAAGGAATATTCAGGCAGCTCAACTCTCAGCGCATCTGAGAGACTTGACACGGGCGCTACCCTTAAAGTAACCTATAACCCTTCAAACCCTGCCAAAGATCATTATTCAAACTATGACAACAGCGGCACAGGCGGTATGGTCGTATCGGGCTTTTTAGGTGTGATAGGCATTATCGTCGTTATCAGCGGCTTTGCCCAGAAAGCAAGACAGGGCGGCTCCGGTTTTAGCAGAGCGGCAGCATCAGGCACAGGTGTTGTACTGAATGGCTTTAACGGCAATAACAACTACAATTACAACACCTATAACAGCAACGGATACAATAACAACGGATATAATAACGGCTACAATAATAATTTTAACAGCAACTACAACAACGGATACAACGATCCAAACAGCTACAACACCAATTACAATAACGACTATAATAACAGCTATAATACCTACGACAACAATTTCAACAACGGTTACAATAATAACTATAACAACAATTACAATAACAACTACAATAACGATTATAACAACAGCTACAGCAATAACAACGTATACAGCGGCAGCAGCAACAATTATAATGACTTCAATCAGCTGAACTGATAAATTGACATTTCCAATCCTTCACCATATTATTGTAAAACATTTTGCACGGTACGGAAAAACTGTACCGTGCTGAATGTCGTTATAAGCGCAAAACAACAGATGTTCAAGGAGGTATAAGCATGGCATCTATTCTTGACGGACAGCGACAGTTCCACATACAGACACTTCCCGAGGAAGTAGGCAGATACGTTATCCTTCCCGGCGACCCGGGGCGTGTGCCGAAAATAGCAGCGCTTCTGGATAATGCTGTACAGGTGGCCAATAACCGCGAATTCAACGTATACACAGGAACACTTGACGGTGAAAAGGTCACGGTATGTTCAACAGGTATCGGCGGGCCTTCTGCGGCGATAGCTGTGGAAGAGCTTGCAAAATGCGGTGCGGATACCTTCGTCCGCATAGGCACCTGCGGCGGTATAGACCTTAAAATATGGGGCGGCGACCTCATAATCGCAAACAGCGCAATACGTGCCGAGGGTACTTCATACGAGTATCTGCCCATAGGCTATCCTGCGTCGGCAGATTATTCAGTACTTAGGGCACTGGCTGACAGCGCCGAAGAACTTTCTTCGGATGAGAACGGCAACCGCTATCACGTAGGTGTTGTACACTCAAAGGACAGCTTTTACGGTCAGGTCGAGCCCGAGCGTTCGGGTGTGGCTGACTATCTTCTGCCCCGCTGGAAGAGCTTTGTAAAATGCGGCTGTCTTTCTTCGGAAATGGAGTGTGCGGCGATATACTCGGTAGGCATGGTTCTCGGTGTACGCTGCGGATGTGTACTCACAGCCCTGTGGAACATGGAGCGCTCCAAACAAGGCTTGCCCGACACCCTGACAGACGACAGTTCACGTGGAATCAAATGCGCAGTAGAAGCCATAAGAAAGTTGATACGCCAGGACAAGGCATAAAACAAAGCGGAGAGCGATCGCTCTCCGCTTTTTCATATCATTTGTTATACCTTACAGTTCTTTCCCTTAACAGAAATATCCCAGCAAAGACCTGCTGCTATGAACATTATGTATGTCGCACTGAACCAGGTGGTGTTGAACCAGGCCTGAGCCATATACGCCAGTACCGCCGCAAATGCTGCCGCAGATACCCAGTCAGTCTTGCCATTGATGAAGCCTGCTGCAAGCTTTATACCCTTTATCAATGTAGCGATAAGGAAAACAGCATACAGTATCAGTGTGAGAACACCCTTCTGCATAGCGGTATCCATGTACTCGTTATAGCTGCGGTCCATGGTGAGATTATATTTTGAGAGATGATAAATCCCGTTATCTGGACCAACGCCCAGCGCAGGTCTGTCAGAGATAACATTTACCGCATCACCAAAGAGGTAATCATAGATACCACGGGTATCAGTCTCCTTATCAGCCATGCCGTATACGTAGTCATATCTTTCATAGTGACCTATCGACCTAACAACATAACTGTCGGTAAAGATGACTTTTTCATCATTGAACTCAGCTGTGCCTGTTCCGAAAAGTGCGCCTGCCGCAATACCCGATACAGCCAGAGGAATGAACACTGCAAGTGCGCCCTTGCCGCCCTTTGCCGCCTTGACAACTGCCAGGATAAGCACGATAAACGAAGCTGCTCCTATGCCGAGAACACCTGCATAAACATCTGTCAGACAAGCGGCAGCTGCCATTATCGGAGCGGCAATACAGTAAAGTATCCTGCGCTTTTTGTTATCATCAAAAGCCGCGCCGCCTATAGCCAGTGCAAATGCCACCGAAAGAAAAGCTGCCAGCGCATGGGGCGAGGTTAAAAATCCGCTTGCGATCCTGCCCTTTAAGTATACGCCGAAAGATGTATAGTTCTCTTCCTGAGATATGAATATCTCTCCCTTTGAAGCATCTGCAACATCGGTCGTACTGGGATAGAGGAAAAGATTTTCAAAGTAATTGCTTGTAACAGATGATACCGCGGGGATAGCTTCGATAATACCGACTATCGCCTGAAATGTTCCCATACCTACGATAAGATCCGAGAGCGCTTTTTTACGCTTGCCGTCGCTGAGTGCTGCCGCCGCGGCAAAAAGTCCCAGCCAGCCGAGAGTCATGAGAAAACCATCATGTCTGCCGATGTAGCCCAGCAGAGAATCGTGCTTGCTGCCTGCCGCCAGTGCCGATACCAGCGTCGAAACAAGCAACAGTATCGGCAGTATCAGTGTCTTGTTGTTTTTAAGATCGACCAGACCCTTCTGTCTGGCCACATCAAACACCAGATAGCCCAGTCCGCCCATAAGCATGACCATCGATGCCGAATAGAATATAAAATTATCACCGAGATAGTGAGGCATATTCTCCTCAACATACATCTCGATATGCTGGGTATAATACGCAGGTATCAGCACCAGCGATATTATAAGCACTGCCAGCATACAGAAACGGCTGCACATCTTCTGAGCACCGTCAAAGTCCATATTCAGAATAAAATCTGATTTTTCCGTAGAGCCGAACAGGTGCTTATGCCCCTTATTCAGCGTATCTGTTTTTTTATCCTTTGCCATAATGCGCCTCTGTATTATATTATTTTTGTCTGACTATCCCTTTACCACACCATACTATCATTATATATCTTTTAGCGCCGTAAAGTCCGGTGTGTCAGCGGGATCACTGTATTTTATTATAAAAAAAGCGGACAGGTCATTGCCCTGTCCGCCGTTTTCAAGCCTTACTTGGCATACTCCACTACTCTGCTCTCTCTGATAAGGTTCACCTTGATCTGTCCCGGATAGTCCATCTCTGTTTCTATCCTCTTTGCGATCTCCCTTGCCACCAAGACCATCTTTTCATCGTTGATCTTTTCGGGCTGAATCATGATCCTTACCTCTCTGCCTGCCTGTATAGCGAAAGATTTCTCTACGCCGTCATAGGAAGTACAGATCTCTTCAAGCTTCTGTAATCTCTTGATATAGTTTTCATAGTTCTCGCTTCTCGCGCCGGGTCTTGCCGCGGAGATAGCATCTGCCGCCTGAACCAGAGCCGCAACGACAGTTCTTGTTTCAACGTCGCCGTGGTGTGCTTCGATAGCATGGATAACATCGGCATTTTCCTTGTACTTCTTACATACATCTACGCCTATCTGAACATGAGAGCCTTCGATCTCATAGCTCAGTGCCTTACCTATATCATGGAGCAGTCCTGCTCTTCTTGCGAGATTTGCATCAACACCCAGTTCTGATGCCATCATGCCTGCCAGATGTGCAACCTCGATAGAGTGATTGAGCACGTTCTGACGGTAGCTGGTACGGAATCTCAGACGACCCAGCAACTTGATGAGCTCGTGATTAAGACCGTGTACATTGGTCTCCAGTACAGCTCTTTCACCCTCCTGCTTGATCTTGAGTTCCACTTCTCGCTTGGCTTTCTCGACCATTTCTTCGATACGGGTGGGGTGGATACGGCCGTCCTGGATAAGCTTTTCAAGGGCTATCCTTGCGACCTCACGCCTTACCTGATCGAAGCAGGAAATGGTGATAGCCTCGGGGGTATCGTCGATTATAAGGTCAACGCCGGTAAGAGTTTCAATGGTACGGATATTCCTTCCCTCGCGTCCGATTATCCTACCCTTCATCTCATCGTTGGGCAGCGCCACAACAGATACAGCAGTCTCAGACACCTGATCTGCCGCACATCTCGCAATAGCAAGCGAAATATACTGTCTTGCCTTGGCATCGCACTCGTCCTTGATCTGCGCGTCATAGTTAGCTATCTTGACAGCCTTCTCATGTACCAGATCACCCTCAAGCTGTGCCAGCAGATATTCCTTAGCCTGATCTACTGTCAGACCAGATATCTTCTCCAGCATATCCAGCTGTGAATGCTTGATGCGTTCAGCCTCAGCCACCTTCTCGTCGGCGGACTTCAGCTTTTTCTGAAGCGTTTCTTCCTTCTTTTCCAGATTGTCCAGCTTCTTGTCGATGCTCTCTTCCTTCTGCTGGATACGTCTTTCCTGTCTGGATACTTCACTTCTTCTTTCTTTCAGCTCTTTTTCAGTTTCCTGGCGGGACTTATGTATTTCGTCCTTTGCTTCCACCAATGCTGACTTTTTAAGAGTCTCTGCGTTTTTCTTCGCTTCCTCTACTATCTTTTCCGCTTCTGCTTCAGCCGAGCCTATAGCTGCTTCGGCAGTTTCCTTACGATAGTCGATTCCCTTCTTAAAACAAATGTAGCCACTGATAGCTGCGCCAAGAACAAGAGCCGCTACACAAAGTGCTATTACCAATCCGACACTCATTGTATAGCATTCCTCCTTCTTGAAAGTACAGAGTCCTTTTCCTTACGGATACCCCTTGTATCCACGAAAAAAGCCTCTGCCCGATATTAAATTGTAAAGATACAAATAGCATGAATAGTTTTATGGTAAACCGCCTCAGCGGGACCGATAAAAATTTTAATGCATAATATTATTGTATAACAAATCGCCGAAAATGTCAAGGTATTTTTTAGATATTCTGCTAAAAATTTTATTTTTGGGGATATGCCCTGAAAATCCCCCTTGACAAACGCATTAAAGAGTGATATGATAATTTTATAATATTGTAAATCGATGACGGGGAAGCCGTTTGGCACATAAAGCGCATCACAGAGAGTACCGCATATGCTGAAAGCGGTACATCGCAAAGCTTCACGGATACCGCCCCAGAGTGCGTCCAATACACGCCGCAGGTCTGCGTTAAAGACTAAATGAGGTACAGTGCCATAATAATGGTATTGTGCGAATCTGGGTGGAACCGCGTTATATGACGTCCCATGAGAGTAATATACTCTCGTGGGATTTTTTATTTTGCACATACAGAACACTAGGAGGAAACACAAAATGAACAACAGAAAAACATTCGCGATGATATGCTATTTTATAAGCATCGCTGCCTGTATAGGCGCGGGAGTGGTATCATTCATGGCATACAGGCATTCGATAACCTACACACTGGGATTTTTGATATTCGTGCCAATATGGATAGGTGCATACTGGTTCCTTGGATTTTTCAATGCACTGGCACGTGAGAAAAGCGGCAAAAAGACAAGATTCGTAGTTAAAAAATCGCTTACCAGAGGCTTAAGCGCAGTGGCTAATATATTAAGCGTACTGCTTTTGTGCTTCTGGGTATACGCTTATATATTCATGGTACTTCCCGCTAATAAGGCTGACAGCAAGGCCAAAGTCGGGACCCGGCAGGTCGTATCATGGAGCGTGGATATGCGATAAGATAAACTGAACTCAAAAGATTTGAACGGAGGGATATCATGACAGTCGGAAAACCTGAGACCAGCGGCTGGGACGCTATAACCGCAGAATTTGAAAGGATATATCCTGACCAGAAAGCACCTATACACTATGGCACCATAGTGCCGTATGAACTGGGCGGCAATGACCCGCTGAACGGTATAAGCATCTATGACGGCGGCGATTTCTGGCACTTTGTCACCTACGGACTTTCGGAACTTTATGAAAAAGAAAGCCAGGACAAAGAGTGGAGCGGATTCGGCTATGAGCTGACATTCAAACTGAAAAAGGGCTGCTACACCCCCGAAAACGAAGCAAACGAGCTGAAATGTGTCGCAGGACTTCTTCAGCAGATAGCAAGGATAACCTTCAAGAACGGCGAGATATTCCAGAACAACGAATACCTCTACACGGGTCAGACCGCAGGTATTGACTTTGAGCAGAAGTCTCCTCTGACAGGTTTCATCTGCATCAACGACCCGTCGGTGAACACACTTGAAACACCTAACGGCAGAGTGGAATTCATCGAAATGATCGGCATGACCGATGCTGAACTGAAAACTCTCGGTTCACATGACAGCGTGGCTGAGATATACCAAAAGCTCGGCAGCGATGTTACCGATTATTACAGAAAATCAATAGTATAATTCAAGCAATTTGATCCTGCGGTACGCGTTTATATGCAAGACAAAGACCGCTACCGCGGATGGTAAAAATGAAAGGTGGAATAATAATGATCAAGCTAACGTTAAAAGACGGCTCCGTTAAGGAGATCGAGCAGGCAATGCCTGCAAGCGAAATAATCAAGGGCATAGGAATGGGTCTTTACAAGGCTGCCTGCGTTGTAAAGATCAACGGTGAGATCAAGGATCTGAGAACCGTCATCGACAGCGACTGTGAATTTGAAGTCCTGACTTTTGATTCAAAGCACGGCAAGGAGACTTTCTGGCATACTGCTTCACATCTGCTGGCACAGGCTGTCAAGAATCTCTATCCCGATGCTAAGCTGGGCAGAGGTCCTGCTACGGAGAACGGCTTCTACTATGATTTTGAAGTTGAAAAGCCCTTTACTCCCGCTGACCTTGAAAAGATACAGGCTGAGATGAAGAAGCTCGCAAAGGAAGGTTTTGAGCTTGAAAGATTCGTGCTTTCCCGCGATGAGGCTATCAAGCTGATGGAGGAAAGAAACGAGAAGTACAAGATAGAGCTTATCGACAAGCACGACAGCAAGGGCGAAAAGCTTTCCTTCTATAAGCAGGGCGATTTCGTTGACCTCTGTGCAGGTCCTCATATCATGAGCGTTGCTCCCATCAAGGCTGTAAAGCTGACACAGTGCACAGGCGCATACTGGGGCAAGGCAGAGGACGGCATACAGATGTCCCGTATCTATGGTACTGCTTATCCCAAGGCTTCCATGCTTGAAGAGCACCTGAAGCAGATGGAAGAAGCTAAACTCCGCGACCACAACAAGCTGGGACGTGAGCTGGAATACTTCACAACAGTTGATTACATTGGTCAGGGTCTGCCTATCCTGCTGCCCAAGGGCGCTAAGGTTATACAGACTCTCCAGAGATGGATAGAGGACGAGGAGTACAAGCGCGGCTATCAGCTGACAAAAACTCCTTTCATGGCAAAGCGCGACCTCTACAAGATCTCCGGTCACTGGGATCACTACAGAGACGGTATGTTCATACTGGGTGACCCCGATGACGAGACAAAGGAATGTTTCGCTCTGCGTCCCATGACTTGTCCTTTCCAGTATCAGGTATTCCTGAACAGAAAGCGTTCTTACAGAGATCTGCCTATGAGACTTGGCGAGACTTCCACACTGTTCCGTAACGAGGACAGCGGCGAGATGCACGGTCTTATCAGAGTACGTCAGTTCACTATCTCCGAGGGTCATCTGATACTTCGCCCCGAACAGCTGGAAGAAGAGTTCCGCGGCTGTCTCGACCTTGCAAATTACTGCCTTGAAACACTGGGTCTTGCAGAGGACGTAAGCTACCGTTTCTCTCAGTGGGATCCCAACAGAACGGACAAGTACGAGGGTACTCCCGAACAGTGGGACGAAGCTCAGGGCACAATGAAGAAGATACTGGACAACATCGGTCTTGATTACGAGATAGGTATCGACGAGGCTGCATTCTACGGTCCTAAGCTGGATATCCAGATCAAGAACGTATTTGGCAAGGAAGATACACTTATCACAATACAGATAGATATGCTGCTCTCCAAGAAGTTCGGCATGGAGTATGTTGACAAGGACGGCAAGATGCGCAATCCTTATATCATCCACAGAACTTCCATGGGCTGCTACGAGAGAACTCTCGCACTGCTGATAGAGAAGTACGCAGGCGTGCTCCCCCTGTGGATGGCACCCGAGCAGGTACGTATACTGCCCATCAAGCCCGAGCACAATGACTATGCATACGACCTCTGCGATAAGATGCGCGCTCTCGGCATGAGAGTTGAGGTAGATGCTGAGGACGATAACATCGGACCTAAGATCAAGCAGGCAAGATTCGACAGAGTTCCTTATATGTTCATCATCGGTGATAACGAAGTTAAGGACGGCACTGTAACAGTCCGTTCAAGAAAAGAGGGCGAGCTTCCCGCTATGCCCGCAGCTGATGCCATCGCCAAGCTGAAGGAAGAGATCGATACAAAGGCTAAGTAATACTAAATTTGTATAAGCCAAAAGCGATGTACCTTTTTTGCAGGTACATCGCTTTTTACTATATTTCGGCGGTTTTTCTGGCGTAGTATTCTTCTTTGTCCTTATCGCAGGCAGCTTTGACTTCTACAAACAGCTGACGATAATTCCTGTGCTTTTCGGGATCAAATGTTACAAATCCCTTTGCAACCGAGAGAAGATTTTCATGTACGTGTTCTTCGTTATACTTTTCCAGCTCTTTTTCAAATTCAGCAAAAAGGTCTTTCATTTCCCAGCTTTGCTTTTTATCTGCCAGTATGATAAATTCATCACCCGTTACATGGTACACGCTTTCTTTTCCGAATACGTGTTTCAGCATTCTTGCACATTCATACAACAACCTTTCACCCGCTTCAAAGCCGTGATGAGTATATATCTTTTTCAATCCGTTGATATCTAAAAACGCAGCCGAAAATACAGCTTTGCCTGAAGATATCTGCTCGTCTATCTCCTTTACCCTGCTTCTGTACGATACCTTGTTTCTGACACCCGTAGTATCATCATACTCCACTCTTGATTCAACATACTTTGCATAATGCCGAAGCTTGTCATAGACCTTTTCAATACTTGAATTGACTGCTTCATATTCATTTACCGAATGTTCCTCGATCGCTTCTCCCTGTGCAAGAGTTTTCAGCATATGGCTTTCAGATTCAGGCAGCATTTCAAGCCTTTTTATAGAGCCCTCCATGATCTGCTTATCCAGCTTCTGTGTCAGATCATCAAGATCTTCAAGTCTGTTCAGCATTTCTGTAAAACGCTTTCTGTTTTGTGACATGATAACAAACGACAAAACGATACCTATCGTCATAGCGACCAATGTTACTATAACGGCTACCGATCTGTTGGCATTCATTGCGTTTTCATACCATTCCGCACTGAAATCAACACCTATGATACCCACAACCTTGCCATCAGCATCAAAAATAGGACTGTATGCCGAATAGAATCTTCCCCATTCATCAGCATGAGCCTCTTTATCAACGTCTGATTTACCTTTAGCAGCATTTAAAAGTGCTTCGGTGGTTTGAATACTTTCACCGAATTCAGCAGGATCTTCCCTGTCAGGGTCTATGGTAAATGTGAAGGTACCGTCAGGTTCGGGATTTACTCCGTAAATGTAGTCCAGTTCGATATTATCCTGAAATGAACGAAGTATATCCAGCGTCCTGTTATAATCCGCGGAATTCTTGTGTTCAGCCTTTATATTCTTGAGAACTTCGCCATCTATCTGTGCCGCTGCCGTATTTGATACATCAAGCATTCTTGCTTCTATCTGGGTGCGCAGTGCGTCTTTTGATATTTTCACTAGTATCACGCCCATCAGGACATTTGTAGTAAGCAAGAGGATAAGTGCGAGAATAAAATTACGAATACTTGTTTTTACATTGGTTTGCTTTCTATCCATAGTACACCTCTTTTACAATTATTTTAATCTACAGATAATGAAATTCTGACTTTATGAAGTTTCATAGAATATTAACATTGATGTTTTAATTTATTATAGCATGATTGACAATTTATGTCAAGTAAAATGTCGAATTTTTGAGATATTTTATGTCATTTTTGTAACATTGTTCAAAAGCTCCATTATAAAAAACTCCCCGATACGAATCGGGGAGCAATACTTATCAATATCAATTATCAGCCGTTAACGGTATTCACAGCACCCATGAAAACAGGTGTTCCGCTTTCGGTATCTATTATCGCATAAACGAAAGGTCTGTTCAGATATACTTGCTTTTTATCTTTTGCCTCCATGCAAGCTTCATCTGTCATAACAACTACTGTTGATGCTGCCGCCTTTGTTCCGAAGCGGTCAAGCTCTATGTGGGTCTTGTGGATAACTTTGTCAATGAAGAGCGATCCCGAACCTGTTTCTGCCATATCTGAAAAATCAGCGTTCTCATCAAATGGTGCAGTCATTCCCATAGCTTTAAGGTCATCGCTCAGTTCTCTGCCGTAATCATAGGAAAATTCCGGTATGCACGCATCTACACTTCCTCCGGCGCTCTGCCAGAGATTGCTCAGTTTTTCACCATCCATATTCGCCACGTAATCAGCTATGTCAGTACCTTCCGAGGGCAGCATAGCCATAAAAGCGTAGTCATGTCCGCTGTAAAATTTCAGGAAACCTGTGGTGTTCTCGTCCTCAAAATAGCCGCCCTCCTCAGAGTACAGCATCTTCACCTTTTCTTCCTCGCCTTTGCTGTTGGTGAATTTATCGTCCTCGCGCACCTGAGCATCCTCATATTTCTCAGCCCATTCGCCCTCAAATGCCATTGCATCTATAAGGTATGCAACATCGCTTTCTTTTATACTATCAAGCACAGAAGGTATCATATTATTCGTGTTTTTGTCGACCCAGCTGTTGATATCATTGAGGGTGGTGTTATCAAAAGGCGCAAGAAAACTGTCAGCGTTGTACACCGACTTTACCTTATCGCAGAATTCCTGTTTCATCTTTATACGTTCTGAATCGTCACGCACCCATACGGAGTTCGCCACATTAAAGTTTACAGTATCACTGTTCATAAACTTTGTCATGCGGTATTGCATAGCCTTGTTCACAGCGTCGATGCCTTGACCGCCGAGAACAGTTTCCATCTGCGAAAGGGTCTCACCATTAGCGCCGTTTGCTGTCATTCCAATAGCCAACATAACGCTTTCAGGTGATATCATAACATTATTGCCCGCCTTGATATCCTCAGCGCAGGTCGTCTTGAATAACTCAGCAGAGTAATTGCGATAGGCAGCATTAAAACTATCATCGGGCGTTTCGTCGCTGTTTTCATGAGAAACCTCAGAAAGAGGCTTTACCGACATATTTGTCTCATCGGGTTCAGCAATTGTATCATCGGGTGTGGTTGTCGGGTCTGCATTCCCTGCCGAAGAACTTGTATTCTTACCTGTGGAAGCGGGAGATTCTTTCTGTTCACTGACGTTTCCGCAGGAAGTCAGTGCAATCATCAGACCTGCAAGTGCCATGCAAATAGTTCTCTTTAAATATATGTTTTTCATTTTTGTTTCCTCCTATATTATGTCGGCGTTTTGTTATCGCCTTTCTTTTGTCTTACATTTTATATACGTACAGCCTGCCGACAATTTATGGTGTTATAATGCACAAATTTTGCATCACAGTTTTGGTACATAAATTACAAAAGCGCGGCGATCGTTCCCGATGCCGCGCGATATATCATTATTCTGCTGTGCAGTACTCAGCTCTGCCGCTTGAGAAGATATCTCCGCCGTAGCAGTCGTCTGCAACAATCAGGGGGAAATCCTCAACATAGAGCTTCTTAACCGATTCACAGCCAAGATCTTCAAAAGCGATAACTTCACAAGACTTTATGCAGTTGCAAGCCAGCGCACCAGCGCCGCCAACTGCACACAGATATACTGCCTTGTTCCTGACAACGGCATCTCTTACCTCCTGCGACCTTTCGCCCTTGCCGATCATTCCGCCCAGGCCCAGATCAAGGAGTCTCGGTGCAAATCTGTCCATTCTGCCCGAAGTAGTCGGTCCGCATGAACCGATCGGTCTGCCCTCCGGTGCGGGTGTAGGACCTGCGTAGTATATCACAGCCCCTTCGAGAGGTATCGGCAGTTCTTTGCCCTCATCGAGCAGTGCTGCGAACCTTTTATGTGCCGCATCTCTGGCAGTATAAACAGTGCCTGTGACCAGTATCTTATCACCGCAATGGAACTCACCGCTTCTAGCTTTAAGCTCCTCGGTGCGAAATTTTCTTAGTTCAGCCATTATTCTTCTTCGTCTTCGGAAACAATATCCAGACCGTCATCGATAAGATCTCTAGCGGTGTTAACAGCACCTATGCTGCTGCCGTACAGATCGTTGAGGGAAGTAACCAGCTTCTGAACGGTATCGCTGAGACTTGTGAACTGCTCCTTAACAGCTGTTCTGATCTCAACTGTATCGTTCTTGATAGCAGCAGCCTTCTCCTTAGCCTCGTTAACGAGTCTTTCAGCCTCTGCCTCTGCTTCTTTCTTAACTCTGGAAGCCTCGGAATAAGCAGCACCTGTAACCTGATCTGCCTCTTTCTTAGCTTCTGCCTTAGTAGCTTCTGCGTTTGCATTAGCTGCGCTGATAGTCTGCTCTGCCTCGGTATTAGCCTTTGTAACAGTAGCCTCAGCCTGTGCATTAGCATCATCAATGACCTGGTTAGCCTGAGCCTCAGCATCGTCAGTGATCTGCTTTGCGTCTGCTCTAGCCTTCTCGATAGCCATATTAGCAGTCTGCTGAGCCTGTACGAAGATCTGTCCCATATCGAATGCCTGCTGAGAACCGCTGTTAGCAGCCTGGCTAGCCTTCTGCTCTGCCTCTGCTACCTTGTCCTTCAGTGTCTCGATCTCGGCGTTCTTCTCCTCGAGCTCTGCGTCCTTATCAGCGATCTGCTGCTCATAGTCGGCAATTCTGACTTTCATGGTATCAGTAGATGCCATCAGCTCAGCTATCTTCTGCTTGGCTTCCTCTACCTTAGCTTCGAGTTCCTTCTTGGCCTCGTCGTCACCCTTAGAGTCGCTGCCGCCCTGAGCAAGCTGGTCTATCTGCTCTTCCTGATCCTTGACCTTAGTCTCCAGCTGATAGATCTTAGAAGTCAGCTCATCAACATACTGCAGAACGTCCTGCTTATCGAAGCCGCCGACTCTTACTGTTCTCAAATAACCATTACTAGCCATTTTAATTCCCTCCTGAATATATGTTAGCGAAGATATTATTTACAATAATCCTTAGTACACTCTATTATACTATAAACAAAAAATTATTTCAACCACTAATTTTGACGATTTGAGCATAAACATAAAAATTCAGTAATCTACACAATATTCATACTTGTTTTTGTGCATATTTCCGTCCGATTTATGCCGATATTTATGGAAATCAAGCATTTTTTCACCCACCGCCGAGTGCATGAAAATCGGTTCAGTTTATCCTCACTGTAGCTGAACTTAATTCAGAATATCTGAACAAATTCTATCAAGCAAAGACGAGCCGCCGGACTCGTCTTTGAGCGTGGATCACTTATTCTTGAAAACGTTGAAGATATCGTCGTAGATATCTGTCTTATCAGCAGCCTTTACACCTGCTCTGTACATAGCTTCAGCGTCAGCCTTCTTGTCCTCCTCAGTTCTCTGGAAAGAGAATGTCTGAGCGGTAGGAGCGGGAGATACTGCCTGTACAGCCTGAACTGCCTGTACCTGAGCCTGCTGAAGAGCAGCAGCTTCCTGATAGTTAGCAGCAGAAGGGATACCGTCAACAAAGTCAGCTGCGATAACAGTAACGTCCATGCAGTCCTTGGTATCGGGATTTGTGCCGTTACCGAAGATGATCTCTGCGCCGTCATCAGCTGCATCTGCGATAGCTGCGGTCAGCTCGTCCATATCACTGATAAGGAGGTCTTCGGACATATTAACATTAACTATCAGTCTTCTAGCGCCTCTGATAGAAGTCTCAAGTATCTTGGAAGCGATAACCTGATCAACGATATCCTGAACCTTATCCTTGCCTTCGCCGTGGCCGATAGCGATGTGAGCTCTGCCCGCACCCTTAAGGATGGTTGTAACATCGGCGAAGTCAACGTTTATCTCATCATGTCTTGTGATTATCTCTGCAATAGCAATAACATCAGTCTTCAGCACTTCATCGGCGATCTGGTATGACTGCTTCATGGTCAGTCTCATATCGCTGGTAATGAGGTTCTGGTTAGGTATAACGATCAGTGCATCAACGTGCTTTACCAGCTGCTCGATACCGCTTTCAGCTCTCTGCATCTTCTTAACGCCCTCAAACTTGAAAGGCTTGGTAACAACACCTATGGTGAGCTTTTCAAGGCTCTGAGCTATCTCAGCAACAACGGGAGCTGCACCAGTACCTGTGCCGCCGCCCATACCTGCTGTGATAAATACCATATCAGCGTCCTTGATAGCCTCAGCTATCTCGTCCTGGCTCTCCTGTGCGGAAGCCTCACCGATCTCAGGCTTTGCACCTGCGCCCAGACCGTGAGTCAGCTTAGCGCCGATCTGTATCTGTCTGTCTGCCTGTGATTTTTTAAGTGCCTGTATATCGGTATTTACAGCTATGTATTCAACATTGCCCTGTATACCTGCCGCTGCGATGCCATTAAGTGCATTTCCGCCGCCGCCGCCGACGCCGATGACCTTAATGCTTGCACCAACCATTGGCTCTTCTACAAATTCGTAACTCATAGTAAACATCCTCCCAAAATATTTTCACATATCCTTACGGGTCATTATTAACCTTATATTTCTTCTGTCTTTATATAATCCGACCCGAAGAACATAATTAGATACACTAATACTATATCACAAATTTCCCGAATTGTAAAGGATTTTGACAATTTAATGCCATTATATTGGTTAATTTTTTATTAATTGATTATGTTACCAGCCATACCCACCATTATCGTAAGTATAGTCATATCCGCCGCCATTATCGTAGTACTGACCGTTATCCCAGTTATTGTCAGTCCAGCCGCCGTTGTCATAATACTGACCATTGTCCCCTGTATTATCCGTCCAGACACCGTTTTCATCATATCCGCCGTTGTTATCTGCCTGACCGTCACCGTTATTCGTAACATCATTTTCAGCCTGACCGTTATCAGCAGAATTATCGGAATCAGTGCCGTCTTCTGTGTTGGCATCTTCCGCAGCACTGTCGTCGGTATTGGTTTTTTCAGGGTCTTTAGCGAATGTAGGCTTGCCGATATACTTATCCTTAGGTATAGCTGAAACGCCGTTTTCAGAGCCGTTATATATGAGCGTACCCTCATAGTTATCAGCAAGCTTGCCCATCACTGCTTTGAAATAGCTCAGCTTATATCCGATATCCGCCGAACTTCCCAGCTTGATATCCAGCCTGTTGTCGATATTCAGCATAATATTCGCACGGGAGGTGATATCAATAGTCTTTACATTCTCATAATCCTGCTCGATAAGTTCTTTCATAAGGTCGTTGATTATTTTATCGCTGTAATTGTCCTCCGACCTCAGCTTTGCACCTGCCGCACGAAAAGCAAATATCTCCTCATCTGTGAGTTCTTCGCCCTTATCTATACGTTCCTGTGCCGTATAGAACTTGAAACCCGTGATTATAGGGATACCACCTGTTGGCATAGGATTGTTCGCTTCAAGTATCCTGCCCGAGGTACTAAGCACATAGTATCCGCCCTCATACTCGATATCTGCCGCTTTTACAGCTTCTTTGCAGTCTATAACTACTGTTGAGGGATATGACTTCGACACCTTCACCTCGTCTATGTAAACGAGATTATCCGTCAGGCGTTTTTCTGCCCTTGCAGTATCCGTCCTCACAAGATTCATATCTTCGTATATACCGCCGACATTTATTATCTGGTCATCGGTATAAAGGCTCACGCCCCTTACTTCAACACTGCTGACGTTAAAAAATATCGTCATGCAGAGAATAAGTACGACCACTGCCGCTGCGACTGCCGCCAGCGCATAAAGCATACGCAGGTCAAGCTTCCGCCCGACCCTTCTGGGCGTCATCGCAGGCACAGGTTCATTTTCAAAATCAACACTCATTTTATTTCTTTCCTCTGTCTGTCAGTCATTGGCATATAATATTTTGCCTGAAATACAATAATGCCGTTTCCAAATTTTTACACTTTTTTCATCAGAACTCTCTGCGTATATCAGCGCCCACCGACCTGAGTACGTTCTCGATAAGTTCGTACCCCCTGTCGATATAGCACACTCCCTCCACCGAAGAAATCCCCTCGGCACCGAGAGCGGCAACTGTCAGCGCCGCGCCGCCCCTAAGGTCATGTGCCCTCACATTCGCGCCGCAGAGCTTTTTCACGCCCTGTATCACAGCTGTTCTGCCCGATACTTTTATATCAGCCCCCATGCGCACCAATTCGTCCACATGGCGAAATCTGCTCTCAAATATATTTTCTACTATCATACTGCTGCCCCGCGCCGTAGTCAGCGCCGCCATCACCAAAGCCTGTGCGTCTGTCGGAAAACCGGGATAAGGCATCGTCCGTATCATCCGCACTGCTTTCAGCGGTTTTACACAGCTTATGAATATCCTGTCGTTTGTACAGTAAACCGCGGCTCCCATTTCTTCAAACACCGCCGTCACCGCCTGAACGTCATCGCACTTTATACCGATAAGTCCGAGCTCACCGCCTGTCGATGCCGCTGCAGCCATATAAGTAGCCGCCGCTATCCTGTCGGGCATTACTTCGTATTCACAGCCATGCAGCTTCTTCACGCCGCATATTCTGAGCGTACTGCACCCCGCGCCCCTGATGTCAGCGCCGCAGCGGTTCAGAAAATCCGCAAGGTCTGCTATCTCGGGTTCACGCGCCGCGTTTCGGATAACAGTATCTCCTTCAGCACACGCCGCCGCAAGCATGATATTTTCGGTAGCTCCTACGGAAGGGAAAGGCAGGTCGATCACCGCGCCCCGTATCCCCTTAGGACAGGTACAGCTTATCCTGCCATGCTCCTCGCATATCCTTACACCCAGCTGTTTAAGCGCAGTCAGATGCATATCTATCGGTCTCGGACCAAGTTCGCAGCCGCCGGGATAGCTCAGTTCGCATCTTCCCGTCTTGCCCAGCACCGCGCCCAGAAATACTATGGAACTGCGCATTTCGCGCATAAGTTCCTCCGTTATCCTGTATCCATCGGCACCGACAGGGTCGGTCACCGCGGTATCTTTCCTGAAACTGCATTTGCAGCCAAGTTCGTTAAGTATCCTGCAAGCGGCAAAAACGTCCGTCAGCTCGGGACATCGCCTCAGCACCGTCCTACCCTCCGCCAGCAGACACCCTGCAAGCAGCGGCAGCGCACTGTTTTTGGCACCCTGTACCCTTATCTCACCGCACAGCCGTTTTCCGCCATTTATGATAAGTCTCTGCATAAGCTACGCCCCTTTTTTGAAGTATAGCTTATTTTATGCACGAAACTTGTTATTTGTTACCTGATGTTTACGGGTCAAGCTGCACCGTAACAGCATTTGATATAAACAGCACAGCAGGCAAGCAAGGAACGTATACGTTCTTTGCGATCTTTTTCTTTGCGTTAACGGTAGAAAGTACCATTTCCGTAACACATTCGTCCAGCTCTTCTTCGGTCATATCCGCAACGTTGATCATAAGCTCGATTGTAACGTCCTTACCTTGAAAACCTTCAATAACATCGCCGACGACCTTACCTTCACCGTCCTTGGTGGCAGCACGTTTGGCAGAAGTCACATAGCACACCTTGTCCTCGTACATTGTTGGAACATAGAGCGCCTTATACTGAGGTATCACCACCTGAAAAGGTGAAGAATTCTGCACATGGACTGTCATTTCAATAACTCGGTAGTTCTCGTTTTTCTCGGAGGAAAAAGCCTCCTGATTATATACCGAATAATTCGACAGCGCATAGGTCTTGAACTCGGTCATGCCCATCTTCTGGAAGATATTCCTGTTGAAATCCACCGTTGTATCCTGGGTCGTGCTGTTCATCAGCGGCGGCAGGAAAAGCAGTGCGCAGATAAGCAGTACCAGCGCCACGGTTATCCAGATTATTACTTTCTTCCTCTCAACATATGCCGAACCGACTTTTACGCCCTGATGAAGCAGATCGGGAGCTTTTTTATTCGGATCGGGCTTTGGTATGAAGCTGTCATCTATCGGATCATCGCGCCTGACTCTCGCCCTGTGCTCCGAACCCTCATATTTGTTATCGGCAGCACCAAAACGGGTCTGCTTTGAATACCTGTTTGAAGAGAATATCTCTTCGGCAGCAGCATTCGTTTTTGAACCCTTGTAGGCATTGTGACTTAGCTTTTCATTAATATTATCGGGGACTTTCAAGCTATCCATCGTAGCGCCCGAACGCTTTGTCTGTATAGTTCTGTCAATAGCCAAATTATATCAATCCTCACATCATATCCGATTCTATATATCCGGTTCTTTACCTATCAGCCATATCTTTTATCTAACCGACTATTATTTCTTGCCGATAAGGGGTCTGAGGCAATCCATTATGCGCTCCTTTGTATCCTTGATATGGAGTGCCGCTGCCTTTTCGGAACATTCCTTCAGCTTTGCGGGGGCATCGAGATAATCTCTCACTGCACCCACGAATTTCTCTTCCGTAAGATCTTTTTCTTCAATAACTATACCCGCACCTGCATTCTGCAGCACCATACCGTTGTGATACTGGTGATTCTCTGCAACCCACGGTGAGGGTATGAGTATGGAACATCTGCCCATAGCTTCGATCTCAGCCAGTGACGCTGCACCGCATCGTGTGATAATAAGATCACAGGCAGCCATTGCCTTGGGCATATCAACATAGCTGTCAACTATAAGGTGATCGTTGCCCTTGATCTTGATGCCCTGCTTTTCACAATCGGCGATATAATTCTCATAATCCTTGTAGGTACCGTAGGAATGTATATGGTATACCTCCCTGCCATCACGCTGATACCATTTAAAGAGTTTAATTATGTTCTCGTTCAGAACTTTTGAACCCAGACTTCCGCCAGCGGAAAGCACTACCTGTGCGTCCTCGGGGATACCAAGTTTCTTGCGTGCCTCAGCCTTTGTCAGCCTGCCGAAGCCTCCCCTTACGGGCAGACCCGTTACCACGCATTTTTTGGCGTCGGGGAAGTTCTTTCTTGATTCCTCCACCGTCATCATAACAACATCAACTTTTTTTGAAAGTATCTTGTTTGTCACACCTGCGAAAGCGTTCTGTTCATGTATGGCAGTCCTGATGCCCATATTGGCTGCCGCCCTTACCACAGGTCCGCTGACGTAACCGCCTGTGCCTATAACGAGATCTGGATTGAATCCCTTTATGATCTCTTTGCATCTGCTTCCCGATTTAGCCAGATACAAGGCTGCCCGGAAGTTTCTTTTGATATTCTCGGCATTTATCTTTCTCTGGAATCCCTCTATTTTCAGCGGTTCAAATTTGTATCCCGCCTTTGGCACAAGCTTTGCTTCAAGCTTATCGGGGTTTCCCGCGAAGCATATCTCCGCATCGGGGTAGTTTTCTTTTATTATCTCGGCAATAGCCAGCGCGGGGTTCACATGACCCGCTGTGCCGCCGCCTGCAAGCAGAACTCTGAGCATTACGCACATACCTCTTTTATAATTAAATTAATAATATATTCATATAAATATCACCAGGACGATACCCATGCCAAGCAGAGTGATACCGATAACAAACTCGGCACGCCCAACTTTTTCAGCGTAGTCCTTGTCTTTTCTCCCCGACTTCTGTGCGGCTGAAAAGCCGTTTATCAAGGAGTATTTCTTAAAGAATAAGATGAGTCCGCCAAAAGCCGTGAACGCTGTCCCGAGTATCAGAAATATCAGCTTCAATGCAAGCACGGCTGTCACTCCTTTGAAAATCAAAGCAGACTTCTTATCATTTCTATTGTACTAAATTATTATGAACAAAGCAACACTTTTCAGTTAACAGCTAACCAAAACACAAAACCGCGCCGCGGCCATTATGCCGAAGGCGCTGTTTTATTATCATTTTTTGATGTTTCCCTGACGGGAGATGCTGAGCAGTATGCCCATCTCCGCCAATTGTATTATCAGCGCCGTACCGCCGTAACTGAAAAACGGCAAAGATATACCTGTATTCGGGAATGAGTTAGAAGCAACCATGATATTCAGGAAAGCCTGCAATCCTATCTGTATCGTGATGCCCGCAGCCACCAGCATACCGAATCTGTCCTTGGCATTTGCGGCAATGTAGAATCCTCTAAGCACGAAGATAACGAACAGTACCACTACTACAAGTGCGCCCACAAATCCCAGTTCCTCGCAGATTATAGCGAATACAAAGTCGTTCTGCGCTTCGGGCAGGTACAGAAATTTCTGTCTTGATTCACCGAATCCCAGTCCGAACCATCCGCCAGAACCGATAGCCACCAGCGAGTTATAGGTCTGCCATGTGTTGTTCTGAATATCAGCCTCAGGGTTGCGCCAGCCGTCTATTCTTTCCTGTATATAGGAAAACTTACCTGCCATCAGCACTACAGCCAGAGCCAGTACAGCCACTGCCGCAAGAACACCTATAAACTTCCAGAAAGTCTTTGCGGGCATACCACTGACAAACATCATGCTGACGCCGATAACTCCTATTATCAGCACCGCAGACAGATGTCGCTGAAGCCCCAGCACAATGACTGTTATACCCATTATCACTGTGAAAGGTATAACGCAGTACTTCCAGTTATTGAATTTCGGGAAATTGACCGCCATTATGTAGGCGAATATTATTATAAATGCTACTTTCAGAAGCTCCGACGGCTGGAACTGTACAAATCCCAGATTGATCCATCGGCTTGCGTCCGCAGTTGACGAACCGAAGAACGCCGCATACAGACACATGGCATACATAACACCAAAGAATATGTAACAAACCACCGTATTCTGAAAGAAATGGTAATCCAGCACAGATACCACCAGCATACCCACAAGACCAAGTCCCGCGAATGTAAGCTGTTTTTTAGCGTAGAAATATCCGTCACCCATATCGTTTATGCCCCAGGCATATGACGCCGAGAACATCATAAGTACGCCAAATCCCAGCAGCACCAGTATCAGCAGCAGGAATGGGATATCCACGCCCTTGTTTATAGATTTGAAATTGAAGTTAAGCTTTTTTCTCGCCTGCGCCACAGGTTGTCTGGCTATCAGGTGATTGTTCAGTGTAAGACCGCCGTCACGGTCGCGGTATATACCCTTATCAGCCATTAATGCTGTACCTCCGCTCACTTTCTTGATAAGGCTAATTTATAACCAGCCTTGATTCATATATACTGTAAGCCGCCGCACCTGCGCAGAATACTGCCTGCGCCGCCGCATACACAGCAGTGATGCGGTACTCGCTCCACCCGATATTGCGTAAATGCTCGTGAAGCGTTGCACCCTTGAACAGCAGCTTTTTATTTCTTTTGAATACCGCCCTCTGCAATATATGCGCAGCAAGCTCGATGAAAGGCACTGCCATCGCAAGCAGTACCGCTCCGTGCAGCCCTGAAAGCATCAGTATGCCGCACATCATACTTCCAAGGAACAATCCGCCCGACTGCCCGAGGAACAGTTTTGAGGGCTTAGCCCCCCATATCAGGAACCCCGCACAGCTTCCCGCCGCGCAAAGGCATATAACTCTGACAACCTCGCGACTGCCGTCGCCGAAAGCCGCAAAAAGTCCCAGAAAGCTTACAAACATCGTCATCGGACAAAGTCCGTCCACGCCTGTTTCGTGTATACCTTTCTGGCAATCACATATCTCCGCCGCCGTGATGATGAGCGTCATCATCAGCGCATTCAGCGGTATATAAGCCCAGCCAAGATCGACATAGCCCCACCTGAAAGGCAGCAGGACCATCTTGCAGCTGTAACCGAAAAGCCCCATCAGCGCGGTATAACCTCCGCATAGCAGCAGCTTGATCGTCACCCTGTATCTGCTTTTCATGCCTATTCCACCGCGCACATCGCGGTCGTAGTCTTCAGCGAGACCCACAGCAGTCAGCACCGCAGAGAATATCACCGTGAAAGCCGCCGCCCTTATCTCATCGGCATTAAAGCCATCAGCGGCTGCAGACGCAAAGCAAGCCGTCACAAAGCAGAACAGCATCAGTGCTCCTCCGCCCCTCGGTTCTGAGCCGTCCTGCTTGAATCTGTCGCCGATGTATATCTCGAATTTACCGGTTTTCAGTTTTCTGAACACGGGAATGAAAAGCCGCCCAAGCAGCCCGCCCACAGCAAGCTGCAGAGCAAATATTATAAACGTCAGCTTCACGCCTGTTTTATCGCCTCATATACTTCTTCAAGCTTCATGCCGCGGCTGCCCTTGAACAGTACAGCATCACCCTCTTTGAGGTTTGCTTTAAGATATTCCACAAGCTCCTCGTGAGTTTCAAAATGCTTTGTATTCTCACGATCGAAGCCCTTGTCGCAGGCACCCTCGATGTAATACGCCGAATTCTTGCCGAAACACAGCAGTACATCTGTTTTTGAAGCCTTGACATATTCGCCCACAGTGCGGTGATACCTAGCCGCGCCCTTGCCAAGTTCAAGCATATCGCCCAGCACTGCAAAACGTCTGCCGCGTACAGATATCTGGCTCAGCACAGAAAGGCTTGCTTTCATGGAATCGGGAGCTGCGTTGTAGCAGTCCAGCACGTAGGTCATTCCATTCTCACTTATTATGTTCTGTCTCATGCCCTCGGGTCTGAAATCCGCAAGTCCTGCAATGATATCCTCATTTTCCATACCTGCCGCCGCACCTGCACAGAATGCGGCCAGCGCATTCTTTACATTATGTTCGCCCAGACAATTTATCCTTGCATTGAGCTTTTCCCTGTTATAATGTATAGTGAAGCTTATGCCCTTGCTGTCAGCAGCGATATCCGAAGCATAAACATCGCAGTCCTTTTTGGATACAGAATAGTACCACACTTTTCTTCCGCCATATATCTCAGCCTTTGCGAGAAGTCTGTCATCGCGGCAGAGTATCAGCGGAGCATCTGCAGAAGCACCATCGAGTATCTCCATCTTGGCTTTGAGTATGCCCTCCTGCGAACCGAGATTCTCGATATGCGATACACCGATATTAGTAATCACGCATATCGTCGGCTTGCAGCTTGTGGACATTCTCGATATCTCACCCTTATGGTTCATGCCCATTTCGATAACTGCCGCCTGATGGGACTCATCAAGCTCCAGCAGTGTTTTGGGCATACCGACTTCATTATTGTGGTTCGCCTCAGTTTTAAGGGTCTTGAAGCTGCGGGAAAGCACGCTGTATATCATTTCCTTGGTAGTGGTCTTTCCAACACTGCCTGTTATACCCACAAGAGGTATATCAAATTTACTGCGATAGTACGATGCCGCATCCAGCAGTGCCTGTGCGGTGGAATCCACGATAAGGCATCTTGCGCCATCCACTGGTCTTTCCGTAACCACAGCTATGGCGCCAAGTTCCATAGCCTTTGCGGCAAAGTCGTGCCCGTCAAAGTTAGCACCTTTCAGCGCTATGAACAACGAGCCCTCTGTTATAGTTCTCGTATCGGTAGAGATATCCTTTACCTCCACATCGGCAGGAAAGCCGTAGCTTCCTCTTACAGCCTGTATTATCTCTGAAAGCATTAATTTTTCCATTGCTTTACCACCTTATCTCGACCCGAACCCTCAGGTCAGGTTAATTATCAAAGTTCCTTCAGCGCCTCAGCGACTACCTCACGCTCATCGAAGTGTATCTTCACTCCGCCTGCAAGTATCTGGTAATCCTCGTGACCCTTGCCCGCCAGCACGATGATGTCGTCCTTTTCGGCATTCTTTATCGCCCAGTGAATAGCCTCGCGCCTGTCAGTCATGCGTACATAAGGAGTATCCTTGCCCTCAAGACCCTTGAGTACGTCATTTATGATATCATCGGGATCCTCATCTCTGGGATTATCCGATGTAACTATCAGAAAATCAGCGTGTTCAGCCGCAGCTGCCGCCATAGGCGCACGCTTTGTACGGTCGCGGTTTCCGCCGCAGCCGAAAAGGCATTTTACCTTGCCCTTAGCACTCTCTTTTATAGCCGAAAGCACATTTATCAGCGCATCGGGAGTATGAGCGTAATCGCATATAACAGTGAAATTCCTGCCTGTGGGGATTATCTCAGCTCTGCCGCGAACGCCCTGTATCTTCTCGAACCCAGCGATCGTTTTGCAGGGTGTATATCCAAGTTCTTCCATGCAGGCTATTACAGCCAGCGAGTTGGATACATTAAAAAGTCCGGGCATATTGAAGCTTACATTCTTCTTGACCTTGCCGTCGCTGAACACATACTTCACACCGTCTGTGCCAAGCATGATATCCTCAGCACGGTAATCAGCCCTCTTGCTGACAGAGTATGTCTTGTAAGGACAGGGTATCTCTTTTGTATACCTCTCGCCATACTTGTCATCGATATTGATTATCGCTGTATCACTTATATCAAACAGCATCTTCTTTGCCTGATAGTAGTTCTCCATGGTACCGTGTACATCAAGATGATCCTGAGTAAGATTCGTAAACACGCCCACCCTGAAATGACAGCCCTGAACTCTCTTCTGTTCAAGTCCCTGTGAGGACACTTCCATTACAGTGTACTTACAGCCTGCGTCAGCCATTTTTCTGAACAGCTCAAACAGGTCATAGGGCTCGGGAGTAGTTCTCGCGGTGGGGATTATCTCGTCACCTATCTCGTTCTGGCAAGTGCCTATCAGACCGACCTTGCAGCCGAAGCCGCTGAGAACTTTCTTTATAACGGTAGTGATGGTAGTCTTTCCATTAGTGCCTGTAACACCGATAAGTTCAAGTTCTCTTTCGGGGTGACCGAACCATGCTGCACACAGCATCGGGAAAGCTGCCCTTGTGTCACTGACGATTATCTGCTTGTCAAGACCAAGGTCTCTCTCGCAGACAACCGCTGCGCAGCCTTTTTCCAGCATCTGCTTTGCGGCATCGTGTCCGTCAAAGGTCTTGCCCTTTATGCACACGAATATGCTGCCTTCGGTGACTTCCGCTCTTGTATCGGAAGTCAGCCCTGTTATTTCCATATCGGGCAGAGAAGTCTCTGCCACTTCTTTTATAAGTTCATATAATCTCATTCAAGTTCATTCCCTTAATATTTTTTACATTCACCCTTACTGCGAAGCTACTTCCATAGTTGCGAATGTTACCGTTACAGCTGTACCGAGAGGTACGCTGGTACCGGGTTCGTAGGTCTGGTCGCCAAGCGCATAGCTTACTTCTTCAGCCGCTGCAGAGCCCTCTGCTATCAGGTTCAGACCGTAGGTCTCCAGAGTTGCCTTAGCCTGACTTCTTGTAAGACCCTGTATGCTGGGCACAATGACCTTCTCGATCTCTGTTCTCTGATCGGTATACAGCACAACAGAACCGCCATGCTCGATCTTTACGCTTGCAGGCATCTGTCTGAGGACTGTATCGCCTTCGCCCTTTATCTTAACTACAAATCCAAGTTCTTCAAGTGTCTTTGTAGCCTCTTCAACGGTATAGTACTGAACGTTCGGAACATTTATGGATACGTTTTCCAGTTCCTCTTCGGTGTAGTTCGGGAACATACCCATGTAAGGGAGCACCTCGCTGAGCACTTCCTGACAGATAGGCGCAGCCACCATACTTCCGTAGAACTGCTCGCCTGTTGGGTGATCCACCAGCACCAGCATGATTATCTCGGGATCCTCCGCAGGAGCGAATGCGCAGTAGGAGCCAACGTAGGTATCGCCCTTTGCATTTTCGTCCAGCTTCTGCGATGTACCCGACTTACCTCCTATGCTGTAACCGGGTATGTAGCAGTTTGAACTCTTGTTTGTCTCAACAACGCCCTTGAGTATATCTCTCATGGAAGCAGAAGTCTCTTCCGAGATTATCTGTCTCTTGACTTCCCTGTCGTTTCTCTTTACAACGTTTCCGTTCTGGTCGGTAATGCTGCTGACAACTCTCGGCGTAACAACATATCCGCCGTTTACCGCCGCTGATACTGCTGTTATCATCTGTATCGGAGTGACCTTGTTGGTCTGACCGAAAGCAGATGTAGCCAGTTCAACGGGACCCAGCCAGCTGAGCTGATGTATATTGTAGGAATTAACTTCGCCCGGCAGGTCGATGCCGGTAAGCTCGTTATATCCGAATCCGTCGAAATACTTTACAAAGTTATCAGCGCCAAGTTTAAGACCTATCTGCACAAATGCAGGGTTACAGGAGTTTGCCATAGCCGCCGCAAGATTCTGCGAACCGTGGTCGCCTGTTGTCCAGCAGGAGATATCTCTGTCTTCAACGGTTATGTGATTGTTGCAGTTGAATGTCTCGTCCAGCGAGATCGCTTTTTCTTCAAGTGCCGATGCACCTGTGATTATCTTGAATACAGAACCGGGGAAATACAGTTCCGAAACGCATTTGTCCTTCCACTGCAAACTCCAGGCATTCTGTCTTTCAGTCTCATATTCGGGAGAATTCTTCATACCCGCCAGCTTTGCGGCTACCTGCTTATCAGATATCAGCGAGGGCTCGTTAGGATCATAACTGAACGCCGTAGCCTCGGCATAAACCTGACCTGTCTTGGGATTCATGATTATACCGCAGACTCTGTCGGTAGGCTGATTCTCTTCATAAGCCTTCTGCAGACCCTTTTCCAGCATATACTGGATATTGATATCTATGTTCAGATTGAGGTCGTTGCCGTTCTGAACATCGTAGCTCTGCTTGTAACGATAAGGAATATCGTTTCCGTCCTTATCTTTTGCGGTAACTACTCTGCCGTCAACGCCTTTGAGATAGTCATCGTAATAAGCTTCAAGACCGTATATACCATTATCCTCGAAATCCGTATAACCCAGCACATGGGCAGCCAGTGATTCCTGCGGATAAACACGCTTTGTCTGTTCTTCTCCTCTTACGCCGTCTATTTTCAGCTCAGTGAGCTTTGCTTCTATCTCATCACGAAGAGTCTTCTCGATGCCCTCACCCAGTATAATGTACTGGCTAGTGATATCTCCAAGCTTGCTCCGTACATCGCCTGTGTCCATTTTCAGCTTAAGTGCCAGAAACTCCACAAGCTCATCGAATGTCTCGGTGCTTGTCTTTGCATTATCAAGTTCTTCCTTGTACTTGAGGACCTTCTCAGCATTGTCCTCGTCCTTTATCGCGGCTTTCAGTTCCTCGATACGTTTATCCCTTGCATCGCACTGCTGTTTAAGCATTATGGGGTCAACATATATCCTGTAAACCGTAGCGCTCTGGGCAAGAACATTGCCTTTCGCATCGTACATTGAACCTCTCGAAGCAGGTACCACTGTGGATTTCAGCTGCTGTGAATTAGCCAGTTCCTTCCACTTCGCGCCTTCCTTTATGGATACCTTCCATATGCCCCATATCATGTATATCAGCAAAAGCAGCACAGGCAGGCACAGCCATATGGTGAGCCTTGTTTTCATTTTTAAACTTGGTTTATCGGTCATCACTTAACCTCCGTCCCGATAAATGCGTTTTATGCCCTCTCACAGGGCAGATAAAACCTATTTGAAAATAGAACAAGAAAGCTAAGTACAACTATCTGTGCTTAACTTTCTTATATAATATATGATTTAGTGCCCCAGATATTCCGAAGCGCGATCGATCCAGCGTTTGAAACGTGCGAGAACGTCTTCCTTATCGCCGCCCTTAACTTCAGCCACTGAAGGTGTTTCGATCTCTATATACTCTATCTGAGATTTATCAAGCTTTTGCAGACCCAGTTCGTTTCTTGCATATTCCTCGACCTTGGTCATATTCATTCTCTCAGCTATCTCAGACTGCATACTTACATTCTCGTTCTGCAGCTGATCCAGCTGCTTTTCCAGACCTGCCCTTTCATTGTAAAGTCTGGATATCTCCACCTTACCGTAGATAAGGCTTCCCATCAGAGAAACGGCTATGATTATAAGTATAGCCCACGCCAGCTTCGCTCCGATGCTCATAGCAGGAGCAGCAGGGATAGCCTTGGACCTTTTCTTTTCTTCATGCACAGCCGTTCTGCCGTGCTCGGGATCATCCACGTAAGGCAGTTCAAGTTCATGAGCCAGATTGCTGTGATCGTTATATTTTGTCATTTATGATACACCTCTATACGCGCCCCAAAAGCGCACAGAAAATTTTTACACAAGCTTCCTCTTTTTTGTCTGTCTCTCTTTATCTTTTCCCGTCACTGCGGGTCATTTTTAATCTTCTCTATTATTCTGAGTTTCGCGCTGTGAGCGCGCTTGTTTTCTTCGTTCTCTGTATCTGTCGGTTCTATGGGTTTCTTAGTTATGAGCTTTCCTCTCGGAGTTCTTCCGCACACGCACACGGGGAAATCAGGCGGACATATACAGCCCTGACAAAAGCTCTTGAATCTCTGTTTGACTAGCCTGTCTTCCAGTGAATGGAAAGTGATTATGCAAAGTCTTCCGCCAACGTTCAGCAGGTCGAAAGCTTTATCCAGCGCAGTGCTTAGATGTTCGAGCTCCGCATTGACTTCTATTCGTATCGCCTGAAAAGTCTTTTTACAGGGATTTTTCTCGCGTCTTACCTTCTGCGGCACAGCCGATTTGATGATCTCGGCAAGCTCAAGCGTGGTCTCTATCGGTTTTTCTTCCCTTGCCTGAACTATCTTCTTTGCGATGTTCCGCGAGAATTTCTCCTCACCATACTCGAATATTATCCTGGCAAGTGTCCGTTCATCGTAACCGTTTACAACATCGCGTGCCGAAAGTCCTTCACTGCTCATCCTCATATCCAGCGGAGCATCTGCATGATAGGAAAAACCTCTCTCTGCATTATCCAGCTGATAGGAAGATACGCCAAGATCCATCAGTATGCCGTCAGCACCTTCAAGACCGAGTCTTTCAAATATCTCGTCCAGTTCGGAATAATTCCCGTGAACTACCGTTGCTGGCAATCCCGACAGTCTTTCAGTCGCAACAGCCACCGCCTCGGGATCTCTGTCAACTGCGATGAGCCTTCCCGTGGTCAGCCTTTTGGCTATCTCACGTGAATGTCCCGCGCCGCCCGCAGTACCGTCGCAATATATGCCCTCAGGCTTTATATCAAGTCCCTCGATGCATTCATTGAGCAAAACAGAGACGTGCTTGAATTCCATCTATATCCCAACTCCTTCAAGAGCTGCCAGCAGTGCTTCATCATCGAGCTTCGCACTGCGTTCCTCCCATCTGCATTTATCCCATATCTCACAGCGGTCGGTAAGTCCCATCACGATGACTTCCTTTTCAAGTCCCGCCCAATCTCTCAGCGGCTGAGGCACCAGTATCCTGCCCTGCTTGTCCGCTTCGGCTTCAATGGCGCTGCCCGTGAAGAACCTTATGATATCCCGTCCCGACGCCAGGGGCATCTCACGGAATTTTTCATTCAGCCTGTCAAAATCCTCGGGAGAGAATACCAGCAGACAGTGGTCGATACCTCTCGTAACGATGAAGCACTCGCCGATGATCTCACGGAACTTCGCAGGAAAGCTCATGCGTCCCTTGACATCCATGCTCTGATTATAAGTACCCATCAAGGTCTTTAAAGCCAAGCGCTCACCCCCTCACGGACATATCTGCCACGATCCGGTAAAACTTTGACACCAAATCGCACTTTTTACCACTATGAACATTATACAGCATAATGAAAAAAATTGCAATTGGTATTTTTCCCGAATTCTTGAAGAAACAGGGAAATTTATTGTACTCGGCACAGTGCCTTTGTTACCAAATGTCGCATTTTGTAACCTTTGGAGAGGGGTTTGTAATTCTTTTGTAATTTGTAAAGTTTTTGTTAACTCTGTTCGACTACTATATCTGGGTGTTTGACGCATAAATATTTCGGATATTTAGTTAGCGAACATACATATAATTACAAAATAATTACATCGTCCGCCGCAAGAACTGCTGTAAAAGCTGTTCCTATAGCCCTATTGTACCACAATAACTGGTACTCGTCAATAAGTTTTCTTAAAAGTTCACACAAAATACAGAACTTTTGTCACTTTATCGATTTAATGTGTGAATGAGCCCACGAGCAAAAAATACATTTTTTACCAAAAACTAAAAATCGGTTACAGTATATTTTGTTAACCAAATTAATTATTACAATATCAGCTTAGTCTAAAATTTTCGTAAAAAAGCACCCAATGTGTGACGAACCGCCCGCAAACAATCTCATATTCCCAATTACCCCCAAGGTTTTCAACATTCTTTTCGTCATTGTGCACAAAGCCTTTGTACGGATCATTATCCGCAAACGTTTAAGGCACTTCCCATAAAAATACAAGCACGTTTGCAACGATCCCAGACCTTTGCAAACGTGCTTTCATATAAATAATATTTACTATTTGATATCCTTGAGAGGAAAACTTTCAACTAATGACCGGGAACTAAAAATATACAGATAGTCATCGTACACCACAAATCCTGTCACATCCAGGTAAGGATAATGATAAATATCATCGATATCCTTGGGCTCGAAAGACGTCTTGCCTACGACTTTCAGTTCTTCACCATCGATTTCTATCAGGATATAGTTCTGTTTTGCGGTTTTACTGTTGTAATAATAATAGACCGTATTGCCGTCCTCATCGTAATCCTCGGCAACTTTATCGTCCTCACCATCGATAAGATACTGGTAATATTCATTCATGGATATCTCATAGGCATCATGATCGAACTCCGTTTCAAGCGGCAAACAGCAGTATTTTCCATTTATCGGGCAGTACAATATACCATTAGGTTCACATTTCAGATCTTCAATCTGCGACAGCACCCCGGGTCTGCGTATTGGTATCGCATTGTCGGTATCATATTCGGTGTAACCTCTTGCGAATCCGTCCTCAGTCCATGCCGTTTTAAATACAGGTCGGCTGGCTTTACCTTCAACAACGTCTTCAGGACGAAGGCTAACAAGCTTTAACAGCAAACTGGCAACATCGTCATCATAGTGATCCGAAATAATAAGACATACATCGTCATCAGCGAACCATTCTTCACCGTATGCGCCATCTGTCACTACAGGTGCGGAAAGCGTATCCTCCTTGTAGCTCGTCACTTTCGGAGAGTTGATATCACTCAGATCGGCAGATTCCAGCACCACAGCTTCCCTGCTGTCGTCCTCGCCTGACATATATTCCGCAAAATACACAGTCGAACCATCAAGAACAGAACCACTGAAATTGCCGGGCCATTCTTCATCGCCCACCTCGGGTTTATCGAGATATACCGTGCGCTTATATTGTCCCAGACAGTTCAGTTCCTCATCAAAAGCTATTGCGCGTTCACCGCTTGAGATATACAGCACACCGTTCACAGCAGAAAAAGAAGAGATATAATCGTCGAAAGCAAACACAGCATCGGAAGGAATGTCCCCGAAAGCTTTTATTTCCAGCCCCGCCGAAGTATCTATTTTCATCATCTGCATAGCGCTTTCATCACTTACGCCACACCGCGAAGCGATCCATATATCGCTTCCCTTTTCGATTATTTTTGAAGACGAGACAGTCAACGCCAATTTGTCGGTACATTTCATCTCTCCTGCAGTATCAATACTGCTCATTATCTTAAGCACAGGCATTTCAGCCTTTGCAGAGATATAGATATCGTCCTCGTCTATAAGCGAAGCTTCGCCGTTTTCATATGTTTCCGGAAGAAATGCAGGCTCGCCCGAAATATATTTTTCAGCTTCCGCAGCGCTTCGGCCGGAAGAATACCGACTTATAACAGTTATCCTGCCATTATCGCCAATGATAAGGTCTTCCATTATCCCGGGCTGTTCATACTCGTAAAGAAGTTCCTCACTGTTCTTGTCAAAAACACAGAACCCACAGTATTCCTGATTTATCTTTTTATCACCTATCATTTCAGGCTTATAGAAATCGTATAAAGCTATCAGTTCATCGCCGTTCAGCATCATCCCGAAGACATATGGTCCATATCCCGTGCCTTTTTCTTTATCCGCCTGATTTTCCGCAAGATCTTTCCTGATAAACGTTTCACTCATCATATCATGCTCGGAAAATTCTGCCTTGCCCTTATCAAGCTTACAGCTTTTTATGCTTGTCGAACCTGCATCGAACACTTTGTCATTTTCCTGCAAAAATCTCTCCGGATGGCTTATCTCTTTTTTTGAATGATCTCTGCTCGTCAGCAGAGTTATTTCTCCGCCACCCTCGTAAATACAGTTTTCCCTGAAATACGCACCCATAATGTACGATAAATTTGTCTCTTCATTGTCTCTGTCATTGATATATCGCAGAAGCACATTTTCGCCCAGATATTTCCAGCTTTGCACATCACTTTCAATCAGGAACGTATGCAGCGACTTATACGAACCTCTTCTCAGCCCCACAAAACCGAGATCGTCTTTTTTCTCTTCCTGTGCGATCACCTTTTCTGCTTTCTTTGTTTTTTCGGGAGTTTTCCAGTCGCGAAGCATAAAGCCAACGCCCGCAACAACAACGACCGCAGCGGCTGCGGCAGCTATCTTAGGGATTTTGCTCTGCTTTCTGACAATTTCAGGATTTTTGTTTGCCGCCTCCATCGCAGCTGCTGTTATCGCCATACTGCCGTTATCCAGCATCTCACCGATATTCTCGGGGCGAAGTTTTTCGGGTATCGGGAACATATCTTCCTGACCCTTTATCAGCACGCCGCGTCCCAGCCCTTTCATACCGATGTTTTTCAGCCTTTCCCTTCCGTCAGAGATATTCGCCCTTACTTCAGTGGACTTCATCTCGGTTATATCAGCGATATCTGCCGCCGAAAGCCCAGCTATGCCATTCAGAGCAAGGCAAAGTCTTTCTTTTGGAGATATCTTTTTGATCTCAGCCAGCACCTGCGGCACATCATCTTTCACGACTTCAACATCCCGCGAAAAGCTCTTGTTTCTGTGAAGTTTTTCGGTAGTCTTAATCAACGCCGAAAATATCCTTACATCGAATTCCCTCGCAGTACATTCCCCGCTGTATACCGCATACATAGCAAGCACGCTCTCACGGACTGCATCTGCGGCTTCTGATTCTCTGCAAAGCACTGCAAGTGCGCAGTAATAAAGTTTTTTATACAGCCTGAGATATTGTTTCTCAAATAATGATCTTTTATCGTTGCTATACAAAGTCTTCTCCTTTTGTCCTCAACTCGTTGTTTCTTTTTTTAAATGATAAGCCCCGCAATGAAAGCCGCCGCAGAAGCGCCCAGTGCCACCGCTATCAGCGGAAGTTCAAAATATGCCATTGCAAGCGCCACTACTGTTCCTGCCACCGCAGTGACGGTGCTTCCCGTGCTGTAGATTATCGCAGGAAATGTCATTGCACTCAGCACCGCATAGGGTATGTAATGCAGAAAACTCAGCCAGAATCTTGAAGTTATCTTCCTCCTGAAAAATGTAAAGGGAACCATGCGTATAAGGTAGGTAACTGCCGCCATCACCGCTACATATATCACAATACTCATTCTTTTCCCTCCTGTGTATCCTTTACAGGGAAAAGCCACGCACCCAAAAGCGAAGCAACTATCGCACATATTATCATCGCAAATCCGCCCGATACCGCAGTGAACACGTACTTGAACAGCAGACTTATCACCACAGCTGTCAGCGAAACTGCCAGCACGCCCATTTCTTTTTTACAAGGAGGTACCACTATCGCTATGAACATACCATAAAGTACCAGTCCCATGGCACTGGATACGGCGGCAGGAAGAAGCTGACCCGCAGCTGCACCCATAGCCGTGCCGCTTACCCAGCCCAATACAGCCACGAATATCATACCGTACATATACGCGGGTGTAAGCGGAGTATTCTGTGCAGCACAAACAGCAAATATCTCATCAGTTATGCCGTAGCTTGCCGCAAGCCTGTGGGGCGTTGTGAATTTCTTATCGAGCTTCTGCGAAAGCGAAAGTGCCATCAGCGAATATCTCATATTTATGGTTATCTGCACCAGAACCATCTCCAGCAGAGTTCCCCCTGCCGCGATGATATCGATACCTGCTGCCTGTCCCGCACTTGTAACATTGGTCAGTGATATCAGCGAAGCGCAAAGTGCGCTCAATCCCTTACCGACCGCCGCTATGCCGAATCCGAAGGATACCGACAGATATCCCAGCATTATCGGCACACCGTGAGACATACCCCTTACAAAATCTTTTTTCAAATCTATTCTCCTATCTTAACGGGTCTCCCCCGCCTAAACTACGATGATGTTGTATTCAGCGCAGGTTTATAGTCTCTATGACTTCCTGCATAAGTTCCGCGGATTTCTGCTGCTTGCCCGCTGTCACCGCGAAATACGGTTTTAACTCGTCCACGAAACGCACACGGCTCTTGTATTTGCCTGCTAGTGCCGCTATCTGCCTTGGTTCTAAGGTCGTGATATAGAACTGCATCTTCGGACCCATCTGCTTTATTTCCTTTATGCCCAGTCTTGAAGCCCTGTTTCTCAACAGCGCTATCTGCACCAGACCAAGCACCGACTTCGGCGGGTCGCCGTAACGGTCAATCAGTTCATCAAGTACATCGCGGGAATCTTCTTCCGTCGCGATCGACGCTATCTTGCGGTATGCGTCAACTCTCTGCGCCGCATTCTCGATATAGCCATCGGGGATATACGCATTTATGGCGATATCCACAAGGCAGTCCTCGGGCGAATGCGGTATCTCCTCGCCTTTCTGCTCGGCTATAGCTTCGTTGAGAAGTCGCAGGTACATATCGTATCCAACAGCCTCCATATGACCGTGCTGCTTTGCCGAAAGTATACTTCCGGCGCCGCGTATCTCAAGATCTCTCATAGCTATGTGGAAACCTGAACCGAACTGGGTGAACTCCCTTATAGCCTGCAATCTCTTGCTTGCGGTCTCATTGAGCACTTTCCCGCGTCTGAATGTAAAGTAAGCAAACGCTCGCCTGTTTGAACGTCCCACGCGGCCTCTCAACTGGTGAAGCTGTGAAAGTCCCAGCCTGTCAGCGTCCTCGATTATCAGCGTATTCACATTGGGTACGTCTATACCCGTTTCGATAAGCGTTGTGCATACAAGTATATCTATCTCGTGTTCGACCACCTGCCGCCATATCTCGGAGAGTTCTTTTTCATCCATCTGTCCGTGGGCATAGCCTATTCTCGCATCGGGGATACTATTTTGCAGACGGTCAACAGTGCGAAGTATGGTATCTATCCTGTTGTGTATATAGTAGACCTGTCCGCCGCGCCTTAATTCCTTACTTATAGCCTGCAGTATCACACCGTCATTATGTTCGATAACGTAGGTCTGTATAGGATGTCTGTCCATAGGCGGTTCTTCTATGACGGACATATCCCTTATGCCGCTGAGCGCCATGTTCAGGGTACGGGGTATAGGTGTCGCCGAAAGGGTCAGTATATCCACCCCGGGGTGATTTTCCTTGAATTTCTCCTTGTGCGCCACACCGAAACGCTGTTCCTCGTCTATTATCGCAAGACCTAAGTCCTTGAACTCAACGTCCTTTGATACCAGTCTGTGAGTACCTATTATAAGGTCAACAGTACCTCTTTTAAGTTCACGAACGATAGCCGCCTGTTCCTTGGGTTTGCGGAATCTTGACAGCAGTTCGACTTTCACCGCGAAATGCTCAAAACGCTTTATCGCCGTCTGATAATGCTGCCATGCAAGCACCGTGGTAGGTGCCAGTATCGCACACTGTTTTCCGTTGACAACGCACTTGAACGCCGCCCTCAGTGCAACTTCGGTCTTGCCGAAACCAACATCGCCGCAGAGAAGTCTGTCCATGGGGGTATGCTTTTCCATATCGCCCTTTATCTCGTTTATCGCCCTCAGCTGGTCATCTGTTTCCTGATAGTCAAATCTTTCCTCAAAATCCCTCTGCCAGTCGTCATCAGGCTCAAATGAATAGCCCTTTGCCATCTGACGCTGTGCGTACAGCTTTGTGAGTTCCTCAGCCATATCCTTTACAGCGGCACGAACTTTGTTCCTTGTACGTGTCCATTCGGTGGAATTCAGTTTGTTCAGCTTGATATTGCCGTCATCGCCGGGACCCACATACCTCGATACAAGGTCAAGCTGAGTAACAGGCACATAAAGCACGTCTGTGCCCGCATAGCTGATAGTGATGTAATCCTTTTTGACTCCGCCTGTTTCGATGTTCTTTATGCCCATGAATTTGCCTATGCCGTACATCGAATGTACCACAAGATCACCCGAATGTATATCCGAAAGCGCTTTTATCTCCTCGCCCGCCTTGTGCTTGGGCTTTTTGCGCTTTGAAGACAGGGCTTTCATCTGGGTTATCAGTGCACATCCGATAGATGGGTAATCATATCCCGCCGAAAGACTTCCCGTGCGAACATAGACTTTTCCCGGCTTTATATCGAAGCTTTCACCCATCTGTTCCGCATTTATACCTGAATCTTTCAGATCTTTTACGATGATAGGCACGGTCTTCTCCGAACCTGCCAGCACCACCGTGCAGTAGCCGTTATCGCAGAGGGTCTGCAATTCTTCCTGCAAAGCCACCATGCTTCCGCCCCACGCAGAGGTCTGACGACAGTCGGTGTTTATCAGCTTTTTCAGCTTTACACTGTTCAGCGAGCGCATGAATGTATCCATAAAGATCGTCTTCATGTTGACTATCCTGCTCTCCGCCTGACCCATATCAAGGCAGAAGCCCTCCAGCCGCTTGAAGAGTATGCCCTCGGTGTAGAGTATCTTCAGATCTTCTGACAGTTGTGCCAACGCCGCCTTGCCCTTTTCAATACAGTTGTTGTATTCCGAGACAGCACAAAAGCCCCCGCCGAAGTAGTCGAAAACAGTAGCCGTTTCGCTGTACGCAAGGGAGTAGTATTTATCAAGATCGGTGAGCATTATACCGCTCTCAATGAGGTCGATATCCTTTTGGATATGCTCTCTTATCTTGTCGGTCAGCTTTCCTCTGGCAGACTTTGCCAGTTCTTCCATACGTCTTACCTGTTCGGCGCTGTCAGGAAAGATTATCTCCAGAGCGGGTGCGACAGTCACCTTATCCAGCGGCTCGGAGCGTCTTTGGGATTCAACGTCGAAATACGCCATCATATCCACTTCATCGCCCCAAAGCTCGATACGCACAGGCTGTTTATCCTGTACAGGGAAGATATCTATTATCGAACCTCTCACAGCAAACTGCGCTGCACCCTCGACCTGATCGGTCTTAGTGTAGCCCGCAGCAAGAAGTTTCCGCGAAAGTTCTTCTGCATCAAGCTCACTGCCGTTCTCAATAACGAAAGTATTCTCCTTTAACGCGGCAGGAGGTATCGTACCTTGCAGACAGGCTTCCATACCCGCCGCCATTATCCTGCAATTGCCCGATACTATATCCGAAAGTGCCGCTATACGCCTATGTTCGTACTCGCGGGATATGCCCTCCATGTAAGCAAAGTTCATATCCTTTGCAGGATAAACGCAGGCTATCTGCTCACCTGCCATCTCGTTGATATCAGCCGTCATTTTGGTGGCATCGGCTTCGTCGGCGCATATCAGCAAGCACTTGCCCAGTGAGGACAGCGCTGCCGTAAGCATAGCTTTGTGTACACCCGAAACGCCTGTCACCGCGGCAGGAGTATAGCCTTTCAGCAGGCAGTTCTTGATATCCTTGTAATGTTCAAGACGGCTCGCCGTTTCAAAAAATATATTCATCACATCATACCCTAAAAACTACGCATTGAATTTGTTCATAGCTTCATCTATCTTACCCTGCACCATAAGTTCCAGCGCATTGCAAGCATTTTCAGCGGCACCGTCCAGTTTTTTTCTGTCCTCTTCGCTGAATTTTGATAGCACCCATTTAGCAAGGTCATATGCGGGATTAGGCTTTTTGCCTACCCCAAGCTTTATCCTCGGGAAGTTTTCACCGTCGCATTGTGCGATGATGCTCTTGATGCCGTTATGTCCCCCCGCCGAACCTTTTCTTCTTATCCTCATCTGACCCACATCAAGGGAGATATCATCGAATATCACTATGACATTTTCGAGTGGTATCTTGTAGAAGTCCATAGCCTCAGACACAGCATCGCCGCTGAGGTTCATAAAAGTCTCGGGCTTCATCACAAGACAGCTTTTGCCGCCTATGACGGTATTGCCCACCTTAGCCTTGAACTTATGCCTGTCACATGAGAATCCCAGTTTTTTCTCCAAAGCTTCTATCGTTATGAAGCCCGCATTGTGTCTCGTGCCCTCATACTGTATCCCGGGATTTCCCAATCCAACGATGATATACTCGGGTTTAGTACCTGTTTCACCGCGCTGTGCGGATAGCTGTTTCAGCTTTTCAAAAATATCCATATTCTTACTCCTGTCATTTTTACCTTTATATGATCTGCTTTTGCAGCATCGCCCATTTTAAACCATGCAAGCACAAAATCCCCGACTTTCTCGAAGTCGGGGTATTGGATCGCTCATTGTGTTTATTATATCATATCGCGGACGAATTTGTCAATAGCGGGATCACCGCTGTTTTACGCTTATTCAATGCTTATCGTCAGTATGCCTAACTTGTCTTCATCCGGGAAATAGCCCGGTTTCTTGTCAACGTTGCTCTTCATTACATCTGTATTCCAGATACTGCCGTTTTTCATAAGGTCTTCAACGGCTTCGTCATAGCTTTCCCTGTCCGCAAACATTATATCAAGCCCGCCCTCATCGCAGTGCTCGTTCATCAGCGAATTTATCTCATCGAAACTGTAGCTTTCAAGGTACAGCCCGTTCTTTACATAGTAATTTTCGTCCATCGAACTGCACTCAGGCACAAAAGGCACATCGCTCTCGACCGTCCTGTTTTTCATGAAACGGCTGTCATCAAGCAGGAAATACTTGTGCATAGGCACAAAACCCAATTCGTTGTTCTCCGTCGCATTCTCGTCCCAGGTCACATCTAACCAGTAGTATTCACCGTCTATCTTGACATAGTTCCACGCGTGTTTCTCGTTTCTTGCCATGCCGCATACCATGCCACATTCAAAGCCCATCTTCTGCGCCGCCAGAGAAAATGCCTGGGCATAGCCCTCGCATACAGCATTATGCTCAACAAGACAGCCGTATGAAGACCCCGCAAATCCTATGTCTTCCGAATCTGTTGCTTTTGCCGCCTTGTAATCATAATTACACATTTCGATAAGCTTGTCATGAAGCAACAACAGCTTGTCGAAATCCGTAGCACCGCCGCTTGCTTCCTTTACGACCTTATCAAGAGCTTCGTCCATATCCGCTTTCATTTCAGCCAGAGTCTTTTCATCAAGGTCGTTAACGCTGTCACATTCAAGAGTAGTTGTGGAGTAATCCGTACTCACTGTGAAACCACCTGTCCAGAATATGTCGGGGCGGTCATACCTCGCGCCGTAAACCGCATTCTGCACCATCTCAGTGCTTACAACTCCGTCAAATACGATCTTTCGCTTGCATTCAGCCAGTTCTTTATAGATCTTTTCATTGACCTGTTCCTGAGTATACGAGCCTTTTTCGATGGAATGCTCTTCTATCTTTTCGTCTACTTTCGCACTGATAACTTCTTTTATATCGCTTAACCCGCACCCGCTGAGCATAATTGCCGCCGCGATCATCGGGATTAGTGACTTCTTCATTTAGCTGCCCCCTTAAAGGTATCGTCATTATATTGTATCATGCCGACGTAGATTTGTCAACGCCGTAAATTACAACTTTTTGCGATAATCAAAACCTATCTTGCGGACTTGTTTTTTATCTGACACATCTGTTCACAAACAAGCCTTTTATTTTTGTACATGGAGTATATCTATAACTATATGGATAATATACACAACGCCGCATAAGCCCTTTTATAGAAACTCGCCATATAAGGCGTTGCTTTATGAACATACATCACTATATTTATTAACAATTTCTAAATGTTTGTGATAATAACGAAAACCTCTTGAAATTCTAATCAAATCGTAGTATAATATAAACAGTACAAAGACAGCTAATTGTTTACGTACCCACCGATACCATAAACAGTACGGCGATATTTTTTGAAAAGGAGAGTTTCTATGGAACTGAAAAATTTCATCGCTCACGGCGACATCTATGACATCTACGAATGTGACGGAAAGTCCATAAATATTTACAACAAGCCCGAATATAAGGAGAAATGCCTTTATGCGGCACTTACTCACGCCAGATGTGAGACCACAATGGTAAACTCCTTCATCAAGACCCCCATACTCCATGAGGTATCTGTGATAGACGGCAAGTGGGCTATTTCCTTCGACTTCATCAAGGGCAAGACCCTTCAGCAGCTTATGGACGAAAATCCCGATAAGATGGATACCTACCTCAACCAGTTCATCGATATCCAGACAGAGATACACGCTCAGTATATGCCTCTGCTGTCGAAACTGAAAGACAAGATGGCACGTCAGATCAAGTCACTGGCCGCTATCGACGAGATCAAGAAGTACGAGCTTCTCACAAGACTGGATTCTATGCCCAAGCACATAAAGCTTTGCCACGGCAATTTTGCTCCCAAGAATGTCATCATCAACGATGAGGGCACCTATGTTATCAACTGGTCGGCAGCAAGACAGGGCAATGCTTCCGCTGATGTAGCTAGAACTTATCTGCTGTTCTGCCTGAACAATCCTGATGTGGCAGATGCATACCTTGATAAATATTGTCTGAAGAGCGGTACATCGAAGCAGTATGTACAGGCATGGCTTCCGATAGTAGCTGCTGCACAGCTTATCAAGGGCAGAGAAGAAGAAAAGGATCTTCTCATGCGCTGGATAGATGTTGTTGATTATTCCTGATAGCAGCAAACATCACTATAAACAAAGCAGTACCAAAATTTATGGGGGTGTTGCAATCGCAGCACCCTCTAACCATATCCGAACATCAGAGTAAAAAAACATATTTACTGGTGAAATAAGCTGTTTCAGTGCGCACACCCCCAAGCCCTCTTCAAAAAAGAGGACTCGGTGGTGTAATGTTCTGCTGGTTTTATGCTGATTTCAGTTCAAAAAGAGAAATTCCAAGTCGGTTTTCTGAGATCTTAGCAAAAAGCTTCTTTATGTTGTATGCAAGTCCCAGCAAAAGGAACTCAGTTCTGATGTTATTTTTGCCCCTGCACAGGAATCTTCTGAAGCCATGATCCTGTTTCAGTACTCCGAATACGCCTTCAGCCTGTATGCTTCGGTTCATTCTGAGCTGTTTTCCGAATTCGGTCGTTATATTTTCCAGGCTTTCTGTTCTCAGTTCTTTGAACTTATGCGATATAGACAGCGTCTTGTTTCCTTTTGCTTTTGTACAGTTCTGTTTGTAGGGACAACCTTCGCAGCTTTCACATCTGTACATTGCTTTCTCCGAAACGAATCCGGTCTTCGTTTTCTCATGCTTTGTACCGATACGCCACAGTATCCTTCCTGCCCTGCATACGAATATATCGCCGAGTTCGTGGTATTCCATATTCTCGGGTCTGCCGTATTTTGTACGATAGTTCCGCTTTTTGCTCTGCTCATAATTTACGGGTTTTATGTATGAGGTCATGTTATGTGATCTGAGATAAAGATAGTTCTCCTCGCTCTCATATCCTGCATCGCAGATGATGTTTTTCAATACAAACAACTCAAGGCTGTTAAGCTTTTCAAGAAACGGGATCAGCGTATTTACATCGCTCCGTTCGCTTGAAATGTCTACACCTACAATATACTCGCCTTCCACCGCTGCCTGTATGTTGTATCCGGGTTTCAGCTGACCATTTCTCATATGGTCTTCCTTCATGTGCATGAATGTTGCATCGGTATCTGTCTTTGAAAAGCTGTTCCTTCCGTCAAAAAGGCTGTTGTAATAGTCATACTGTGCCATTTTATCGCGATATCCTTCCAGCTTTTCAAGTGCTTTCTGATATGATGATTTATGATGTCCTTTTCCGTAAACTCGTTCAATACCAAATTTTATCATAAGTGAAGAAAGTGTACCGATCATATCCGAAACTGGCGTATTTTCGGGGAATCTCACACCATAAGCATAATTTATCTCATCAAGTATCTCAGGCAGTTTGGTACGAAGTTTCTGCTCGTTTTTTGAGACCGCCTTTTTCCAGACGAATGTATATCTGTTTGCATTAGCTTCGATCTTGGTGCCATCAATGAACAGGTTCTCACCGCTTATCTCTTTCATATTCAAAAGATACTTTACAACAGCGTAAAACACACGCTCGATCTGTTCTCCCATTTTCTGTCGAAATCTTGAGATAGTGCTGTGATCCGGAGCTCCAAAGCCATCGAGAAGCCACATGAAATGGATATCCCTTTTGCAGAGCTGTTCAATCTTACGGCTTGAAAAAGAGTCGTTCATGTAGCCGTAGATGAGTATCTTCATCATGATATCCTCGGGTATGGCGCCATTCCACTTGCTTACTATCGTGTATTCTTCTTTTTGATAGATCTCATCTATAACATTGCTCAGTACTCTGACAGGTGAGCTTTCTTCGATGTAGATCTCATAATTCATGTTAAGACGCACTTGACAATTTCTCATTTTTGTGGTACAATCCTTTCGTTGGTTTGATGTTATATTTGCAATTACATTATACCACAAAATGAGACGCCTGGCACTACCTTTTTGGTGTGTCAGGCGTCTTTTTCTTTGTTGGGGCTGCAACAGCCCCTTTCTTTGTGCATAAATATGCCACCGCAGTCCGCACAGAACAAAAAAGCCCCTCAGTGCCATAAGCACCAAGGGGCTGTAATTATTCAGATCAGGAAGCCTTTTCCTCGTCAGCAGGCTTTTCTTCGTCTGCCTTCTCAGTTTCCTTTTCCTTGTCCTTATTATCGTCTTTCTTGTCGTCCTTCTTTTCCTCAGCCTTGGAGTCGTCAGCCTTGTCCTTCTTACTGCTGTCGTCCTTTTCAGGCTTTGCAGTAGTTGTGGTAGTGGTCTCCTCGGGCTTGGAATCGTCAGGCTTATCCTTTACTTCAGCAGAACCGCCGCACTTGGTGCAGGTGTAACCTTCCTTGCCTACGACTTCCTTGTTGAAGTCAGACATAGCGCCATAGAAGTAGATCTTACAGGAATCCCAGTTGTTGCTCTGATAATACTTGCCATCACAGCAAATTACATTGTCCATGTATACCAGTGCAATGAACGAAGCAGATTTCTTTTCCTCATCGTCAGTCTTAACCTTAACATCGTATACACCATATACTCTGTTTACATAATCGCTTACATTGCTGTAATTGTTCTTGTCAGTGAAAGCAACATATACGTCCTTCAGTGTCAGGCTGTCTATTTTCTCGACCTCGCCCTCGTATTCAACGTTTTCGGAATCCCACAGCCAGCCGGATGTCGTTCCCTGGAGCTTGGTCTTGATCTCGCTCTCCTTGTCGGCGATAAGATCCTTGAAATCAGCACTGCCGTATGCAGCAGAACCGTTGTCAGCTGTAACGTATGCAGGCATAGTATCGTCAACGGTGAATTCTTTTACAGCATAACCGTTTTCATCTTCACCCTTGAGCTTGTAGCCCTCTTCCTTCAAGCTGTAGCTGTATGCCTTTACCTTGAACTTATCACCGGATTTCAGGCTGTTAGCGTCCTCGATATCGAATCTTACATTGTCAACAACGATCTTATCCATTTTTTCATTGTCAACGCCTTTAACTCTCAGGAAAGGTGTGCCTCTCTCGAATTCAAAATTGATGTTCTCGAACGGATCGATCTCCTTAAGCTCGGTAAGACCTGTTACCTCGAATTCCTTGGTAAGAGCCGCCTCATTCTTGATGACATAGTACTTGCCGTCAACCTCATATACAATAGCATCGCCTGATTTCTCAGTCCAGCTGGGATAAAGCTCGCAGGTGATCTTTACCTTCTCGCCGTTCTTCAGACCGCTGTAACGATCGTACTTGTAATATATACCTAAATCATCAGCCTCGGCTGTATCGGTAACATTCATTCTGCCCTCGCCGTCGATACCTGTGAACTCGACCTTGATGTACTTCTCATCGAAAGGATCCAGCTCAGTACCGTCTTCAAGGTTCTTTACCTCGATCTCAAACTCAGTGTTTGTGAGCTTGATCTTAGCATCTTTCAGAGCCTTCTCATCATAATCAACAGTTACCTTTATCTTGTCACCGTTTTTCAGATCCTTCTCTTTATCGAACTTGGCTTTGATAGTGTAATTGCCCTTGGAATTAGTCTGAAGCAGAGCGCTTCTCATGGAAACCAGTTCTGCAGGTTTTTTAGCTTTTGTCCATACCTTTTTCAGTTCATTAGGATCGATCGAAAGATAAGGCGATACCTTCTCGCCGCCTGTTAATTCCTTGAGATCTTCTTCATCATAATCTTCCAACAGAGTTAAATCACTGTTGAGATGCTTCATATCCTTGCTCGTCGAAATAGTTACATCATTAATTTTATATAATTCTTTAGGATATGCATTGAGTTCACCTACTACGGTACCATGTTCGTTCAGACCCTCATATTTAAATCTGAACAGTTCCTTTGCATCGATCTTCTGATACTTTGTCACGTTTGCAATGACGATTATCAGCACGATAACTGCCACCAGTGCAGCTAAGGGTATAATGGCGATCAAGGGGTTTTTCTTAACCTTTGCCACTATCTTCTGTACAGTCTGGTTAGGCTGTTTGGGTGCAGCGGCTGCTGCCTGCTGATAATTGTTGTATGGCTGTGTCTGACCATACTGTGGCTGCTGTGTTGCGGCATCATCAGAAACTACTGCTCCGCAAGAACCGCAGAACTTCATTCCGTCTTCCATCTGTGCGCCGCATTTAGCACAAAATTTCATAACTTTATCCTCCTGCTCTTCATGATATACATGTTACAAATGTAAATATTTGAACATAAATGTACATGATAAGTATAAATCATTAATAAGATTTTGTCAAGACTGACCACGACAATTTTCGACTTATCACAAATCCCCGCCCCTATTAATATTATCTTTGAGTAAATTATACTATTCGTAAAAATTTTCCATCTGTATTTGTGAGAATTGTCTTTATCTTTCCGATACACCTGACCTTCAAAAATATGAGCGTGAACCAACCGATGTTCACGCCCCTGATAATAATTATGAATCAGATCAGCCCTGTCCGTAGTATGCGTTCTTGCCGTGTTTACGCAGATAGTGCTTATCAAGCAGTTCCTGCTGTATCGGCGCGATACCCGGGTTCAGCATAACTGTATGGAAATTCATGAATGCAGCTTCTTCAAGTACAACAGAATTGTGTACCGCATCAAATGCGTCCTTGCCCCATGTGAAAGGTCCGTGGCTGTGTACAAGCACTGCGGGAATGCTCATAGGGTCGATGCCCTTGAAACGCTCGATGATGACCGTTCCTGTTTCTTTTTCGTACTCCCCTGCTATTTCCTCGGGAGTCATCTTGCGGGTGCAGGGTATCTCACCGTAGAAATAATCCCCCTGTGTTGTGCCGTAGGGGATAACGCCCTTGCCTGCCTGGGCAAAGCTTGCTGCCCATTTGCTGTGGGTATGTACTATTCCGCCTACCTCAGCAAATGCCTTGTAAAGTCCCAGATGTGTAGGTGTGTCACTCGATGGCTTGTAATGTCCCTCAACAACATTGCCGTCAAGGTCAACTACAACCATATCTTCTGCTTTCATTCCATCATATTCAACACCCGAGGGCTTTATAACTACAAGCCCGCTCTCATGGTCTATCTCGGAAACATTTCCCCAGGTGAATTTTACAAGTCCGTACTTGGGCAGAAGCAGATTAGCTTCCAGTACTTTCTGTTTGAGTTCTTCTAACATGATCTTACCTCCTGTTATACTACTAAAAATTATAGCACATAAAATTACCGTTCTTTTTGAACCCGAAATCGGTATACAAAAGCACACCCATATCCGACGCAGTAATGTGCACCGCTCCGCATCCTGCTTTTCTTGCTTCATCGACTACCAGCGACAGTAACTTTTTCGCTATGCCGTTTCTTCTGTACGATGGGTCTGTGAACATACTTGAAAGCAGTCCCAGTTTACCCGACGGGCAGCTGAAATAGGGCGGTTTCTCAACTATGGACATTCCGCTGGTACCGATTATCCTGTCACCGTCCAGCGCCAGCCACGAAACGAAGGTTCCGTCAGCCATATGCCTTTTGTAATAGTCCGCAAGGTTCGGGCGCAGGTCGATATCCTCCTTTGCGCCCTCCTCCCGGAGCTGTGTTATACGCATGGTTATAAAAGTATCAAGGTCTTTTTCTTCGAGTTTTCTATAGGTTATCTCCATGTCGTTCACCTTTCTTCTGCCGGGATATACGTGCTTATTTCACTGAGCATATACTCCGCATATTCTTTTTCAAGAGAGCTGTCATACTCACCCGCTTTGTCAGATAAATATTCATTCAGCGCTGTGCTTATCAGCCCGTGGTATTTTTCGGGGATATTTTTCAATCCCCATTCGCCGCCCTCTTTCTTTGAGAGAATCAGACCATCACAGCAATAAGCCAGCACCCTTGTCAGGTTCAGTACGATGTACATGGTGTCATCGGATATGTCCTCCGCGGCATTTTTGATATCGCACCATATACTGTCAAGATAATGCGCCCCGTCCACTTCGCCGAAAACTTCCTCAATAGGCTTGCCGTAAAGAGTCCTGCCGCGGTGGGTGATTATCGTAAAATGAGCTGCAAGGTCTTTGTCTTCGCCTCTCATGTTACGGATATAGCCTTCGGCGTCGGAATTATACCACCCCAGAGTACCCGAAGAAAAATGCAGTTCAAAGGGTGTCGGATAGACGAAAGGTCTGCACACACCTGCTTTGACTATGCTCATCTCAATGCCCTTTGCCGGGGCTTTTTCGTTCAAAGCGACTATCATTTTCATTAATCGCCTTTTTCTGTCGTCGGCAACTGAATCCCTGACGACAACGATAAGGTCGATATCGCTCTTTTCGGGGTTGAAGCACCCCATTACCGCCGAACCGTGAAGATATATCCCCACAAGTTCATCGCCCAATATTTTGCTGCTTTCCATGACAAAATCTTCCGTCAGGTCACTGTATGGGTATTCGCTCATTGTTTTTTCCTTTTCTGCTTTTTATCCGTCAGCTGAAAGCTCTGCTCGATAAGCTCGAATATCTCGCCTTTCTCTATCTCGCTGTCGATGAGTATGCTCACCCACAGCCGTTTGTTCATGTGGTACGCCCGCAGAAAGCTCTCCCGCTGTACCAGTATATCGACCAACAGAGGGTCACACTTGACATTCATAACATCGACAGTACCCTCGCCTTCGATACCAAGTGTACTGCATTTGACTTTCATTATTATGCCAAACCATTTCTTCGTATCGTTATGACGGAAAACAGCGGTGTCGAAATCCCCCTCAAAGAGGTATTCGGGAGATACGCTGTATTCACTTTTTATATGTGCGATAACTGTTTCTCTTCTGCTTATCATTTTGTTCCAAGCTAGCTTTTATATCTCTCCGAAAGCCTCGGCGCCTGCCAGACCTGCGGAGTAGTTTTCCATATATTTCTTCCAGCCTGCATTACCTGCGGCATCGGGCGAAAGTGTGGACTTCTGCATGCCTGCGAAAGCACGCTTTTCAAGCCAGTCTGCCAGAGTTTCGCCCTGCTTTTCGATACCGAAGGCCGCCAGCAGAGCCATGCCCCATGCGCCGCCCTCGCCTGCGGTAGACATTACGCTCACATCGCTGTTAAGTGCGTCAGCAAGCATTTGCTGAGCCACGCCCTTAACCTTGAAAAGTCCGCCGTGACCTGTTATGCTCTTAGGCTGAACGCCCTCTTTTTCAAAGAGGATATCATTGCCCGCTTTCAGTGCCGCCATAGCACCGTAGAGTTCAGCGCGGAAGAAATCTGCCAGTGACATAGCACTGTCGGGCTGACGGAAGTATGCAGGCTTGCCGTTTGCAAGACCTACAACAGGCTCGCCCGATATAGTATTATATGAAACCACGCCTCCGCAGTCGGGTGCACCATTCAGAGCGTTCTTATACAGCAGTTCATAAGCCGTCGATACATCAACGGGATTGCCTGTCAGCTTAGAGAACTCTATGAACATATTCACCCACTTGTCCAGTTCGCCGCAGCAGTTGTTGCAGTGAACCATAGCAACATCTGCGCCGTCGGGAGTGGTAACGACATCTATCTGAGGATAATGACCTTTCATGGGCTTTTCAAGCACTATCATCGAGAATATCGAAGTACCTGCCGAAACATTTCCTGTGCCCTCACGAACTGCATTTGTTGCCGCCATGCCTGTACCTGCATCACCCTCGGGAGGACAGAAAGGCACACCTGCTTTAAGATTTCCCGAGGGGTCAAGTAGCTTTGCGCCCGATTCGGTAAGTTTAGCTGTGCTTCCCTCAGCCGCAGAATGTACAGCAGGCAGGATATCAGCAATATCCCAGCCGAAAGCCTTTACCTTTTCAAGTCCGCGGAATTTAGCCAGCATATCAGCATCATAATTGCCGTCCCTTACAGGGAACATACCCGAAGCATCACCAATGCCCAGTTCTCTTTCGCCTGTCAGCAGGAAGTGTACATATCCTGCAAGGGTATTGAAGCTTGCGATATCCTTAACGTGTTCCTCGCCGTTCAGTATAGCCTGATACAGGTGAGCAATACTCCATCTTTCGGGAATATTGAAGCCGAAAAGCTCGGTGAGTTCTGCTGCAGCTTCGCCTGTGATGGTGTTTCTCCATGTTCTGAAAGGCACAAGCAGTTCATCATTCTTATCAAAGGCAAGATATCCGTGCATCATGGCAGATATACCCATACCTTTGAAAGTTGTCAGTTCAACACCGAATTTGTCTGCAACATCTTTTCTGAGGTCTGCATAGCAATCCTGTAAACCGTTGATAATGTCCTCTCTTGAATATGTCCACACGCCGTTTTCCAGTCTGTTCTCCCAGCTGTGTGAACCTCCTGCTACGGGAACAAGGTTTTCGTCCACCAGGCAGGCTTTTATACGTGTCGAGCCGAATTCAATGCCCAGATATGCCTTGCCCTGCTCAATGATGTCTTTAGTTGTCATGTCTATTCTCCTTTATGATATGATTTTTACGTTTCAATTAATGTCCTGTTTTTTCGGAAGTTCGGCTTTATCGGTGAATATGCTTTCATATCCCGTAGCTACGGCTTTTCCCGATGCCAGATCAATGTATCTTTCCGCGTCCTTTGAATTCATTATCCGCAGGTCGCGGTCAGCACTGTGCTTATCAAAGGGGAACCTCGGAAGACTTCTCAGCAGATCAAGGTCCGAAAGCACCACACCCAGTCTGAAATACACAAACAGCAGATATGCCAACATCAGCAATATCTCCGCCGATAATTCATTAAACAGAAAGATCACGAAAGGGACCATCAATGCCGTCGGTAAAAATATGAGCCAACGCCGCCTGATGCTCACAGTGCTTATCATCGCGCCGCTGACCGCAAAGCCGATATAGTAAAATGCCCTGCCCACAGTAAAGCTCATAGCGCCCTTGACAAAACCCGAAGCTTCATATGTCAGAAAGCTTGTCCAGCCGATAAATCCATATATCACCAGCGCAGGCAGAAGAGGTATAAACGTCATACGTGCCAACCGCTTTTGCTCTCTCAGCCTTTTGCGGTATATGTCTGCCAATTCCTCATCAGGCATAGTAACCCAGTCTTCGTGCAGATCTTCCATACCATTCTCACCTTCTCCAAATTGTACTTACAACTTATTATACCACATCAAATTGTTGATTACAAGTCATATGATTGTTGATTATTTTTCATAAATTGTGGTATTTCTTACGATAGTAAAAACAGCGGACGATCACACTCTCGGTGACTGTCCGCTGTCTGGCGTTTTATCATATCGTCATAAATTAAGCCTGTTTATCTTATCCAGAGCAAGCTTGGCTTCTCTTTCAAGATTAGCATTCTTATAGTGGATATTGTAAACAGCTGTCATATAAATATTTATAAGATCGCTGTTTTCCATAGTTGGGCACATGGGCTGTATCATCGGGTCGCTCATCATCTGACGGTTAGCCTCGTACTCAACGCCTTTCAGCAGACCTCTCGCTTCAAGCGCTTCAGCCGCTGCACTGCTTATGGGAGTGCCCTTTGTCATTTCAAGAGATATAGCCATATCCGAACTGTTTATCAGATAATCCACAAGCTTTGCCGCTTCTTCGGGATTAGCAGTATCCTGCCTTATGACGTAAAGACCCGTTGGCTTTTCGTACCAGCCGTAGCTGAGATAGCTGTCCGTTGTCAGGAAAGGCCCTATCGCCAGTTCCATATTCATATCGTTTATAGCGTCCTCAAAGTATCCCGGATCGGAAGCCCATGATGCAGTACCCGCATTCTTCATCATGGCAAAATCGCGCCTGTCATATTCACTGCCAAGCTTTGACACCTTTTCGTCCACTATTCTTGTGCTGAATTTCAGCATGACAGCCAGATCTTCCTCAGTAAGCGCAGGCTTTCCGTCCTCGTCAAAGGTCTTATGACCTGTAGTCTGCTCCATATAGGCGCAGGCTGTCATCCAGTAAAACTTTTCTGTCAGGGATATCGGGTAGATATTGTCCCTGCGCATAACCGCAGCAGCCGCAAACAGGTCGTCCCAGTTTTGTGGAATATCCAGACCATAGCTGTCGTAGAGCGTCTTGTTGTATATGAATGTAACAGCATTGAAGCCATAGGGCACCGCTTCCAGCTTGCCGTTCACCATACCGCAGCTGAGTGAGCCCTCAGGGTATGTGGAAAGGTCTATATCCGCAAGATCGGACAGCTCATAGAACTCATTGCCGTTCCTGGTATATTCATAAAGCCAGTCGTAGTTCAGCTGCATGACATCGGACTGAGTGCCGGAATACATCTGAACATCGATCTGCGATTTGTATCCTGTGAATTCCGAGTATTTCGGGCGTACATTTATCCCGCTCTGTTCGGTAAACATATGCAGACCGTTCAGCGTTCTTTCGTTCCTGTCATCGGTCCCCCACCAGGAGAAGCTTATCTCGACAGGTTCGTCTTCCTCTTTCAGCGTCCTTTCGTGACAGCCGCAAAGCACCAGCATGACAGCCGCAGTCAGTACCGCTGCAGATCTTTTAAAAATATGCTCCATCATTTGTGCGTGCTCTTTTCCTTTTTATAGATAGCGTAGCTTTTCTCATCATCGTCTATCGCTTCCTGAAGCGCCTTTTCAGCCATAAGATAAAGCTCGTCATAATCCGTACTGTTGTGGGGATAGATCGATGCGCCCACACAGATATGGATATCGTCCACATTTGCCAGGTACACAGAATTCAAAGCCTCACTCATATCGATAAGGCCCTGTTTAAGGGCATCATTCGCCTTGAAGAGATCGTACTGCGTGTAGTCAGCCATTATCAGGAACTCACCCTCTCCTGTACGTCCGAGGATATTCTTGGATTCGGGCGAATCCGTCTTCAGAAACTCCGCAAGACCACGGTAAGACTTGATTATCGCGCCATTGTATCCCGATGCACCGTAAGCCGCTCGTATCTTGTCAAGATTTGTTATCCTTGCTATCGCCAGCATCATCGTCGCACCCGAAACACAGGTCTCCAGCTTATCTGCGATGATATTCTCGGCTTCTTCGGCATTGATTATACCCGTCAGCATATCCACATCAGGTGTCATCGAAGATTCCGCTCCGAAGGCAGGTTCATTCTTTAAGTTTATAACCAGCAGGGTCAGCGTCAGTATCAGCACCAGCATAAGCGCCACAGCTGTTTCAAGCTCAAGCTTTTTATAAAACTCGTATGCACCTGACATATCTTTCAGCAGCACGATATTCCAGCCGTTTTTCAGCATTTTTTCTGCCTGTATAGTTGTATCTGAGATAACCACACAGCTATCGCTGCTGGTCTGGTCTATATCGAATTCTTTTTTTGTGTTGCTTATGGTGATAATATTCTTATCGCCGTCCATTAGCAGCAGCTGTGAATCCTTTATACGCTCTGCACTTGTTATAAGGTATCTGAGCTCCTCCGTGTAGAAGCTTCCCAGGAAAAGCACATTGTCATTCGCCTGGCTTATGTAGTACACCTTTCCCAGGTCATCATTAACTCCTGCGACCCATACCCTTCGGTTTTCACCCAGCAGCCTTTTCAGGAAAGGATAGACCTTTTTCTCATTATCGCACATCAGCTCTCTCGAACCATCCGAAAGTATACCCGCCGCTGCATCATTGCGGTATATCAGTGCGAAATCGCAGTAGTTATCGATAATGCTGAGATCCGTCACGGTCTTTCTGAGTTCAGCCAGCCTTTGTGAATTGTCGTATTCCGTACTCGTTGAGAAATTGGCCGCATCAAAACTCATCAGTCCCTCATCGGCAAGCACGATAACACTGGCATCTTCCAGCTTTTTAAAATGCATATCCAGCATAGCCGCTGACTGTTCAGCAGAATTTCTGAGCAGCTCGGCTTCGTATTCAAGCTGTTTATCATAATGCACGAAGCTTGCATAGCTGATGCAGACCGCGCATACTGCCGCCATAACAATGAGCATAACTATCATCATCGTGCGTACAGAGTGCTTCAGCTTTTTTCTTCCATCTTTTTCCAATACACGTACCTCTATCTTCAATAACGTTCATTATGCAAAATGCATTCATATCTGAGCCATTGCATTTTATATATGACCTATCAAATTTTCTGTATATAGATACATTATAGCAATACCGCCGCAAAAATTCAATTATTAATTTGTAAATTATTGCAAAAATACACATTTTATTATGAAAATCAGCAAATTACGACAAAAAATACCCGAACATTTCTGCTCGGGTATCACAATATAATACATATTCACAATCTCCGCCGAACACCGGCGGCATACATGATAGCAGGCTGTTATGCCTGTAAATAAAGCTTACTTGAAGTATCTGTCATACAGACCCTTGAAGCCACAGCCGTGTCTTGCTTCGTCCTTAGCCATTTCATGAACTGTGTCGTGTACAGCATCATAGCCAAGTTCCTTAGCCTTCTTAGCCAGCTTCATCTTGCCCTCGCAAGCACCATTTTCAGCCATATATCTCATTTCCAGATTCTTCTTGGTAGAAGGTGTAACTACCTCGCCCAGAAGCTCTGCAAACTTAGCAGCGTGCTCAGCCTCTTCCCATGCAGCCTTCTCATAGTAAAGACCTACCTCGGGATAGCCCTCTCTGTAAGCAACTCTTGCCATTGCAAGATACATACCTACCTCGGAACATTCACCGTTGAAATTCTCTTTAAGACCAGCAACGATCTCGGGATCAAGACCCTGAGCCACACCTACTCTGTGCTCATCAGCCCATACAAGTTCAGCAGCTTCCTTCAGTTCATCGAACTTTGAAGCGGGAGCATTACACTGAGGACATTTCTCAGGAGCAGCCTCGCCTTCATAGATATAACCGCAAATAGTGCAAACAAACTTTTTCATTAGGATTTTCCTCCTTTTTTATATTCGTTTCAATTGTTAACGTCAGACAATAGTCTTTATTAAATTATCTCACATTAAGTGCAATTTGTCAAGACTAACTCCCTGAAAATCCCAGAGATTTGTTTAGGGTTAATTTATACCATTTTTGTATATTTTGCCGATGTAAGATATCTCCCTCGCATTGAGGGAGATATCCTTATCATGCCGGTTTCCCCGAAAAACCTTTATTTCAGCATTCTCTTGCCCTTGATATGCGCTGCCAGCTTTGTAAGATCGGTAACATTTATTTTGTTGTCATTGTTGAAATCTGCTATAACCGGTTCAGGCAGAAGTCTCTTTCCCTTGATATGTGCGGCAAGCTTCGCAAGATCGTTAATGTTTACAACACCGTCACCATTGAGGTCTCCTTTAAGCTTATCCTGCATTACCCCCAATGATACGAATTCAAAGCCGTTGTCCTTTGCGTACTTTTCGGCTGCTGTGCCTGTATAGCCTGATATGGTAAAGCCGTCGATTTTTTCGCCGTCTTTATACCCGAATGCCGAGTTCCCGATTTCAGTCACGCTTGCGGGAATTGTTACGATTGTCAGGCTTGTGCAATTATAAAAAGCGGCAGCACCTATGCTTGTAACATTTTCGGGTATGGTAACTTCTTCAAGTGATTGACAAAAAGCAAATGCACTATATCCAATACTTGTCAAAGTGTCCGGGATATTCACACTTTTGAGTTTGTAATTGCCTGAAAATGTGTAGTCATCTATGGAAGTGAAGCTTCGCGGGATAGTCACGGAGGTGATATATAAACAGTCTTGGAATGCCATTTCATAATTACCTGTTACCCCTTCCGGTATAACAACATCGCCCTCACAGGCAACGGCATCAAACACCTTATTATTAATTATGACCAGCGGATCTTCAGCCCGCTTGTCTGCCAGCCATTTTGTGTTTCCAAACGCAAAATAACCAACGTATTGAACACTTTCGGGAATATTGACATCGGTAAGGGCAGTACAATCGTAAAATGCCATAAAACCTATGCTTAACATACCTTCTGCCATACTAACTTTTGCAAGTTCACTGCAATCTTCAAATGCTCGTGATTCGATTTCGGTAACACTCGCGGGTATCGTTACGCTTGTGATGTCCTTATTGCGGTGAAATGCATAATCTTCTATCACTGTAACACCATCGGGTATCACAACATCCCCCTTACAAGTTCCTGCTTGGAGCAGGACATTATTGATAATGACCAAGGGATCTTCAACAGTCTTTTTTTCAAGCCACGGTGTTCCTGAAAATGCACTATGATCAATATCTGTCACACTTTTGGGTATGGTCACATCAGCAAGCTTACTGCACGTATTAAATGCATCAACTTTTATTTTTGTAACACCGTCGGGAATGATGATGCTTGTGAGGCTTTCACATTCTTCAAAAACAGCAGTTTTAAGTTCTGTGATACTATTGGAAAGAGTCACATTTTCAAGCTGAGCACTTCTCTCAAATGCGAATGTACCCATCTCTATGACGCTGTCGGGTATCTTAACGCTTGTGATACCACTTTCACGGAATGCGCATGAACTTATGACCCTGACACCATCGGGTATAACTATATCGCCTTTGCAATGGCAGCCGTCAATTACAATGTTACTATCGATAACAAGCGGATCTTCGGCTAGTTTATCATTTAACCATTTTGTTGCGTAAAATGCATCTTCACCTATGATGGTGATACTTTCTGGCAGGTTTATCTCTTCAAGATTCGTACAGCCCTCGAATACAAATTCTCCTATTTCAATAAGTCCATCAGGCAGAACAACACTTTTGATCTCACTGTGGCACTTAAATGCTTCATCCAGTATCTCAGTAACTGGCTTGCCATCTATCTCGGAGGGTATTACTATATTTGTTTCCGAGTCATCATACCCATCTTTAAATCCGTCTATCATGATAGTGTTTTTTTCATGATCTACTATATAATTAAAGTTCCCGTAGGTTTCATAAAAAGCACTCGCCGTTACAGCGGTATCGAAGGCTGTCGGAAGCTTTGGCAGTGCCGTTCCTCCGAAAACAAACATCAGCGCCATAAGCCCTGCTATTATCTTTTTAGTGTTCATAAAATTTCCTCCTTTTTATATTATTAAATTTCAGAAACATTATATTATGTTTTTCAACATTTGTCAATCCCGAAATATCCCCTTTTTCGCGTTCACAGAATATTGACAATCCACTATCTTAGTGATATAATATAATTTAAAGGTTTTTACGGAAACTAAGAATTATTTGAAAAGAGGTCAATCACCATGCTTACACTCGATAAAGTGTTCGACGCATCAAATGTATTGAAAGAAGTCATCAGACCTACCGCCTGTATCGCTGCACCCCAGGTAAACCCTGACTGCAACGTTTTCCTTAAAACGGAAAATCTCCAGATAACAGGTTCTTTCAAGGTAAGAGGTGCTTATTACAGGATATCCCAGCTCTCCGATGAAGAGAAATCTCACGGTGTTATCGCTTGTTCCGCAGGCAACCACGCTCAGGGCGTTGCGCTTGCAGCTGCAAAGAACGGTATCCGCTCGATAATCTGTCTGCCTGATGGTGCGCCTATTTCCAAGGTCGAGGCTACAAGAAGCTATGGTGCTGAGATATGCCTTGTTCCAGGTGTATACGATGACGCTTATGCCGAGGCTATACGTCAGCGCGACGAGTGCGGCTATACTTTTATACACCCCTTTGACGATGAAAATGTTATCGCAGGTCAGGGCACTATCGGACTTGAGATACTCAATCAGGTGGCTAATGCCAATGTTATCGTTGTTCCCGTGGGCGGCGGCGGACTTATCTCGGGCGTTGCTTTCGCAGTAAAACAGCTTAATCCCCGCGTAAAAGTATACGGTGTTCAGGCTGAGGGCGCACCCTCTATGGTGAAGTCCATCGCCGAAGACAAGATACTCTGCCTTGACAGCGTTCACACCATTGCTGATGGCATTCAGGTAAAAGAACCCGGCGTTAACACATTTGAATACTGCAAGCAGTACGTTGACGGCATAGTTACCGTCACCGATGACGAAGTAAGCTCAGCTATACTCCACCTCATCGAGAAGCAGAAGCTCATCGCAGAAGGCGCGGGCGCTGTATCTGTTGCGGCTGTTATGTTCAACAAGATACCCGACATCAAGGGCAAGAACGTTGTATGCCTTGTTTCAGGCGGCAATATCGACGTTACAATACTCTCCCGTGTTATCAAGAGAGGTCTGCTGAAATCGGGACGTTCCGACACACTGACCATTCAGCTTGAAGACAAGCCCGGTCAGCTGAAAGATGTTTCTGCAACTATTGCCGACCTCGGTGCGAATGTGGTATCTATCCACCACGAGAGAGCAAGTGAGGACAGCGACATCACCGAATGCCTGCTCAGACTCGTTCTCGAAACAAGAGATTACAACCATATCCGTGATATCCGTGCGGCTCTTACAGCTAAGGGCTTCAAGATAGTAAACAAATAATATGAGTGCAGAAAACGAAAAGGATAACGACTGGGGCAAATCCGCGGCGGCAGTCGTCATAAAGGACGGCAAGGTGCTTCTGGTAAGGCACACCTACGGCGCAGGCAAAGGTCTGCTGATAATCCCGGGCGGTTATATACGCAAAGGTGAACTTCCCGATGCGGCTTGCGAAAGAGAAGTCCTTGAAGAAACAGGAGTTACCGTAAAGGCAGAAAAGCTCATAGGCGTAAGATTCAGCGACAAGGACTGGTACAGCGTGTTCACCGCAAGCTATGTCAGCGGCGAGGCTCGTTCCGATAACGACGAAAACAGCGAAGCTGTATGGATAGACGCTTATGAAGCAACCGAGAGAGACGATGTCCCCGACCTGACCAGGATCATGATACAGAGCGCTTTGAAAGAAACAGGTTTTGTTCAGACAGACTTCGTATCACGTAACAAGGACAGGATACAGAAGCTATATACTATATAAATACGAATGCGGCAGAAGCCGAGTTCATAAATAACCATTATCTAAAAGGAGTAATCAATTATGGCAGAGACAGTTTATACCAAAACAGCACCCGATGCGATCGGACCTTATTCTCAGGCAAAAGTAGTAGGCGGACTGGTGTTCACCTCGGGACAGATAGCTATCAACCCCGCAACAGGCAATGTTGAAGCAGCAACCATCGAGGAGCAGACCCATCAGGTTTGCAAGAACCTCAGCGAAGTACTGAAAGCTGCGGGCACTTCGATAGACAAGGCTGTAAAGACAGTTTGCTTCCTGAAAAACATGAGCGACTTCGCAGCATTCAACGGTGTTTACGGCGAGTACTTCACTTCCAAGCCCGCTCGTTCCTGCGTAGCGGTAAAGGAACTCCCCAAGGACGTTCTTGTTGAAGTAGAGGTAATAGCAGAAGTATAAATTACTGAGAGGATACCCGATGAAGGTATCCTCTTGCTTAAATTACAGGAAACGGAGGTAGATACTATGAAAAGAATTACCACATTCGCAGCAGCTGTAGCACTTGTGACGGCATTTGCATGGGCATCCGTGCCGGGAGTCGGAGTATCGGCTGATAACGACAGCGGTGTTGAACTGCCGATAATCCCCGTAACAGATGACTCAGGAAGTTCATCGATGCCCGATGATGATTCTTCAAGCAATGCCGGGATCGGCGGTAACGATAGTTCGGAAAGCGATGACAGCTCATCAAATCCCGATATAGAAAACCCCGCTCAAAAGGTGAATTACACTATAACAGCCTCCATAAAGCTGACCGACGGTTCGGAGATAGATACAGATATCGTATTAGACGAATCGGACGCGCAGAGCGAGAAAAAGTTCAGCAAGACTGTGACCAAAGAAGAGATAGAGTCAATACTGAAAGCAAACAGCAAAACCCTCGATGATTTCGCAAAATTCGTTTTCTATGTTTCCACCGACTTTCCTGAAAATCAGGGATTGAAAGATACTTACGTGGTCGACGGCTTATCTTTTGAATTTTCCGCGAACCCTGTATACAAAGAAGGAATAGATGGTACATACGTAACATTCGATTCCTATGATGCCAGCGAACTGACTGTAAAAGGCGATAAGGTGCTGAACTTTGATACTTCCGAACTATCATGGTTCACATATGATGTCACCACAGAAACAGAACATTCGACACATCATGTAACGTTCAATGAGATAACAGGCTTTGACCTTGCTGTAAATCTCGATACGCACAATGCTGTCGTGCACGATCGCAACGATGATACGAAACCTGAAACTCTGATAGGCGACCTTAATGGTGACGGTTCAGTAAACATCACCGACATCGCAAAGCTGGCAGCTCATATCAAGGGCAAGAGATTTCTCCCCGACACATCTATCGCAGATTTCAACAAGGACAACAAAATAAATGTTTCCGACCTTACAAAACTTGCGGCACACATCAAGGGCAAGAAGCTTTTAAGTTAATTTTACTTAACAAATTTTCCGATAAATATTGACATATTTCCATGTAAAGTATGTTATACTTTTAATAGTAAGAACCGTTTCTCCCCTGTCTTCGGACGGGGGAGAATATTTGCGCTTTTTAGGGGGTAATAATTTGGAACCATACGAAATACTTATGGATCTCGCCATCATAATGATGAGCGCGAAATTCATGGGGCTGCTGGCAAGAAGGATCAAGGCGCCCATGGTAGTCGGCGAGATCATCGCAGGTGTGATAATCGGACCGTGCGTGCTGAATATTTTGCATCCTTCGGATAACCTGAGCATATTATCAGAGATCGGTGTTATACTGATAATGTTCTCGGCAGGTCTTGAAACCAATTTGCAGGAGCTGAAAAAATCAGGATTCGTCGCCTGTATACTAGCCTGTGTGGGCGTATTCGTACCGCTGGTATGCGGTGCGGGACTGTATACCGCCTTCTACGGTTTTGACGGTTTCGGCAGCGAGAGTTTCTTCAAAGCGATGTTCGTCGGCTGTATAATGACCGCAACTTCCGTGGGAATAACGGTGGAAGCACTTAAAGAAATGGGCGTGCTGAAAGGCCGCGTGGGACAGACGATACTTTCAGCTGCCATAATAGATGATATCATCGGCATAGTGGTACTCACCTTCGTCCTCAGCATGAAAGACCCGTCCAGCAAGATAAGCGTAGTTTCGCTGAAAGTTGTTGGATTCCTTGCAGCGTCCCTCATACTGGGCATTGTGATATACAAGATATTCAAGGTGTGGGACGAAAAATATCCTCATACAAGACGTATCCCCATCGTTGCATTAAGCCTTTGCTTTGTACTGGCATATGTGGCAGAAGAATTCTTCGGTATCGCCGATATCACAGGTGCTTATATCGCAGGCATAATCCTCTGCAACGTCCGCGATGCTGATTATATCGACCGCAAAGTAAGCGTCAACGGATATATGTTCTTTGCCCCGATATTCTTCGTTTGCATAGGTCTTAAAACCAACTTCGACGGTATGAACAGCGAGATAATACTCTTCTCACTGGCATTCGTGGCAGTGGCTATGCTCGCAAAGCTCATCGGCTGCGGACTTGCTGCAAAGTGCTTCAAGTTCAAGACCATCGACTGCATAAAGATAGGTGCAGGCATGATGACCCGAGGCGAGGTCGCCCTCATCATCACAAACAAAGGTCTAAGCATGGGCGTTATCCCCGCTGACTACTCCACTGCTGTTATACTGCTGATAATCGTAAGCAGTATAGTTACTCCGATATTCCTCAAATATCTCTACTCAAGATCTCCTGATTCCACAGAAGATACACCTGTTACAGCGAATTCAAAGTAAACATCTCCAATATAGAAAGCGCAGTATGTTATCAACAGCATACTGCGCTTTTGTTTTATGATATCAGTTCTCTGCAAAGCTTCCTGTGTAAAGCTGGAAGTACTTTCCTTTCTTTTCAAGCAGTTCATCGTGTGTGCCGCGCTCGATTATCCTGCCCTGTTCAAGAACCATTATGCAATCGGAATTCTTGACGGTTGAAAGTCTGTGGGCGATAACGAAAGTAGTCCTTCCATTCATGAGAGCGTCCATACCTGTCTGGACCAGCTTTTCTGTGCGTGTATCGATGGAGGAAGTCGCCTCATCGAGGATAAGCACAGGCGGGTCGCCGACTGCGGCTCTTGCTATGGCAAGAAGCTGTCGCTGTCCCTGGCTGAGGTTTCCGCCGTCGCCCTTTAATACGGTGTCGTAGCCGTGTTCAAGCTTCTCGATAAAGCCCGAAGCATTCGCAAGCTTAGCCGCCGCGATACATTCCTCATCGGTAGCATCGAGGTTTCCGTAGCGGATATTATCCATTACCGTACCCGTGAACAGGTGGGTATCCTGCAAAACTATGCCGAGAGTTTTTCTCAGTGCGGGCTTTTTGATCTTGGTGATATTTATGCCGTCATACCTTATCTTACCGTCCTGAATATCATAGAAACGGTTTATCAGATTGGTGATAGTGGTCTTGCCTGCACCTGTTGAACCTACAAAGGCTATCTTCTGACCAGGCTTAGCGAACAGCTGTACATCGTGAAGAACGATCTTTTCGTCATTGTATCCGAAATCTACACCGTCAAAAACTATCTCACCCTTCATCTGGGTATAGGTGACAGTTCCGTCCTCCTTGTGGGGGTGTTTCCAAGCCCATGTGCCTGTACGCTCTGCACATTCTTTCAGTTCGCCATCATTATCGAATTTAGCATTTACAAATTCTACATATCCCTCATCGGTCTCGGGAGTCTGATCCAGCAGATCCATAACTCTGCCTGCACCTGCGGAAGCCATTATAACAAAGGTCATCTGCTGGCTTATCTGGGTGATGGGCATTGTGAAGTTACGGTTCAGCGTAAGGAAAGCAACAAGTCTGCCAAGGGTTATACTGCCGACATTGTTTATAAGCAGTATCGCACCGAAGACTGCACACAGCACATAGCTGATATTGCCGATGTTGCCGTTTATTGGCATCAGTATGTTTGCAAACTTGTTTGCGTTGTTGGCACTGTCGCGCAATTTATCATTGAGCTCCCTGAAATCTGCCTGCGCATTTTCCTCATGGCAAAACACCTTGACAACCTTCTGACCGTCCAGCATCTCTTCGATGAAGCCGTTTACCTCACCCAGATCCTTCTGCTGTGCCGCAAAATATTTACCAGAATTGCCCGATATCTTCGCTGTCACGAACATCATAACACCCGCCATGAATATCGAAAGCAGTGAAAGGGGTATGTTTCTGGTGAACATGGATATAAGCGTTACCACCAGTGTCACGGTGGAGTTTATGAGCTGAGGTATGCTCTGTGCGATGAACTGTCTGAGAGTATCAACATCGTTGGTGTATACCGACATTATATCACCGTGTGCGTGGGTGTCAAAATACTTTATCGGCAGACTCTCCATGTTATCGAACAGCGCGTTCCTGAAATTGCGCAGAGTACCCTGACCTACGTTTACCATGATACGGTTATAGGCATAAGCCGAGGTGAGTCCAAGTACATATATCACCGCAAGCCTTACCAGAGCCATAGCCAGCGGCTTATAGTCAGCGACAAACGCATCGCCGAGCTCCTTCTTTTCTTTGAGCATAGGCATAACATAGTCATCAACGAGGGATTGTATGAACACCATGCCCACAAGGGTCGTAACAGCCTGTATGATGATGCAGACCACAACTATCCCGAAATGCATCTTATAGTCCTTGAACATAAATTTAAGCACACGCCCCAGCACTTTGAAAGTGTCCTTGCTCATTTGCGGACGGGGTGCTGTTCTATCAGGTCTTGGCATTTATACTCCCTCCTTTCTTATGCTTACAGCTTTGCCATCGGCGTTCTCGGGACGGTCGAAATCTCCTCCGCCGCCTGCCTGTGAACTGTAAATATCAGCGTAGGTCTCGCTGGTCTTCAGCAGTTCTTCGTGAGTGCCGATGCCGGTTATCCTGCCATCTTCGATAACGAGTATCCTGTCAGCCTTTTCAACGCTGGATATACGCTGTGCGATTATTATCTTTGTAGTGCCGGGTATCTTCTCGGCGAAAGCCTGCTTTATCTTCGCATCAGTAGCAGTATCCACCGCACTGGTGGAATCGTCGAGGATAAGCACCTTTGGGCTCTTCATCAGCGCTCTTGCTATACAGAGTCTCTGCTTCTGTCCGCCCGAAACGTTAGCGCCGCCGCGTTCGATACGGGAGTTATACTTATCGGGCATACGCTCGATGAATTCATCTGCACAAGCCGACTTGCAAGCTTCTATGCATTCCTCTTCGGTAGCATCCTCATTGCCCCAGCGGAGATTATCGATGATAGTGCCAGAGAACAGCACGTTCTTCTGCAATACCACAGATACATTGTTTCTGAGGAATTCCATATCATAATCTCTTACATCTACTCCGCCGACCTTAACTGACCCCGATGTAACATCGTAAAGTCTGCTTATAAGGTTGACAAGAGAGGTCTTGCCCGAACCTGTAGGTCCTATTATACCGATAGTTTCGCCCGATTTAATATGCAGGTCGATATCGTGGAGTACTTCCTTGTTCTCGCCCTTGAAGTATGCAAAATCAACGTGCTCAAAGTCGATGGAACCGTCCTTCATCTCCTTGATGGTGTCAGCCTTGTCGGAGAGGTCGGGTTCTTCATCCAGCACCTCGCTGATACGCTTTATGCTGGCAGTTGACATGGATATCATAACGAATATGAACGAGAGCATCATCAGCGAGATGAAAGCGCTGAAAATGTAGGAGAACAGGCTGGTCAGCTCACCTGTTGTGAGTGTGCCGCCCACTATCATGTGAGCGCCCAGCCAGCTTATAGCAATGATAGCCGAGTAGCTGACAAACATCATTACAGGGTTGTTCAGTGCCACAATGCTCTCCGCCTTGACGAACATATTGTAAAGGTTGCCCGATGCCTTGCGGAATTTCAGCTTTTCGTAGTCCTCACGTACATATGCCTTTACAACTCGTATAGCCGATACATTTTCCTGTACGCTGGAATTGAGCTCATCGTATTTCTGAAAAGCCGCGCTGAATGTCTTCATGGCGAACCTTACCACCAGACTAAGCGCCACAGCAAGCACCAGCAATGCCACAAGGAACATACTGCTCATTCGCGGGCTTACCAGGAAACTCATCACCATACTGCTTATCAGCATAAAAGGTGCACGAACTGCTATGCGTATGCACATCTGGAAAGCGTTCTGTATATTGGTTACATCAGTAGTCATTCGCGTTACCAGGCCTGCAGTTGAGAACTTGTCGATATTACCGAAGGAGAATGTCTGTATCTTACGGTATATCTCCTCTCGCAGATTGCAGGCAAAACCTGTTGAGGCTCTTGCGCCATGTACTCCCGACATGATGCCCGAAAACAGGCTGACCACAGCCGCACCCGCCATCAGTCCGCCGTAGAGCCCCACTGCTTTCATATCGTTTTTTTCAATTCCCTTGTCGATTATCATCGCCATTATGTAGGGCAGCAGCACTTCCATAACGACTTCCAGCATCGCATAAAAAGGCGTGAGGATAGTATCCTTTTTATACTGCTTTATCTGAGCTAGGATCTTCTTCATTTATCCTGACCCTCCTTTTCAGCGTCTTTTAAATTTTCTGCCATCCGCGACAGCAGTTTATTCAGAGTTTCAAGTTCATCTTCCTCAAATCCCTTGAAAGCCTTGTCTTCGATACTGCCCATGCAGTTTTCTATCTCAGCTTTGTGCATAGCAGCCTTTTCGGTGGCTATCAGACCTCGCCTGCGTTCATCGGTGTCACAGCCCTCCATCGTAAGGTATCCTTTCGACCTCAGCTTTTTCACAAGCCCCGAGACCGTTGCCCCTGATATATGCATCTCCCGCTGTATATCCGACGGATAAACAGGCGGTTCATGGCACATGATGAACATCAGCACATGGCTCTGCGCCGCAGTTATATCGTTGTGGGCGAGCTCGGAATTGATTATACATCCTATTTTCTGATGAACATACTTAGAGGCTATTATAACTTCTTTCTGTATTTCTTTTCTCACTAATTATTCGCCCCCTTATGATTAGCTTGCTAACTATCAGTTGCCTATCTAATTATACTACACCAATTTATATTTTATTCAGCTATTTTATGAACAAATTATTTTCATATAAAACGCGCATAACTAAACCGATAGCCCCTTCCATATTCAGCAAATCGCGCATGACATAAAAAGACCCGAAGACTTTCGTCATCGGGTCATATCCGTTATTAAAAACGATCTTAGCCGAGCTTCTTAGCAAGCTGAGACTTCTTTCTTGCAGCGTTATTCTTGTGCAGAATACCCTTTGTGCAAGCCATATCGACCTTCTTGATAGCGGTTCTAACTACCTGCTCCTTATCAGCAGCATTGTTAGCAACAGCAGCATCAGCCTTCTTCAGAGCAGTCTTAAGATCGGACTTGATAGCCTTGTTTCTCAGGGTCTTCTTCTCGATGACCTTAACTCTCTTCTTTGCAGACTTAATGTTAGGCATTATGGACACCTCCCTCAATGTATAAAATCTCGCTTATCAGGATAAGCTATCCGCAGACTGAGAGGAAATGCGGATAACAGATTTGGCAAGCTTACTAAAATAGTGTAACACATTTTTCTCCCAATTGCAAGGGGTTTTCAAAAAAAATTCCGCAAATTTTCGGAACTTTATTTGTACATATTGTTTAAATCTACAATATTTCTACAGGAAAGAAGGCACTTAAATGAAAGACCTACGCACCGACCTTGCAGTTGAAGCCGCCCGCAGGCTGTCACTAAGCCGCGACCTTGAAGGCGTATCCCGAAAAATAGATATCCTGTCTGATGCACAGCTTGAGATCGCAGATATCACGATAGAGACTTCTGCCGCAGCCAACGAACTCTGCCGACCCAAGGGACGGTATGTCACCCTGAAAGCCATAGACAGCACTTTTGAGAATTTCTGTCCCTGCCGCGACAGCCGTATACAAACCATAGCAAACACCTTGCGAAGTCTTGCGGTCGGAGCCGAGCACATACTTGTGGCTGGTCTTGGCAACAGACATCTTACCGCCGATGCACTTGGTCCGCTGACGGTGGATAAGATATTCGCCACCAGACATATCAAGCGTCTTGCCCATGAACTGGACACCGACGAACTGACGGAAGTATCGGCTATTGAAACAGGTGTGCTTGGACAGACTGGCATAGAGTCTACCGAGCAGATCAAAGCCCTGTGTGAAGCCGTTCAGCCTGACCTTGTGATAGCTGTTGACGCTCTCGCCTGCTGGGATCTGGATCATCTCGGGCGGACGATACAGATATGTGACACAGGCATATCTCCGGGCAGCGGTGTTGAGAATTCCCGCAAAGAACTTTCCCGTGCGACCCTCGGCGTGACCTGCATAGCTATCGGCGTTCCAATGGTGGTAGACCTTGCGTCAGCCGCCGAGATGATATTCGGCAGACCCGCCCCCGATGGCAGTGAGCGCATGACCGTCACCCCGGGAAGCATAGACAAACTTGTGAAATCAGCAGCGGGGTATATCGCTGAGGGGATAAATCTTGCTTTTCAGAAAAACATGACCCTTGAGGAACTGAGAAGCTTGTCTTAATTCATAATTCACAACACTAAAAGCGAAGCGTTAGTGTGTTCATTAATTGTTGGCAGGGCGGTAAGGTAGCTGGGCTTAGGATAGAATGCCAAGGAGAAGAGCTTTGGGTCAAGCCTTTCGCGAAAGGCTTGCGGGAAGCACGAGGGGCAGAGCCTCTCGGTCAAGGCGCAAAAGCGACGTGGCAACTTTCAAAGCAATAGCAGACTATCTTCCGACCCAAAAGGCGCGGGCAACTAAATCCAGAGCGTGGACAATCAAACGTCCACGTTCTTTCTATGTCCGTGAAATATTGCCCGCGCCCGAAATCGGACAGCGACAGCGAATCCGATTTCTCGACCCGAACGGAGTGAGGGGCGACCTTCCCGCAGTCCGCCAGACAGAAATAAAATGTTCCACGTAGAACATTTGTTTTATAGACACATTACAAAAGCTAAACGCTCCGTATTCACAAGACATAGGTTATGTTGCTATCGACCCCGAAAGCGAGGACTGCAACTTCACACGCAGTCCGTCAGACAGAAATAAAATGTTCCACGTGGAACATTTGTTTTGTAGCTGCAACGCAAAAGCTAAACGCGCCGTATTCACAAGACATAGGTGATGTTGTTGCCCTATCGACCGAAACGGAGAGAGTCGCGAAAACCGCAATAATCGGCAAGTCTTTGCCTGACACTGCATTGTCGTAAAATCCCGCAAAAGCACGTACTTAAACGTTGTCGTAACAGTGATGCGGATAGCTAAACTTTACTTGTATTCACAATTATAGAGTAGTATAATATAGTTGAATATTATAGTGTTGGGAGGCAAGCACATGAAAATGTCATTCCGCTGGTACGGCACGGGAAACGACAGCATTACGCTCTCGCAGATACGGCAGATACCCGGCGTCAGTGAGATAGTCTGGGCACTGCATGAAAAGCAGCCCGGCGAAGTCTGGGAAAAATCTGAGATACAGGCTGTCAAGAACGAACTGGACAAGTACGGCTTCGGCATGAGCGTTGTGGAATCGGTGAACGTACACGATGATATAAAGACCGCGGGGGCAAACCGCGATCTCTACATAGAGAACTACAAGCAGACGCTCAGAAATTTAAAAGATTTCGGTGTGAAAGTAGTCTGCTATAATTTCATGCCTGTTTTCGACTGGACGAGGACAGACCTTTTCCACCCTCTGCCCGACGGTTCAACTGCGCTTTATTACGAAAAAAGCAAGATAAAGCAGGATCCCGAGGAGATGGCAGCCTATATCCTGAAAGAGACTAAAGGCTACACCATGCCCGGCTGGGAACCCGAAAGACTGGCAAATCTGAAAGAGCTTTTCGCCCTTTACAAGGACGTTGACAAGGAAAAACTCTGGGAGAACCTGAAATACTTCCTTGAAGAGCTTATGCCCGTTTGCCACGAGTGTGATATCAAAATGGCTATACACCCCGATGACCCGCCCTGGGATATATTCGGGCTTCCACGCCTGCTGACCGATGAATCAGCTGTGGAACGTTTCCTTAAAATGGTAGATGACCCATACAACTGTCTGACACTTTGCTCGGGCTCACTGGGTTCAAATCCCGATAACAATGTAGCTGACATAGTGAGAAAGCACTGTGACAGGATAGCCTTTGCGCATATCCGCAACGTCAAGCATTTCGATAACGGAGATTTCAGCGAAACCTCTCACCGCGACTGCGACGGTGATGTAGGCATACTGGATATCATCAAAGCATACCACGACGGCGGTTTTGACGGATATATCCGCCCCGATCACGGCAGACACATATGGGACGAGAAATGCCGTCCCGGCTATGGGCTGTATGACAGGGCGCTGGGCATAATGTACATACTCGGTGTATGGGATATGCTGGACAAGCTGAACGAAAAATAAGCAAAACAACGGGTGTTCCGCAGAAATGGGGGACACCCTTGACATAATGGATATAACGATCTATCACAGTTACAGAAAGGTAAAATATGGATAACACAAAACGAGCGTTTATGGATAAGGATTTTCTTCTGGATACCGAAGAAGCACGTATACTGTTCCATAAGTACGCAGAGGATATGCCTATAATCGACTATCACTGCCACATCGACCCGAAGGATATCGCCGAGGACAGGAACTTCGACAGCATAACCGAACTCTGGCTAGGGGGTGACCACTACAAGTGGCGTGCAATGCGTCAGTGCGGTATAGCCGAGAAGTACATAACAGGCAAAGAGGACAGCCGCGAGCGTTTCAGGCTCTGGTGCAGAACGCTTTCACAGGCTGTGGGGAGTCCCCTTTATCACTGGAGTCATCTGGAATTGCAGAGATATTTTGACTGCACTCTTCCGATATGCGAAAAAAACGCGGACGAGATATTCGACCTGTGCAATGCAAAACTGCAAAGCGGCGAACTTTCAGCAAAGAAGATAATAGGTATGTCGAAAGTAAGGGTCGTAGGCACTACCGATGACCCCTGCGACGATCTGAAGTGGCACAAAGCCATAGCAGAGGATAAAAGTCTCGGGTGCAGGGTGATACCCACATTCCGACCGGACAAGGTACTGCTTATAGAGGACGGCGGATTCGGGGATTATGTCAGTGCGCTCGGAAAAGCAGCGGGAGTTGATGTTAACAGCTTTGAGAACTTGAAAAAAGCGCTGTCCACGAGGATAGACTTCTTTGCAGGCATGGGCTGCAAAAGCAGTGACCAGAGCACGGTTATGTTCCCCTGTGACCGCATAAGTGAAGCGGAGTGTGAGCGCATTTTCCGCAAGGGCATGGCGAATGAAACCGTCACCGAGGAGGAAAGGCTGAGCTTCATAACCGAGGTCATGCTGTTTCTCGGCAAAGAGTACCGCCGTCACGGCTGGGTGATGCAGCTCCATTTCGGCGTTGCGAGAAATTCCAACAGCCGTATGTTTGAAGCTGTCGGCAGAGATACGGGATTCGACCGCATACACAGCGATGCCCCCATAGAGAGCCTTGCGGCTTTTCTTGATGAACTTGACAAGACCGACAGTCTGCCGAAAACAGTGCTTTACAGCCTTGACCCTTCGATGAACACAGCCCTTGATGTGCTGGCGAAGTGCTTCAATGATGAGGGCGTGTGCGGCAAGGTACAGCACGGCGCGGCTTGGTGGTTCAATGATAATCTGGGCGGCATGAAAGATCATCTGCGCAGTTTTTGCGAGCAGGGCGTACTGGGCAATTTTATCGGTATGCTGACGGATTCGCGGTGTATGCTTTCATACACAAGACACGAATATTTCAGGCGGATACTCTGCGCATTTATAGGCAGACTTTGTGCCGACGGCGAGCTGTATTGGGATGAAGAAAACCTGGGTGAGATAGTGAAAAACGTCAGCTTCAATAACGCCATGAAATTTTTCGGAATGGAATAAAAGAGGTACATGATATATGGATAAGATAGTTGAAGAACTTAGTAAGATAGGCATAATCCCCGTGGTAGTCATCGAGGACACCGAAAAAGCCGTGCCGCTGGCAAAGGCATTGTGCGAGGGCGGTCTGCCTGCGGCTGAGGTGACTTTCAGGACAGCGGCGGCTAAGGACGCAATCGAAGCGATGTGCATAGCTTGCCCCGAGATGATAGTCGGTGCAGGTACAGTGCTGACGGTAAAGCAGGCTGAGGACGCACTTGCGGCAGGAGCAAAGTTCATCGTTTCACCGAATTTTGATGAAGCAGTTGTGAAGTTCTGCCTTGAAAGAAAAGTTGCGGTACTGCCCGGCATAGCTACGCCATCAGAACTCGGAAAGGCAGTGGCTATGGGGCTTACGGAGGTAAAGTTCTTTCCTGCTGAACAGGCTGGAGGACTTGCCATGATAAAGGCGATGGCGGCACCCTTCGGCGGTGTGAAGTTCATGCCCACAGGCGGACTTAACACCAAGAACATCGGGGAATATCTCGATGCCCCCGAGGTCATAGCCTGCGGCGGTAGTTTCATGGTGAACAAGGAATGGATAGCTGCGGGAGATTTCGGCAAGGTTCGCAAAGCGACCGAAGCGGCTGTGGACATCATGCTGAAAGTAAGGTATGTCGGGGTAGATGAAGAGGGTGCAAGCGTATTTGCCGCTAAAAAGCCCGAGAGGACATTATACCACATGGCACGCAGAGGTCACATCAGCGCAGAAGCTTCAGGCGTACAGATAATTCGGGGGTGACGTAATGAAAGTAGTAACTTTCGGCGAGATACTGCTGAGACTTTCACCCGAAGGACACAAGCGCTTTTTGCAGGCAGAAGGCTTTGATGCGGTGTACGGCGGCGGTGAAGCGAATACCGCGGTATCGCTGGCACAGTTCGGGTATGATGCTAAATTCATAACAAAACTGCCCGACCACGAGATAGGTCAGGCAGCGATAAACACCCTGCGTCAGTACGGTGTGGATACTTCTGACATACTGCGAGGCGGGAACAGGATAGGTCTGTATTATCTGGAAAAAGGCGCGGCACAGCGTCCCTCAAAGGTGATATATGACAGGGCAGGTTCGTCCGTAGCGGGGGCTAAGGCAGAAGAATTTGACTGGGAAAGACTGCTTTCAGGGGCTGACCTATTCCATATCACAGGCATTACTCCCGCACTTTCAGCTGAATGTGCAAAGGCTTCACTGGAAGCTGTTAAGACGGCGAAAAGGCTGGGCATAACTGTCAGCTGTGATATTAATTTCCGCCGCAAGCTTTGGGATAAGGATACCGCAGGAAAGGTAATGGCGGAGATACTTGAATATACCGACATCTACATCGGAGGACGAGATCAGGCTGAGGAACTTTTCGGAATACCGACCAATGCCCGCGATGACAGCGACTATGAAGCATACAAGGCGGTGGCTGAAAAGCTGAAAGAGCGTTTCGGCTTAAAGAAAGTAGCAATAACCCTGAGGACTACCCTTTCATCGGACGAGAACAAGTGGGCGGCGCTGTTGTATGACGGTGAAAAACACTGTTTCAGCCGTGAATACCGCTCGCTGATAGTTGACAGAGTAGGCGGTGGCGACAGCTTTTCCGCAGGGCTGATATACGCCCTCGGTGAGGGCATGGATACACAGTCAGCAGTGGATTTTGCGGCGGCGGCTAGCTGTCTGAAACTCTCGGTGGAGGGTGACTGCAATATCATGAGTGTTGACGAAGTGAAGTCGCTGGCATTCGGCGGCGGTTCGGCACAGGTACAAAGATAAGGAGATAATCATGAAGCTATCAACGGAAAGCATTGTTAAAAACCGTCAGGCATGGAAAGACAAAGGCTTCATCATGCCCGAATACGATACGGAAGCTGTAAAGAGAAAAACCATGGAAGCACCCCGTTGGATACATTTCGGGGCAGGAAATATCTTCCGCGGCTACATAGCCTGTTTACAGGACGAACTGATAAAGACAGGTGAATCCGACAGCGGTATCATCGCAGTGGACAGCTTTGACACAGAGACGATTGAGAAGATATACGACCCCTTTGATGACCTTGTACTGCTGGTTGGTCTGCGGGCGCAGGGCGAAAGATATCTGCGGGTGATAGGCAGTATAGGCGGTGCGCTGTGCGCTAAGGGCGAGGGTTTTGCACTGCTGAAAAAGTATGCAGAGAGCGACTCTTTGCAGATGATATCATTCACCATCACCGAAAAGGGCTATGCTGTAAAGGACATGAACGGCGAGGTCTTTCCATTTGTGAAAGAAGATATCAAATCAGGTCCCGAGGGCGAACTAAACTCCGCTATGGCGATAATCGCATCACTGCTTTATGCGAGGTTCAAAGCTGGTGAAAAGCCCATAGCACTGGTCAGCATGGATAATTGCAGCCGAAACGGCGACAAACTTCGTGATGGTGTTATGTTCACCGCCAAGGCATGGGCTGAAAACGGTCTGGCGAGCGATGACTTTATCGCTTATCTGGAAAGCGGCAAGGTAAGCTTCCCATGGTCGATGATAGACAAGATAACTCCCCGCCCCGACAGCGGCATATGTGATGAACTCACCGCCATGGGCATTGAGGGAATGCAGCCTGTAAAAACTTCCCGCGGAACTTTCATAGCGCCTTTCGTAAATGCTGAGATGCCCCAGTATCTGGTGATAGAGGACGATTTCCCCAACGGCAGACCGCCCCTTGAAAAAGCAGGGGTATACCTCACCGACCGCAAGACCGTTGACCGTGCCGAGAAGATGAAGGTCATGACCTGCCTGAACCCTCTGCATACGGCACTGGCTGTTTTCGGCTGTCTGCTGGGTCACAAAAAGATCGCCGAGGAAATGGCAGACGATGACCTCAGAAAGCTGGTGTATGATCTGGGCTATAATGAGGGCTTGCCTGTTGTGGTAGACCCCGTTATTATCCGCCCCGAGGTTTTTCTCAAAGAGGTTCTTGAAGAAAGACTGCCCAACGGCAATCTGCCAGATACACCCCAGAGGATAGCCACCGATACCAGTCAGAAGCTGGCTATACGCTTTGGCGAAACGATAAAAGCCTACGCCGAAAAAGGAACTTCGGGCGAACTGACGCTGATACCCCTTGTCATAGCGGCATGGCTGAGATACCTCACGGGTATAGACGACAACGGCGATGCCATGGAACTCAGTGCCGACCCCATGCTTGATGAGATGCAGAAAACCGTCCGCCCCGAGTGGTACGGAAATTCATGCGATGCGGATAAAGTACGTGCCGTGCTGACAAACAGCACCCTCTTCGGAACTGACCTTGTCAAAGCAGGGCTGGCAGACAAGATAATAACCGACCTCGATAAAATGCTGGCAGGCAAGGGCGCTGTGCGCAGTACCCTGAAAGAGAATTTAGGATAAAAAACAAGGTGTGTCCGAGCGGGCACACCTTTTGTTGTTATGTATTAATTATCATCTGCAATATGGAAATGCGCCCGACAGGAGTCGAACCTGCGGCCTTCAGAGTCGGAGTCTGACGCTCTATCCAGCTGAGCTACGGACGCGGAATTAATGAATAATGAATAGTATCAGTGCCGCCCAAGACGTTTTTTCGAGCACGGGCGGACACCTTTTCTATTCTGTTATATGGTCATGTTTATTATCTCAGCTTAGCACCGTTAGGCAGTGTCTGGTCGGGGAATATTACCCTTGCAGAACCATCGGGAGCATCTGCTGCGCAGATCATACCGTTGGATTCAACACCGCAGAGTGTAACTGGCTTCAGGTTTGCCACGATGATGACCTTCTTGCCGATTAGGTCTTCGGGCTTGTACCATGCAGCTATACCGCTGACTACCTGTCTGCCGCCGAAACCGTCATCAAGCTGTAGGCAAAGGAGCTTCTTGGACTTCTTTACCTTCTCACATTCCTTGACCTCTGCCACTCTAAGCTCGACCTTTGCAAAGTCATCAATGGTTATCTGCTCGGAGAGAGGAACAGGCTCAAATGCGTCAGCAGCTTCTTCAGCCGCAGCAGCTGCTGCCTGTGCAGCCATCTTAGCCTCAGCTTCTTCCATGAACTTAGCTGCGTCGATTCTTGCGAACAGCGGAACAGGATCGCCCACACTGCTGCCGACTTTCAGTCCGCCGAATTCCTTCAGGCTGTCAAGGCCCTTTATATCTGTGCCGATCTGTGCGAGTATCTTCTCGCTTGTCTCGGGCATGAATGCTTCGAGTATAACACCCAGGAAACGGATAGTTTCAAGCAGGTTGTAAAGAACAGTGGAAAGTCTGCCGAACTTAGCTTCGTCCTTGCCCAGTACCCACGGCTCGGTCTCATCGATGTACTTGTTTGCACGTCTTGCCAGTGTCATTATAGCTTCCATAGCGTCAGCCATACGGTACTGGTCGATAAAGTCAGCCACCTTCTTGGGAGTTTCTTCTGCCAGTGCGATAAGCTCGTCATCAACAGGCTCTTTCACCTCGGGCTGACGTATCTCACCGCCGAAATACTTCTTAGTCATGGCAACAGTTCTGTTCACCAGATTGCCCAGAGTATTTGCAAGGTCGGAATTGTATCTCTCGATAAGTGATTCGTAAGTTATTGAACCGTCACCGTTAAGACCCATCTCGCTAAGCAGATAGTATCTTGCGCCGTCAACGCCGAAAGTATCAACAACTTCATCAGCATAGATAACATTGCCCTTGGACTTGCTCATCTTGTCCTCACCGAAGAGTATCCAGTTGTGACCGAAGAGCTTCTTGGGTATCTCAACGCCCAGTGCGTGGAGCATGATAGGCCAGTAGATAGAATGGAATCTCATTATATCCTTGCCGATAACGTGGCAGTCGCAGGGCCAGTACTTCTTGAACTGCTCACTGCTGCCGTCGGGATCGTAGCCCAGTGCTGTAATATAGTTTGAAAGCGCATCTATCCATACGTAGATAACGTGCTTGGGATCAAATGTAACAGGTATCGACCATGTGAAAGTAGTTCTGGAAACACAAAGGTCCTGGAGACCGGGCTTGATGAAGTTGTTGAGCATCTCCTTCTTGCGGCTCTCGGGAACGATGAAATCGGGGTGTGTCTCGATGTAATCTTCCAGCCACTGCTGATACTTGGAAAGCTTCAGGAAGTATGCTTCCTCATGTGCGGGCTTTACTTCACGTCCGCAGTCGGGACATTTGCCGTCAACCAGTTGTGACTGTGTCCAGAAGCTCTCACAGGGCACGCAGTACAGACCCTCGTAAGAACCCTTGTAAATATCGCCCTGCTCATAGAGCTTGTTGAATATCTTCTGAACTACTTTTTCATGCTGTTCATCGGTAGTTCTGATAAAGCCGTCGTAAGAGATATTCATGCACTTGCAGATATCCTTTATCTCGCCTGCGACCTTGTCAACATGCTCCTTGGGAGAGATTCCCTCTTCCTTAGCAAGACCCTCTATCTTCATACCATGCTCGTCCGTACCTGTAAGGAAGAACACATCATAGCCCTGCATTCTCTTGAAACGAGCGATAGCATCGGTGAAAACTACCTCATAAGTATTGCCGATATGCGGTTTTTTAGACGCATACGCAATAGCTGTTGTTATATAAAACTTCTCTTTCTCCATAAAAAAGACCTCCTGTCAAGAATGTCACTATATTATTATAGCACATTATAAAACCAATTGCAAGCTTTTTTTGTCGGATACTGCGGAAACAATCGGGAGAAAACAGAAAGGCGGACAGAATGCCAAGGAGGAGAGCTTTTGGTCAAGCTTTTCGCGAAAAGGTCCTCGGGCGGACGGCTCGATTTCGCGGCAGAAAAAGTGTGACAACCACAAACATCGCCGCGAACCAAAGCGCGCGGTCAAGCCTCGCGCTAGCAGGCTTGCGAGGATGTTTGCACAGTCAACTTTGTTGACTGTTGGCGGCGCCCTCAATCACCAAGGCACATACCAAAATGCACAACATACTACAAGAGCGATACGAACTCATACCGAACAATGCGCGGGCATACCAAAACATACGAGCGTGTACCAAAGTATACGACCGTATCTTCTGGTATGCGTAAAATATACCCGCGCATGAAATCGGACAGCGAAGCGAATCGATTTCTCGACCCGCAAGGGGCGACATTGTCAACCGCAGTCCCTCTGATAAGAACGGGGTATTCTCAGTACGTTCATTAAATGCATACTTGCTTTTTAGAACGCACTGCGGATTAGTCGCCCCTCACTTTGTTCGGGTCGAGCCGTCAAAGGCGCTATCGCTGTTTGACGGCGGGCGCGGGCAATTTTTACGCACTAAGTTTGTGCGTGTAGGATTTTTTTGTTCACGCTCGGAATTTTCGGGATTGCCCGCGCCGTGTGGTCGGAAGATAGTCTGCTATTGTTTTGATTGTGTTTACGTCACTTTTGCGCCTTGATGCGAGGGCTCTGCCCTCGCGCTCCCGCAAGCCTGCTGGCGCGAGGCTTGACCGCGCGCTTTGTTTCCTTGGCATATCTTATCACTTACCTGCATTTATCTCAATCCTTTGCCCACAAAAAAAGAGCGGCACAAAACCGCTCTTTTTTCTTATGTTATTGGGATCAACCCATTACTACCTCAACTTCATGAGTAGAACCTGCTTCAAATACAGGCATTACGTTGCCGTTGATCTTGGTACCGTCAACAGTTACCGCCTTGATGCCCTTGCATACGTGGTCGGGGTTCTTAACGGTGATGTTGTAGGTGTTGCCACGGAACTTTCTGGTGATGTTGAAGCCGTCCCAAGCAGAAGGAATGGAAGGATCGATCTTCAGACCATCGAAGTCAGGCTGTACACCCAGAATGTACTGAGAGATAGCTACCATGTTCCATGCAGCTGTACCTGTCAGCCATGAGTTCTTGCCCTGACCGAAGTTCTTGCCGGGTCTGCCGATATCGGAACCTGCGTCCTTACCGCCGATCATCTGACCGTATACGTAAGGCTCGGTCTTGTGGATATCAGAAGTCTCCTCTGTGAAAGCAGGAGCGATCTCGGAATAGTACTTGAATGCCTGATCGCCCTCACCTGCATAAGCAGCAGCGCAGATTATCCATGCGTTGTTGTGTGTGAAGATACCTGCGTTCTCCTTATATCCGCCGGGATATGTGGAGATCTCACCGTACTGGATATAGTACTTGGAGAATGCGGGATTGTTCAGTACCAGACCGAACTTGGTATTGAGTCTTTCATCGATAGCAGCAAGAGTCTTCTTGTCAGCGCCCTGCTCCTTACCGATCTCTGACATGATAGCGAAGCCCTGGGGCTCGATGAATATCTGACCCTCTTCGCACTCCTTGGAGCCCATCTTCTCGCCGTTAGCGTCATAAGCTCTGAGGAACCAGTTGCCGTCCCATGCAGATTCCATAACGTTCTTCTTCATCTTGTCGATCTCAGCCTGAGCAGCAGCAGCTTCGTCGTCCTTGCCCAGATGCTTGAGGATAGATACGTAGTTAGGACCTGCATATGTGAACAGAGTTGCAACCATTACAGACTCAGCTACCTTGGAGTAGCCGCCCTCAGCTGCGAACTTGGGATTGGTGTATGTCTGGAAGCTCTCACCGGGAGTATCGGAGTAGCATGACAGGTTGATGCAGTCGTTCCAGTCAGCACGCATTGCGAGAGGCAGACCGTGAGGACCGAGGTTGTTTACGATGTGATAGAATGATACCTTCAGGTGATCCAGCATAGGCTGAGCCTTGGATTCATCGTTATCGTAAGGAACCATCTCATCGAGGATGCCCCAGTCGCCTGTCTCCTTGATGTATGCGGAAACAGAAAGTATCATCCACAGCGGGTCATCGGAGAAGTCGCCGCCGATATCGGAGTTGCCCTTCTTGGTGAGTGGCTGATACTGGTGATAGCAGCCGCCGTCGGGAAGCTGAGTGGAAGCGATATCGATGATACGCTCTCTTGCTCTGTCAGGTATCTGGTGAACGAAGCCGAGAATATCCTGGTTGGAATCACGGAAGCCCATGCCTCTGCCGATACCTGACTCAAAGTAGGAAGCAGAACGTGAAAGGTTGAATGTAACCATGCACTGATACTGGTTCCAGATATTTACCATACGGTCAACCTTGTCATCGGGAGTAGCAACGTTGAGTATGCCGAGAAGAGCGTCCCATGAAGCCTTGAGTTCAGCAAGACCTGCGTCTACCTTTTCAGGAGTATTGAACTGCTCGATCATAGCCTTAGCCTTGACCTTGTTGATAGTCTTGCCGTCAGCTTCAAACTTCTGATCTGCGGGCATCTCAACATAACCGAGAACGAATATCAGAGTCTTGCTCTCGCCTGCTGCAAGGGTGATCTCCTTGTAGTGTGAAGCGATAGGTGACCAGCCGTCAGCGAAAGAATCGGTAGCCTTGCCGGCCATTACAGCCTGAGGATCGTTGAAGCCGTTGTACAGACCGATGAAAGAATCACGATCGGTATCATAGCCGTCGATGCTGTCGTTTACAGAGTAGAAAGCGTAGTGATCGCGTCTGTCTCTGTACTCGGTCTTATGATAGATAACAGAGCCGTCTACCTCTACACGGCCTGTTGAGAAGTTTCTCTGGAAGTTTGTGCAGTCGTCCTGAGCGTCCCACAGACACCACTCTGCGAAAGAGAACAGCTTGAAAGTCTTAGCTGCACCGCTCTTGTTAGTGAGAACAAGCTTCTGAACCTCACCGTTATAGTTATTAGGTACAAAAAATGTAACCTCAGCCTCCAGACCGTTCTTTTCACCCTTGATGATAGTGTAGCCCATACCGTGACGGCAGGTGTAAGCATCAAGTTCGGTCTTAACAGGAGACCAGCCGGGGTTCCATACTGTACCGTTATCGTTGATATAGAAATATCTGCCGCCCATATCGATAGGCACGTTGTTGTAACGGTAACGTGTGATCCTTCTCAGTCTTGCGTCCTTGTAGAAGCTGTATCCGCCTGCTGTGTTGGATATAAGGGAGAAGAACGCCTGAGAGCCCAGATAGTTTATCCAAGGGTAAGGAGTTCTTGGTTCGGTGATGACGTATTCCTTGTTCACGTCGTCGAATTTTCCGAATTTCATTGGTTTTTCCACCTTTCCATTATTTTTATACTAAGTCACCGTCCCATGGGGACAGATCCTATGATATCATTCTCGCTGTGGTTTCGGGTATATCTGTGAATATGCCCCGCTGCTCCAGCATACATACATTAATTTTCTGTCCCGCACCGCGATGCTGAAATTTTCAGCGCCGACAGGACGGGTCTTATTTCTGACAGCAGCCGTCAGGTCAGAGCCTTCACCCATATGGTGCATACCCTCTGACGGCACAGGATCGATCTCGTCAAAGACCTCTGCAGCCGCTTCATAAGCGATATAGGCATTTCGGTAGAGCGTTTTTTCGTCAGAGGCATCTGCGCCTATCTCACGAACTCTGTCAACTTTCCCGATGTCATCTTCCGTAATTTTAACTGTGACCTCAGCATTTACCTTGCCGAAGGGCAGATTTTCCGGGGATACTTTTACCCGAAGTGTGACGCTTGTCACACCGTCGTCTGCGGATACTGCCGCAGGCGCATAGTATTCCGTTTCCGCCTTTCCGGGATAGTACTCATTGAACAGTCTTGACCGTGGAGAAACAATTCTCAGATTTTCGGATATCATCTCATCGGCGGCATCGCTGTCGCCGTCCGCAAGGACATCCAGCCATTTTTCAAAAACAGCTTTAGCGATGGTTATCATGTCGTCCTTTTCGGGCGTTTCCGATTCCTCTTCCGTGAGTATCTCATCATCCGTGGTCAGTTTATCCGTATCTGCCGAAGATACCGTATCGGGTATCTCCGCATCGTCCCACTCACATCCTGATGCCGACAGCGCAAAAACTGCCGCAGCTGCTGCCGTAAAAAGCTTTTTTACTCGGTATAGAACCTCTGCCAGCATTTGAACGTTTCGCCTTTTTTCAGCTCACAGTAACCTGTGATATCATCGCTGAGCGAAAGGTTCGCGGAGTTTATCATGGCAGTCATAGGCTCGGGGCAGAAGTAACCCTTATCGCCGTTGTCGTTCCACATATTCCAGAACCTGAATTCCTTGGATACTTCGTTGAGCAGCGTGTGACCGCTCTTGGTATCCTTTACGATGACGCCGTTGAAAGGCTTGTTCTTGTAGCTGTTCATTACAGCTGTATACATATCGTTGTCAAGTGGCTGACCTGTGGGCACCTTGGTGCCGTCCTTGTACTCCTTGTCCCAGTCTGCCAGAGGCAGCAGCATCTCGGTAGGCAGACATCTCCTGTTCAGCTCGCATTTTTCGCCGACAGGAACACAGAGTCTCAGATCAGCCTCATCACCGCCGTCTTTCAGCGGTGCATTTATGCAGGTGTGAGTGCATATCGAAACAGGCAGAGCCTTATCAGCATTTGAAGTCAGATATATATCCTGTCTCAGCCCTTCAGGAGAGAGGGTGAATGTGTAGGATATCTTGAAATCCAGCGGGAAGTACTGATACATCTCATCATTCTCATCGAAGACGTAGGATGTTATCAGAACACATTTGCCGTTTTCTTCGGTATAACATTCTATCTCATGTTCGCGCTTATGAACCCATCCATGAATGAAATTATCAAACAGGGGCTCATTTATCGGCAGTTCATACACTGCATCGGAAGTCTTGATAACGCCTTTATCAAAGCGGTTAGGCAGATAAAGCGTAGGCAGGCCCCATATCTCGCGCTGTTCCTCAATCGTTTTCATCGATATGAATTTACGGAATTTAAATATTTCCAAATCGTTTTCGTCATCTCTGAATCTCAGCACCGAAGAACCCACGGAAGGGGCGATAACTGCGGTGTATTTGCCTGACTGCATCTTTACGCAGTCTTTACCCTTGAACGTATAATTCAAGTCGATCTTATTCACTTCTTACTCTCCTCACTTTGCGTAAGAGGGCGCATTTACCCTCCTGTAACCTCATATAGCAATCATTATATCACACTTGATATGATTATTCAAGTGCTTTTAATTATTTTTGCACATTTAGATAATTTCACCCCCCCTGTTTTGAACAACTTTACAACGAAACTTAAACGTTTACGGAAACATTAGTTTGTTAAGCAGAAATAATTTAATTTTATATCATATTCACTAATAGTTTTGCCATATTTTTCCTATCCAAAAGATTTTAAAACAGATTTTCCGACAATGTTCTTGCATCGAAAAAACAAATTATACAATTATTATTGACATTTATCCGAAAATATGTTAAAATATCCATGAATAAAATTTTTCGCAGAACAGACTGCAAAAAGATCAAAGTAAACGATATAGTCGGTTTTTGAACAATTCAAAAAGGAGTGCATAATGTGAATATTTTCAAGAAGCGGATAACCTCTGTTTCAACAGCGCTGATGCTGTCGATATCCGTATTTTCGGGGCTCCCCGCAGGTGTGCTGAAAGCTGACGCAGCAGCGGTCTATGACCTTGTGATAGATAATGTTCGGGTCGATTCAGCAAACTGCAAAGACATACTCGGAAACGGCGTTTTCAGATATGAACCGAGTACGCAAACACTTATTATAAACGGTGATTACGGCGAAAAGAACAATACGATCGTAGACAGCGAAATAGACGGACTTACCGTAAACGTTATCGCTGATTCAAATTTAAAGGGCTCATTCTCTTTCAGTGCCGATACAACGATAACAGGCGCGGGCAAGCTATCGCTTGAAAACTACGATTCATACTATGCAATTGCGGTACACCACGAAACATCGCTGAACATTACCGATGCCAATTTAGATATCGGCGGCATTTACGCCATCATCGGCTATGACGAATACGAAAAAGGCATTTATGTGGAAAACTCTTTCCTCACTGCGCACGGAGAAGAAGCGGCAGTAAAAGATTTCGATTACGTCTCACTCACCAAATGCACCCTTACTAAACCTAATGACGGCTTATACGGCGGAGGTGGGATATATAACAGCGATGCGATCACCTATGCCTTTGATGTAAGGATAATCCCCTCCTACGATCTCTGGATAGATTCAAAACAGGCAAATGCCGATAACTGCGATGATATCCTCGGGAACGGCAAATTCTACTATGATCCCGACCACAGGGTGCTCGGCGTAGCGGGAAATATCGAACATAGCTCTGACGAGGAACTGATATACAGTATGGTTCCCGATCTCACCATAGATTTAGTCAAGGACATCGAGATGTCCGGATATATCGCCCTTTACGGCGACACCACCATAATGGGCGACGGCTCACTGACTATACGCTCAAATAATGAGACCTGCATACGCAACGAACACTGCAAACTTACCTTTGACAATATTCGGGTATCTGCTTATGGCAACGTGGGTATAGGTTCGCCATCAGGCACGATAGAAGTCATCAACTCGGATATAACAGCAACAGGCAAAGAACAGGCGATAGCTTTCAAAGACGGCGGTTTCAGCCTTACTGACAGCATTATCACCGAGCCGACTCCTTCTCTTGTGGGCACCGATACTATCTATGACAGCTCTTCCGAAAAAGCAGATTTTGTCAAGATAAAAAAGACCGTATATAAATCGGGCGATGTAAACGGCGACGATATTGTAAATATAACCGACATCACACTTACAGCCGCACAGGTCAAGGGCAAAAAGATGCTCAGTACCGAACAGAAAAACAGAGCAGATGTCAACAGCAGCGGTTCGGTAAATATTACCGATATCATTATGATAGCCGCTCATGTAAAAGGAAAGAAGTTACTCGTATGATCGTATGAAGAAAACCGCAGGAACGGGGTGATGATAATGAGCAGCGATAAAAATGACCTTATAAAGCAGGCAGAGAAACACGCAGAAACTAAGCTTGAAAAGATCAGACAGGATAGGGCAGAACGCACTAAGCGCCTGAAAAGAACGGGCATCATACTCATTATCGCCGCAGTGCTGCTGATATTCACAACGGTCACGATTCTCCACTTGTGAGCCGCATCAGAAAAAGTTCAAAAGACAATATATCGGCACGCGGAGATGAGTTCTCTGTGTGCCGATATTTTTATCCCAACGGTATACGACCTCATACGAAAACATACGACCGTATTTTTTGGTATTGACTTTGATATCCGATCATGCATAATTATTTACAAAGTTCACTTTTGCTGTTTATTGACACAGTCATGCACCTATGCTAGAATGATATCGTAAACAATAAAAAAGAGGAGGTCGATACATATGAACAAGAAGATCCGCAAACTGCTCATCATCATAGCCGTCGCAGTCCCGCTGCTGGTATTCGCACTGATGCTCTGGCTGGCATCTTTCGTTATGACAGGCAAAAGGCAGACCATCGATGAGGCTATGCAGTGGCAAACCGAACACTATGACTTCTCATTCTACGAAAAACTTGAAAAAACCGATTACACGATCAAAAGCTTTGACGGTTACGAACTTCACGTACAATTTCTTAAAAATCCCACACCAACGGATAAGTATATCATTATATCCCACGGATACACCGATAACCGTATGGGAGCGCTCAAATACGCACCCATGTACCTGGAACTGGGCTACAACTGCATCATCTACGACCTGCGTGGTCACGGTGAAAACGAGCCAACTTTCACGACCTACGGCATACGCGAGGGTGAGGATATATATGAGCTTGTAAAAGATACCCGCTCACGTTACAGCGATATATCACAGCTTGGTCTCCACGGTGAATCGCTGGGCGCCGCTTCCACCGCAGCTTCGATGAAATATCATCCCGATGTGGATTTCGCCGTTGCCGACTGCGGTTTTTCGGATATCGACAATGTTCTGCGGGGAGCTTATAAGTACTATCATATGCCCGAATTCTTCGTTGACCTGGCAGACCTCGGAGCACGGATACGGTACGGCTATTCTCTCAAAAGTATGCGTCCGATAGATTCTCTTGACGATAACGAAGTGCCTATGCTGTTTATCCACGGTGCAGATGATAATTTTATCCTGCCGAAAAATTCCGAGGATATGGCAGCCCGCACCAGGGGCAGAAGCGAGGTGCACTATATAGAAGGTGCAGGTCATGCAAATTCCATACTTACCGATGCCGAAACATACAAGGCATATGTAAAGGAATTTCTGGAAAGTTTATAATAATCATATATAAAGCGGATATTTTCGGGATATCCGCTTTTTTCAGCCACAAAAAACCGACCCGCATCAAGCAGGTCGGTAAAATTTATGCTATTACCTATTTATCGGGTCTGGTCTCGGTCACTCTGTCGATAACTATAGTCAGCACATTGCATATTAGTATAGCTATCAGCATACTTTCTTGATGCATACCGGCAAAGAATCTGAACACACAGGTCAGACCGCCCGCAAGTATGCCGAAGATCACCTTTCCCAGCGCAGTTATCGGAGTAGTCACACTGTCACTGCAAAGGAAGAACGCCGCAAGCATTGTTCCTCCCGCAAGTATCTGATAGACACCGTCCTTGCCCGCTACCGCCGAGAAGATGTATACAGTTCCCAGAAAAGCCACAGGCTCATAAAGAGATATCACTCTCATCGAAAGCAGATAGAAAGCACCGGTCAGCAGTGCTATTACCGATACTTCACCAAGACCTCCGCATACTCTGCCAAGGAACATATCGCCGTAAGTATCCACGCCGGACATCAGCGACAACTCGCCGACGCATTTCTCATCAGGCGAATTTACAACAGGCTCAAGATACTTACTGAATTCTGAACGGAACAGGAACCAGCATACAAGTCTTGATGCCACCGCAGGATTTAAAATGTTCCTGCCCAGTCCGCCGAAAAGCTGCTTGAACACAACTATCGCCATAAACGTACCAACAGCGGCCCACCAGAACGGGAAGTTCGATGGCAGCATGAAAGCGAATATCATGCCCGTTACCGCCGCAGAAAGATCTTCCGTACTGCTCCTCTTTTTGGTCACAAAGCAGAACAGCCATTCCCACAGCATCGATGTAAGTATGCAGAAACCTGTCAGCATCAATGCCTCTCCGCCGAAGAGTATCCCCGAGAGGACAAGAGAAGGCATCAGCCCTACCAGCATATGTGTCATCGTCTTTGATACCGAAGCATCATCTTTGATATAAGGTGCGGAAAACTGTTTGAACTCCGCCACCTCAGGTCTGAAATCCGTCATGACTGTTCACCTCCCTTTCCGCTGAATATCTCCGCAGCCTGTCGCATAACTTCGTTCAGTTCACGCTTAGCAGGACATATATACGTACACGAACCACAGCCTATGCACAGATCGGGTCGCAGTCTTTCAAGTGTCGCCTTGTTCCTCTTTTTAAGAGCTTTCTCGATCTTCATGGGCATCAGCTTAGCAGGACAGGCCTGTGCGCATCTGCCGCATTTTATACAGTTTGTAGCTTTTTCGGAAGTTTTGAGCGAACCCTTGCCCGCCTCGATAGGCTTCATAAATATCAGTACTGCGCTGTCTTCAGCACCAAGCGGCAGCTCTGTATCCGTCACCGATCTTCCTGTCATCATACCGCCGATTATCAGCTTTTCAGCAGGCTTGATGTTAGCATCAGCAAATGCAAGCAAAGCTGAAAGCGGAGTGCCGATCGGGGCTCTCATTATGCAGGGAGTCTTTACCAGGTCTCCGTCCACCGTTACTCTTCTCTCAACGAATGGCATACCTGTTTCAAAGTATGAAGCTATGAATGCCACCTCGGAAGGCAGCAGTACCAGAACATTTTTTTCCGCTGCCGTCTCCGTCGGCTTTATCCCACGTCCCGTTACATTGTTTACAAGCATCAGGTCTGACCCGCCGGGATGATCGCACCTGAGTTTGACCGTCGTGGTATCAGGCACCTTTGCAGACACCTTTTCCATTGCCGCAAAAGCTTCCTTGCAATCCGATGCCACCGCGATATAAGTTTTTCCGATACCCATAAGCTTTTCGGTCAGCGCTATACCCGCAGCTATAAGCTCACCATCATCAAGCATACACCTGTTTTCAGCTGTAAGATACTGCTCGCTCTCAATGCCGTTGACTATCATCACATCGGCGCTCTTTGCCTTTTCGAGCTTTTCGCCCGCAGGGCTTCCCGAAGCCTTTACAGCCGCGATGAAGCTCTCTTTGTCTTCAGCACGCGGTATCTTTACAGCCGCGTCCTTCTGTTCTTCGTCAGCCTTTATGACCACAGCTTCAAAGCTGCCATCAGGGCCTACGATAGTCCTGATCTCCTCGACCTTGCCCGAAACAGATGCGTGAACAGCCTTTTCACCGTCGCATATACTGTTTCCGCGGAGCACCCACTGCCCCGTCCTCACCGATGCCTTACAGCCCGCAGGCAGCGGAACCGCTACCCTTTCGGGAGTCGGAAGCGCTATCGTAAGGCTTCTGTCGGTGTTCTTTTCTCTGTCGAGAAAAATACCTTTGATCTTCAAATTATCACTCCTTAACCCGTGGAAGAAATTTGTACGAACTGTCTCACTTTGTCTTTACTTTTGCCAAATAATATGATATAATGTCTGTGTATCTAGTCCGGAGCTTCTACCGAACTTGAATTCTTTGCATTCCTCAGCATGAATTCACATTCTGCGATGAATGCCCTGAGCTCGGGATTCTTTTCAGTCGGTATCTCAAAACCGTTGACCTTGACATCGCGGCTCTTCTGTATAAAAGATGAGATGTTGTCCGGCGCGGCTGAAAGCACGCGGTTAGTCCGCTGAAGAGCATCATCAAAATCCATAGAGAAAAGCTTGTCACTGTTTTTCGGATTTTCACGGTATATCGTCCTGAAGATCATATATATCACAAGTTTCAGACAATTGTTGGTCCCCGTCAGCAGCCTGTCGCTGTTTCCGTTTCCGACCAGCATATTAAGCAGTTCAAAAGAGATATCAGCGCTGCAGCCATTTGGAAAATCACTCAGATTATAGTCATTTTCCTCGCTGCCGAATATCATCTCGTAAGGCACCTTGTAGTACCTTATAAGTGATATTATCTGCGCCGTGCAGACGCTTTTGCGTCCGCGTTCGACCAAGGACAAAAACGACTGCGACATACCCGTTGCTTCCGCAGCCTGCTTTTGCGTTATCCCCATCAGCAGTCGGGCTCCTCTGAGCCTTTCACCGACCTGCTGAAGATACTGCTGAGTTTTGTCTGTTTTCATACCAATACCTACTCCCGAGAATTTAATACCCAGCGCCATCGGGAAGCCTCAGCGTTTGGTATATCAAGACAAATAGTGCGACAACGGTCAGTATAGTAAAATACACAAACCGACCGCACTTCCATTATACAACAATTTTCACTATTTGTAAAGTGAAAATAAAGATTTATTTAAGGAGAATTTCCATGAAGGGTTACAGGATAGCATTTATACGCCATGGCATTACCGAAGCCAACGAAGACGGCAGATATATCGGCACTACCGACCTGCCGCTGAGCAGCGCGGGTGCGCAGGAACTTTTTGACAAGCTGGAAAAGCTGGATTATCCTAATCCGCAGAAAGTATATATATCACCCTTAAAGCGCTGCAAGCAGACCGCAAGCATAATTTATCCCAACTGCTATACAGTAGAACTTCCCGAACTGCGTGAGATGGATTTCGGCAAATTTGAAAACAAAAAAGCCGAGGAGCTTATGGATACTCCCGAATATAAGCAGTATATCAAGGGCGGACTTGACAATCCTCCTCCCGGGGGAGAATCCGCAAGAGATATGGTGAACCGCTGTTATGAAGCTATAAAGATCATCATTTCCGATATGATGTATGAGGGGCTGACTTCTGCGGCAGTAGTCACACACGGCGGCATAATAATGAATATGCTTAGCTGTTTCGGAGTACCCAAGCGCCGTCCTATGGATTATGCCTGTGATTTCGGCGAGGGCTTTGAAGTGCTTGTCACCGCTTCCATGTGGCAGAGGTCGGAGGCATTCGAGGTGCTGGGAAGATATCCCGACCGCGACCCCGACGAAAACAACGGAAGCTTCTACGATGAGGAGGAAGGCGAATAATTTGGATACTGCAAATGTATTGGATATCGAAAACGATATCGAAGAAGTTCCCATTTCACCTGATGACGATAATAAACCACTGTCGAACGCCGATATAAGGCACCGTGCCACCCGAAGGATAGCCAGCCGAAGCGGCGACAGCATATCACTGATGATATACCAGTTCTCGATAATCGCGCTTATACTTCTCTGCGAAGCAACACTTTATCTTCTGCTGCGCAGTGTGGGATATACCTGGCTTTACAGCATAAAGGAGCTTATCTCATTCAGGGGAACGACATGGCTTTTCTGGATAAGCAAGACCATGTTTGAATTCACGCTGGTATCGCCTTTTTTCAGTCTGGTAAGAAGACTTTACCTTGATATAGCCATGGGGAACGATCTCTCAGAAACCAGGAAATATGTTGCGGCACATTCCGTTAAGTATTACAGCAGCTCTTTCTATGCGGCATTCATACAGCTGGTATTAAAGCTGATAGCTATATCACCCGCACTTATCACGGCATACAGCGCCCGCTACTGGATACAGGTAATAAGGCTCAGCGAACTGACCTCGGGAGCACTGCTTTCGCTGATGGCATCCCTCAGCATGACGGCGGTCTGGCTGTTCCTTGCGATACGTTATTATATATCCCTGGCCCTTGCGCCCTATATCATGGCGCTGAACCCCCGTTCAAACGTCTACGATGCCTGCGACCTTTCTATAAGGCTGATGGACGGCAAGCACGGTCGCTATATGTCGTTCATGGCTCATTTCATAAAGTTTATCCCCGCCATGCTGCTGGTCTATCCGTATCTGGCGATATATCCTTATTTCAAGGTCAGCTATTCCTTGTTCGTCCGCGAGCTTCTCGGGGACAGAAATCAGGATAAGCTGCCGGGTATGATAAAAAGATGGAAGAAATATATGTAAGAACACTTACCGTCACGCAGGAGGAAAACGGCGCGACGGTAAAGGATATACTCCGCGGCAGAGGCTTTTCACGCCGTCTGCTGACAAGGCTGAAAAACTCTCAGGGGATATGCCTTGACGGCGAGAAAGTGAGAGTGACAGTCCGCGCATCCGCAGGGCAGAAAATAACAGTCACCGAACCTGCCCAGACTGTCCCAGACCCTAATCCCCTGCTTGAAGTCCCCGTGCTTTATGAAGACGGGGACGTTATAGTTTTTGACAAGCCCGCGGATATGCCCGTCCACGAATCCATTAATCACCGAGGCGATACCCTTGCCAACTTTTTTGCACACCGCTGCAAAGGGCTGACATTCCGCACCGTCAACCGCCTTGACCGAGATACCGCAGGCTGTGTCTGCGTGGCAAAAACTCGCTATGCCGCAAATGCCCTATCAGGCAGCATAAGCAAGGTATACTGCGGACTGATACCGCCTACAAAACTCAGCGGCGGACGAGTATGCGCACCTATCGCAAGAGAACGCGAATCCGTTATACTGCGCTGTGTCAGGGAGGACGGCAAATATTCAGCCACCTGCTGGCAGGTCATCGAAAGGCGTGAAAACTCAGCACTGTGCAAATTTCTGCTTGAAACAGGACGAACCCACCAGATAAGGGTGCACATGGCACATATCGGTCTGCCGCTGATAGGCGATGAGATGTACGGCGGCGACTGTTCGGAAAGAAAAGGACAGGCACTCATGTGCAGTGAGATAAGCTTCATATCGCCCGAAAGCGGAGAAAGAGTCACCGTAAGATCAAACAGAAGGCTCTGATATCTTCAATACCCATTCATTAAATATATTCCCCCGGAGGTCATATAATGAAACCAATATTTTTGTGCGGCTTTATGGGCTGCGGTAAAAGCACTGTCGGAAAGATACTTGCAAAACGGCTGAAATGCCGCTGTATCGACCTTGACGACTATATCGAAGAGCAGGAGGGCATGACTATCCCCGAGATATTCGAGCAGAAAGGCGAACCCTATTTCAGGGAAAAAGAAACCGAAGCCCTGGCGGCTTTCGGTGATATCGGCGGAGTCGTCGCAACAGGCGGCGGAGCGCTCTTATCCGATAAAAACGGCGAGACTGCAAAAAAATCGGGTATGGCTGTTTTTATCGATACCGATTTTAATGTCTGCTACGACCGAATAAAGGACGACCCTCACCGCCCAATAGCCGCCAGTTCCACCCGCGAACAGCTCAAAGCGCGTTATGACGACAGAAAGCCGAAATATCAGGCACATTCCCACTTTACAGTATCAGGCGGCTACCCTCCCCTTGTCATAGCAGTGAAAATAGAGCGTATGTACAATAAATTCATTAACGGCACAATGCCGATTCGGGAGGAAGATGATGGATAAACGTCTGCTGACCTGTGTATCGCTGTGCAAAGGGCGCGTTATAGCCGATATCGGAACCGACCACGGATATCTCCCCTGCTATATGGCGGCTGAGGGTCTGTGCGATAAAGCCTATGCCTGCGACGTTGCTGAGAAGCCCCTTGAAAGTGCCGCGGCACATATCACCGAGAACGGTCTTGAAAGCAAAGTCACACCCATACTTTCCTGCGGGCTTGAAAAAGTCCCTAATGACGGGCTTACAGATATTGTCATTGCGGGCATGGGGGGCGAACTGATAGTACGCATACTTGAAGACTGTCAGTGGCTGACATCTGCCAAACCCGCCATAAACCTGGTTCTTCAGCCCATGACAAAATGGGATACCCTCCGTGAATGGCTCTATTCAAACGGATTCGAGATCACAGCCGAAAAGCCCTGCATCAGCGGACGTTTCGTATACTCCGTAATGCAGGCGGTCTATACAGGCAAAACGCCCGAATATCCCTGTGACCTGAGATATCTTTTCTGCGGAAGAGTAAAAGCATCAGAGAATGACGGAAAAGAATACCTGCAAAGGCAGGCAGTTCGTCTTGAAGCCTGTGCAAAAGGAAAACAGGCTTCGGGAGACAGCGATACAGCAGGCGAAATGCTTGCACTTTCCAAAACGCTGCAAGCGGAATGCGAATAGATTTCAAAAGGAGCGATCGCATGAAAAACGGAATCATCCCCGATCCCAACGTTCTTCACCCCATAAAGGGCTACGATAAAGAGATCTACATAAAACCCGCGGTCACTTCAAAAAATATCATCGTCGGTGATTTTTCCTACATCGCCGACAGCGATTTTGAAAGCCATGTCACCCACCATTATGAATGGCTTGGGGACAAGCTGATAATCGGGAAATTCTGCCAGATAGCGGCAGGGGTGGAATTCGTCATGAACGGTGCTAACCACCAGATGAATTCGGTATCTACTTTCCCGTTTTATACCTTAGAAGGCTGGGATATGACACCTCCCGCCACCGAAGACCTTCCGCTTAAAGGCGATACCGTCATCGGCAACGATGTATGGATAGGGCAGAACGCAGTGATACTCCCCGGCGTACACATAGGCGACGGAGCGATAATAGGCGCGAACAGCGTTGTGGGCAGCGATGTTGAGCCCTATACCATCGTAGCGGGCGACCCCGCAAAGGTACTGCGCAAGCGTTTCGATGATGAACTCATCGGCTTGCTGCTTGCTTACAGATGGTGGGATAAATCCATCGAAGAGATCAACGTGCTTATCCCTCTGCTGACATCAAGCGATATCGAAAAAGTCAGGACGATCCTCAAAGAAACGTTATAATAGTTACCGAATTATAAAAAGGCTGAAAATTTTCGATTTGCCTATTGACAATTCTGCCGTAGAGTGCTATAATATTAAAGCTGCACGAAACACGGCGCAGAACGAGACGTAACTCAGTTTGGTAGAGTGCTTGCTTTGGGAGCAAGATGCCGCAGGTTCGAATCCTGTCGTCTCGATCTTCACAACAAAAAGCCAAATGTGAATAATTTGAAAACATTAAAAATTCCTATTGACATCGAGCGAAAGTTGTGATATAATAATTAAGTCGTCAGGAGAGAGACGGCGCCACGGAATACCGTTAATGATAATTAGCTGGTGTAGCTCAGTTGGTAGAGCAGCTGATTTGTAATCAGCAGGTCGGGGGTTCAAGTCCGTCCACCAGCTCCAGTTACATTCATTCGGGAAATATTCCGGGTGAATTATGGGAGAATTCCCGAGCGGCCAAAGGGGGCAGACTGTAAATCTGTTGCTTCTAGCTTCGATGGTTCGAATCCATCTTCTCCCACCAGAAACGTCTTGCAGGAAACTGTAAGACGTTTTTCTTTTGTATATACGACCTGTCATGCGTTTCTGTATGGCAGGTCTTTATTTTTTAGGACTTCCCTTTCAAAAATAAAATACGCCAAAAATTCCCTGTAATATCACAGCAGTATTAGCGTACAATATAATCGCAAGCCCGAATAAAACAAAAGGAGAAACAAAATGAAAGGTGTAACAACTCAGCAGGGTAGAGAAACTCTCAACAAGTTCAAGATGGAGGCAGCAAACGAAGTTGGCGTAAACCTCAAGCAGGGCTACAACGGCGATCTGACTTCCAGAGAAGCAGGTTCCGTCGGCGGCCAGATGGTCAAAAAGATGATCGATGCCTACAAGACAGGCAGCAAGCAGTAAGATCTGCTCCGCCCGACGCGGGCGGATACATAAAGCCGCGCAATTCATTACACAACAAAAACGGATAGCCCGCTTGTTGCAGACGGCTATCCGTTCTGGTTTATAAAATTATTTTGCCGATGGAACTATCACTCTACAGTAAAAGTCACAGCGTTTTTGATAGCATTTGCTGTATCCCATTTGTCGTTAACTCTGGCTGCGATAGCTACTTTGTAGGTCTTGCCAAGGGTGAGGTTCTTGGGAGTAGTATATTCTGTATCGGTGATATTCTCCTCCTGAACTCTCCACTTGCCTGCCAGATAAACAGCTACGCCGTAACTGTCAGCACCATTTACAGCGTCCCAAGTAAATCTCATCTGCTTGTACTGGCTGTCATATTCCATCTGTATGTTCTTAACGTAATCATCTTTATGATGTCCGCAGTCACAGATGCCTTGATACATATTCATAGAAACTTCAGCCTGACCATCGCTCTCCCAACCTTCAACGCTGAAAGAAATATCGTACAGGTTACCAACCTTCATGCCCAGGTCCTCCCAAGCCTTGAAGTGATCGGAAACGCTTATGGTGCCCTTGGTTCTCGTGTTCTGACGTATGCTTATATACTGTGTGAAACCCTTATTGCCTTCGATGGTATAGGCATTTCTTGAAATTGTGTAAACCTTGTATTCACCGCCGTCGATATTTACGGAACCCTTATACTCTGCAGAAGGATCCTGTGCAATAGACCAGTTCTTCCAGTCTTCAATGATGTAGTACTCTACCAGAGGATTCTGCGCCCAGCCGTATATACCGATCCTGGAATTACCGGATGAACCTGCACACCAGTCGCATTCATAGTCACAGTAGAAATTACCATAGTCCTTGTAAGTCTTGGGATTATTCAGACCCCAGCGAAGGCCACGATTAGCAATGAAGTTTCCGCTCGTGTTGTTAGGACCACACTTCCACTGTGCGCGGAAACCACCGTCATTTTCGTGCAGTGTCATTGTAGAAGAATTATTGGTATCTGCCTGCCAGATCTCATGGTGGTAGTCGTTGTACCAGCCAACTTCCTGTGTGTGTGAAGGGCTCGTAGTGAGCGTCTTGGCTGCAGATGCAGTAACTGATGATATAATAGGTGAAACCATCAGCACACCGGCAGCAAGAGCGCCTAAAACACGTTTTGAAACATTTTTCATAAGCTATTTCTCCTCGCTTTCAAAAAGATTAAAACTATAAATAGATACTTAAATGATACAGCACATTGACCCTTTTGTTCAAATGTTAATTTCCGTATCATTTGATTATATTTTATAATTTTTTAGTAATTGGTTCTAATCAAATTTTGCTTATTATCATTTTGGTGATACCATAAATTGCGATTTTTCACTTTTCAGACATCAACTATTTACTTTTAAAATTATAATTATCTCAAATCTATTAATCATTTTAAAGATAAGCATCCAAAGTGCAAAAGCCGAGAATTGCGCAATTCTACAGGATCGATAGCATAGAAAATGTATATTCACAAGCTGGGATTCGTCTGACATTAATGCAATTTTTTGTCATAAATTCAACATTTTTCACGCTAATATTGAGAAGTTTAAAATCGTACATCATACACAAAGTATCAGTTGATCATCCGTCGCTTGTAATTTTCACCGACTTCTTACTCCCTATCATACAACCATGTATATTGTTTTTAAATTATATATAGGCTCAGTGATATTGAAGCACTTATTGAACATTTTACTCATATTTGTAACATTGCTTGTATCAGTATTTGAAAGGTCAAAAGAAGTACAATGGGTAAAACCTGTAAACAGATAGCTGCTGTCCTCGGTGAAAACTGTTCCGGCTTCGGCAGAGACCGATTTTATTTTGCCTTGAAGTCGTTGCTGAATCCTCTGAAAACATTAAGGTCTAGCTTACCTTTGAGTGTAAATGAACCCGTAGTTTCATCAAAAGAATAACAATCTGCCTCAACCTCAGCTGCCCGCGCTGTTATGACCTGCGAAATAACAGGCGCACCGTAGCTGACAACACCTGCTGTCATACAAAGCGACATTACTACTGCTAAAACTTTTTTTCATCTTCATAATTTTTACCTCCCGATCAATAATGTTGGATAATGCTAATATATCTATAAAATACAGAATGATTATAACACGTTTGATATGCCGAGTTAAACATGATATACAAGCAATGCCCCGAAGTGTTTTAAAACGCTTCGGGGCATAATATATTCGCATTTGTTTTAAGGGTAGGTTTTTTCAACTGACTGAAACACTTCTACGGAGTGCTTACCATCTGGGTTTATAATTTTTGAAAGTAGGAATATTGTTATCTCCGTTTCTTTCATCACCGAACCAGTGACCGTTTGAATAGTTGCTGGTAGTACGTACATCAAGGTGAATTGCAGTGCTATCGATTATACCGATGCCAGTGAAGCCGATCTGCTCTGCTTCCCACGCAACCCTTGAAGAAGCGATCTGATAGCCGTTCTTGTCGTAGCAAATAACATCTGCTGCAATACCGAGAGTATGTGCATCATTTCTGTAGCCGCCTACTGCAACGGAACAATCAGGATCACGATAACCGGAGGTTACGATGATCTTTGAGCAGTTCAGTCTGGAATAGAGGGATTCCAGCTTGTTAATGAGATCCTGGCTGATAGTGTGGGTCGCACCGCAGCGCTTGCAGGCAAACTCACTTGAGTGGAAATGCGCAGAAAGCTGTCCGTTTACAGGCTTTACTGTTGCAGAACGAAGTACTGACTTCATCTTTGAACGAGAAGCAGGGCCAAAATAACCATCTACTGCTAAACCATACTTTCTCTGGAATGCTAAAACTGCTGTCTTTGTTGCATTACCAAAAGCACCATCAACATCTAATTTAGAAGTAGAAAGACGAGAACCGTTTCTATCGCCATTAACAATAAGGTTATTGATCGCACACTGAAGCCACTTTACATCATCGCCCCTGCTGCCATTTGAGAGAGTACGGCTTGGCTCTGAATGACTCTGATAGTTTGTGCTGTATGTTGCTGCACTTGCTACGATCGAATTACCGAATATAGCAGTTCCTATCGTGGTGCTGCCTATTGCAGGAGCGGATAACGAGAGAATGCAGCTTGCTGCTGTCAGGGTGGTGATTACCTTTTTCTTTGCGCTTGTGATTGTTGTGTTTTTCATTTTAGTTTCTTCCTTTCAGTTTTAAATTACCTTAATTTATTCCGAAATGCCGTTGACAGAATTCTTTATTTTGTTTATCGCATCTCGTTGTTTGACTGTACTTGAAGTATAGCACTTACGGTCAAGAAAGTCTGCTTTTTGAGAGTCATCAGTGTAAAAATCGGAGTGAATGGTATATACAGCATATAATAAAAACCGTACAGACAAAACATCTGCACGGTTTTTCAGTTTAGTCGGATCCGCCAAAATGTCCGTGGGGAGATTCGGACTCCCCAAACCTTGTGTCTTAGACAAGTATGGTAAGCGTATAACCCCCCGCGTCATAAATAAAGCCGCACAATTCATTACACAACAAAAACGGATAGCATCCGATAAGGACGGCTATCCGTTCTGGTTTATAAAATTATTTTGCTGATGGAACTATCACTTTACAGTAAAAGTCACAGCGTTTTTGATAGCATTTGCGGTGTCCAATTTGCCGTTAACTCTTGCAGCGATAGCTACTTTGTAGGTCTTGCCAAGGGTGAGGTTCTTGGGAGTAGTATATTCTGTATCGGTGATATTCTCCTCCTGAACTCTCCACTTGCCTGCCAGATAAACAGCTACGCCGTAACTGTCAGCACCATTTACAGCGTCCCAAGTAAATCTCATCTGCTTGTACTGGCTGTTGTATTCCATATTTACGTTCTGAACGGAATTATCTTCAGGGTGATGGTAGCCGCCGATTACACGCATGTTCATAGTAAGTTCAGCCCGACCATCGGACTCCCAGCCTTCAATGTTGAAAACACATTCGTACAGGTTACCCATCTTCATACCCAGGTTCTCCCAAGCCTTGAAGTGATCTAAAACGTTGACGGTGCCCTTGGTTCTTGTGTTCTGACGGATGCTGATATACTGTGTGAAACTCTTATTGCCTTCGATGGTATAGGTATTTCTTGAACTTGTGTAAACCTTGTATTCACCGCCGTCGATATTTACGGAACCCTTATACTCTGCATAAGGATCCTGTGCAGGAGACCAGTTCTTACAGTCTTCAATGATGTAGTACTCTACCAGAGGATTCTGCGCCCAGCCGTAGATACCGATCATGGCGTTACCGGATGAACCTGAATACCAGATGCAATCGTAGTCACAGTATAAAGCACGATAGTCTTTGTAAGTATTGGGATTATTCAGACCCCAGTAAATACCACGATGAGCAATGAAGCTACCTCTTGAGCCGTTAGGTCCGCATTTCCACTGTGCGCCGAAACCACCGTCATTATCGTGCAGTGTCATTGTAGAAGAATTAGGGGTATCTGTCTGCCAGATCTCGTGGTGGTAGTCGTTATACCAGCCAATTTCCTGTGTGTGTGAAGGGCTGGCCGTAAGTGTCTTATCGGCATAAGCTGTGATAGCAGGTGCAACTGCAGACAGAGGCGATACTATCACCATACCGGCAACAAGAGCGCCTAAAACACGTTTTAAAACATTCTTCATAAGCTATTCTCCTCTCGTTCTAAAAAGATTACAACTATAAACAGATACTTAAATGATACAGCACATTGACCCTTTCGGCTCAATGTTAACTGCTGTATTATTTGATTATATTTTATAATTTTTTAGTAATTGGTTCTAATCAAATTTTGCTTATTATCATTTTGACGATACCACAAATTGCGATTTTTTACCTTTTAGACATCAACTATTTACTTTTTGAATTATAATCACCACAAATCTTTTAATCATTTTAAGATAAGCATTTAACACATAAAACCCCAGAACTGCGCAGTTTCACAGGATCGATAGCATAGAAAATGTATGTTCACAAACAAGAATCTGTCTGACATTAATGCAATTTTCCTGTCATAAATTTAATATTATTTGCGCTAATATTGATAAGTTTAAAATCGTACATCATTCACAAAGTATGAGTTGTTTGTGATAAAAAGAAGGCTTGAAAGAGAAATGTCCTTTATATATTAAATAGCGCCGTTAGAAAGTGTCATTACGATGCTTTCTCCTTGACAAAAACCGGTGACTGCACTTGACATAATAAAGTGTCTGTCCATAACAAGATACGTTCACTTTTGGATGACAATTTTTGAGAGCGGTGACATTAGTATAATCAAAACGGTTTATATCTTATCATTTTTTATGTTGTTGTCAATATCTTCATTAAGATTATTTCGGATATCTCGTAAGCGCAGAATATCCCGCACACCTAAAATTAATACCCTGCAAGGGCTCAACATCCGTATATATCGCTCACGAAGTAACGGAATAAAAAAACAGGGGCTGCGAACAGCCCCTTAAAAATGTATCATATTATCGCTTATATTTTATTTCGGAACCGCCCCATTCAACGACTGTGAAACCGTTTCTTTCAAATGTGGAAAGCTCCTGCGGTTCGATATCCACTGCCTCTTCAAGAGGTACATAAGTCATGAATACGCGCAGCATACTGTCAGGTGCGGGTGTGATGTTCAGCTTAGCGGAATCTGTATATTTTTCACTCTGGAAAGAAATGAGATTATACTTGTTATGCTCCATTAAGGGCAGCCAGTATACGATAAACTCATTCATCTCATCTTCGGTCAGTCCCATATAGCTGAGCTTTTCTTTGAGGAAACTCTCGGTATCACTGCCTGCTACGCAGAATCCCTTGGAAAAATCAAATTCTGTACGGCAGTTTACAGCGTCCCAGAACAGGTATCTGTGATGACTTCCGTCAACCTTGTTCACAAGTGATCCGTCAGGCTTTGCGACCACATCCCAGCCGTTGTTGTACTTAGGATAGGTAGTGGCAAGATCAGCTTCCGTCAGTTCTACCTCAACATGAACGTCTGTCTCCTTTTCGGGATAAAGGTAGATAACAGGCTTAGCAACTACAGGATATAAATAACGTGGAATTTCGATCTGTTTATCGCCATATTCATTCTCGACCTGTACCCAGCCGTACTGTCCCCTATACAATGTAAATACCCAGTTATTGTTATTTCCAATAACGCCGAGTTCCTGAAGGTAAGAATTTTTGGGGATCGTTGTAACTTTACCGTATCTTTTACCGGGTCCGCGATACATATTGATTTCATCGGCAATAACATATAGATCCGCACCAAATGGAACCTCTCTGGAAGGCTTGATATAGGAATTATTGCCGCCTATTTTACAGATTACATAATTTTTGATAGCGTTTTCTGTATCCCACTTGCCGTTTACCCTTGCTGCGATAGCCACTTTGTAAGTTATGCCGGGTGTGAGATTTTTGGGAGTAGTATAGGTAGTGTCAGTTATATTCTGTGTCTGAACTTTCCACTTGCCTGCAAGGTATACAGCGATGCCGTACTTGTCAGCACGCTTGACTTTATCCCAGGTGAATCTTACCTGGTTGTATTCTTCGCTGTATTCTAATTTAATGTTGATGGGATATTTGAGATAATGCAAATAGGTTAAACGACGGACATAGATGTTCTTGCCGTTGTTTTCAATAACAGCATATTCGCCGTCATCGCTGACGAGATTTGCGGGGTCATCGGCGTTTGCCCAGCCTGTGTAGCTGTTGATGAGTCTCATTTCTTCTGTTATTTCAGTAAACTTCTCACCGAGTGTGAGGAATTGCAGCGTACTGCAATCTTCAAACATATCGATTATACTTGCCTTGGGATCACTCTCATCAGATGCCCGGCTTGTATCAAAACTGCTCAGATCAAGTTCTGTCAGGTCGGAACAATCAGAGAACATAGAAGACATATTAATGACATTACTTGTATCAAAGTTGCTCAGATCAAGTTCTGTCAGAGCGAAGCAGTTTTCGAACATACCACTCATATCAGTAACTTTACCTGTATCAAATCCGCTAATATCAAATGTTGACATTTTTCGACAATTGTTAAACATCCATTTGAAATTTGTGACCTTGCTTGTATCAAACCCACTCAGATCAAATGATGTCAATTCAAGACATCCAGAGAACATACTGCTCATATCTGTTACATTGCTTGTATCAAATCCGCTTATATCAAGTTTTGACAATTTATGGCAGGCATCAAACATACTATCGAAACTTGTGACCTTGCTTGTATCAAACCCACTCAGATCAAGTGATGTCAATTCAAGACATTCATAGAACATACTGCTCATATCTGTTACATTGCTTGTATCAAATCCGCTTAAATCGATGGTTTTTACTTTATAACAGCGTTCAAACATACTGCTCATATCTGTTACATTGCTCGTATCTGCATTTGAAAGATCGATGGAAGTACAACAACTAAAGCCCCAAAACAGCTCACTGCTATTTTCAGGAAAAACTGTTCCCTTTTCAGCGACAATGGATATGACTTTATCCCTGCTTGTTTTGAGAATTTCAATTAATGCACCACGATCTACCGTTCCACTCAGTGTCAGAACACCTGTTTCCTCATCAAATGAATAACACTCTGCCTCGGCAGCAGCTTCTGCCTGTGCTGTGATAGTCTGTGTGATAACAGGCGCACCATAGCTGACAACGCCTGCTGTCATACAAAGTGACATCAGTACTGCCAAAACTTTTTTCATCTTCATAAATATGCCTCCCGTTCAATTAAATTGGATATTATAGTATATCTATAAAATACAGAATGATTATAACACGCCTTAAAGACATTGTCAATATTTTTGACATATAAGTTTAATCATTCGTCAATTGTCAATAAGAGAAAACATTATTAATGTATATTTTTATTACTCAACCAAAACGGATAGACCGTCCATTGCAGACGGCTATCCGTTTTGGTCTTTAAAATATTTTGCCGTTAGAGCGATCTCTACCCTGTAAGATCTGCCGTGGGTGAGATTTTTTTGAGAAGATTTTTCTGTTAAACAAACTGCTTCAAGATATCAGAACTTTCCTCTGATATCATAATCCTGCAGAAGTACAGAAGTCTCTCCTTTTTCGGAATATGAGGACAGATATGCAAAGTCGGAATCTGTGTAAAGCTCCCATGCTTCATCAGCGGTCTTGCCCTCAAGTTCGGTACCCTTGAATATCTCCTGCCATGCATCATCCCATTCTGCAGAGCTGTATTTTTTATTATAGCACACCTCACAGAATCTGCGCATGATATCTATATCTCCATTTGAATACATATAGTCCAGCCATACCAGAAATCTGACGGATGTCTTTCTTGTATCCTGCCCATCAACGGTCTGAAGCAACCAGCTATTGTCGTTGTAATAACCGTTATCCATTGCATACTCCATTCGGCAAACATCGGCGAACAATTCAATATAAGAACTGTATTCAAGAAAAGGATTTTCCCAGCCTGCCTGTATTACGTGTGCCAGTTCATGGACGATACAATCGTAATCATCCGGGTTGCTGTACAGCCATTGGTCGTGCAGATGAACAAAGTTACCCCCTGCTTCAGCAACTTCATAGCCCTCGTCCTCAATTGCAAGTATCACATCTGTGGGCGGGTCAGTAATATCAGCATATCTTTCGTACATTCTGGGATAACTCTGCCAGAACAGCCTGGAAAGCTGCAACATATCATCGGTGGTGGTGAATTCGTCCCATTTTGACAGATCGATGGTAAATCTGTAATACCTGCCGTTCACAGTACCTGTTTCAACTATGCTTTCATCACCGACTTCAACAGAAACATTATTAAGGGAATCCTCAAACATCTTTTTTGTATCAGTATGATCCTGCTGCTGACCGCCATCGTGATCAGATGTATTGTCATTGGTGTTCGTGCTCGTGCCGTTCTGATCCGTTGTGTTGTTTGTGTAGTTCTGATCGTTAATAATTATTGTGTTGTTTGTATCGTTCTTTTCTTTTGATGCCTTTGAACTGTCCGATACGGTTTTCTCTTTTTTCTTTTCTGCCGATGAACTTTCCATTTTTTCGGAAGACTCTGTCTGCACGGCTGAGCTTTCCTCAGACTTTTCGCTGCTGTCGGAAATATCTTCCGAAACCGTACTCGTGATTTCTGCCTGAGAGCTGTTTTCTGCGGTTTTCTTAGAGTCTTTTTTATCAGTACTTCCGCAGGCAGTCAATAATACTGTGGCTGTTATTGCGATAATGAAAAGTTTTTTATTCATAGATATACCTCCGTTTAAAATGATAACAGGTTTGCCGTGAACATTCAAAAAAGATAGAACAGATGATGGATTTTCCTGATATAAATCATTTTCGGCATTTTTATGATCTCAGGCACAGAGTATCAGATACTTTCCCGTATCCCTGTCAGTGGCTTCAACTGTGTGCCGAAATTCACAGACGCATTGCTTTTCGCTTTCGAGTTAATAGACGCTTAAAGTTCAAAAAAAGACTTGATATTTTTGTACTTTGTATATATGCACATAGGAAAAGTTCTGATTTTTAACCTAATTATACATCTTGCGCAAGGAGTAATTTGCTCCGTCCCGAGCGGCTTTAAAAGAACTTCTTATTATAGTGAATGAGATAAATGTCGTTCCGATTGGTGGATGTGCAAAAAGTTTACAAACAAATCCACGGAAATATGTAGACAAAAACGAAATAATATGTTACAATATTTTCATATTGGATAATGATCTTGCATGGGTGGCAGGATCGGTCCTATTATCCGTATATGTTTAAAACTATGGAAGAGGAGTGTTTAGAGATGAAAAATCAAAGGAAGAAGATCTCAAAGATCACAGCATTCACAACTGCACTGCTATCAGCAGGCACAATGATGACGTCAGCGATACCGTCTGCGACGGTGACAGCATCTGCATATGGCGAGGACGCAAATTATGCGGAAGCTCTGGCATTATCACTGTATTTCTATGATTCTAACCAGTGTGGTACAGGGGTAGACGATAACCCGCTGGCATGGAGAGGAAACTGCCACGTAAGCGATGCACAGGCAAACCTTTCAAACGCTGTAAATCTCGGCAATGCACGCAGCGTTGTTGACCCTGACGGAGACGGCAAGGTCGATGTTTCAGGCGGTTATCACGATGCAGGCGACCATATCAAGTTCAATCTGACCATCGGTTTCGGCATGAACAGCCTGGCACTTTCCGATTATCTCAATCCGGGTGCTTATCAGAAGGCAGGCTGCCGCGACCATCTGCTGTACATTCTGAAGAATGGTGCAGACTACATGATGAAGACAACATTCCTGGATAACAGCGGCGACGTAGGCGCTGTATGCTACATGGTATCCAACGAAGGCGACCACAGCTACTGGGGTTCTCCCGAAAAGCAGAACGGCGACCGTCCTACTTACTGGCTGACACCTTCCAGCAACAACTCTGCTGTTGTACTTGAAATGGCAAGCGCCCTTGCAGGTACTGCTGTTGCATTCAAGGATTCCGATGCTACTTACGCTGCTAAGTGTACAAAGTATGCCAAGGCGCTTTATAAGTTCGGCACACAGCATTCAGGCAACTATATGGAAGGTATGGGTTCCATGTATGCCACCAATTCACAGTATCAGGACGAGCAGGCTATGACCGAAGGCTGGCTGTATGTACTGGGCGAGGGCTCAATGCCTTCTTTCAAGCCCACAGGCAACGGCTGCTACAATAATCAGTATTACGATTACTATCTGTACAGCTGGGACAAGGTCTGGTCAGGTTATGCTGCGCTGATGTACAAAAAGACAGGCGATGAAGCATACGCTAAGGAACTTCAGTTTGAAGTAAATAACATGGGCGGCCTGAGAGAGGGTACTTATAATTCCTGCAAGCAGGAGTGGGGCTGCACACGTTACAACTGTGCTGTTCAGATGGAAGCACTTGCGTCCATCAACGGTGATAAGAACTCCGATCTTGCAAAGGGCGCAAAGTATCAGATGAACTATATCCTCGGCAGCAATCCCCAGAACAAGAGCTTCCTGACAGGTTTCGGCAACTCCTGGTCTTCCAAGGTACACCACAGAGCTGCAAACCCCGGTAACGGAGATGCTTCCTCCAATCCTGATGCCAAGTATGTAAACTACGGCTATCTGATCGGCGGACCTGATTCTTCAGGTACATTCAACGAAGTAACCGACAGCTACCGCTGGACAGAGGGTGCGCTTGACTACAACGGCTGCTTCGCTCTGGCTTGTGCAGCACTTGTTAATCTGAACGGATGCACCAGCGATGGCGCTTCAAGGATAGTAAACAGTGCTTCTGAATTCAAGAAGAACTATTCTTTCGGCAGCAACAATAATAACAATAACTACGGTAATAACGATCCTGAGGTATATCCCGCTATCACCGCTGTAAATTACAACCAGAAGTATCACCAGATACAGTTCATCTGGTCTCCTGTACAGGGTGCTACCAACTACGGCATAGCAGTTTATCTGGCAGGCAAGTGGAGAGTTCAGACATCCTCTATCCCCGCTTCTTCAAGAAGCTATGTAACACCTAAGAACCTGACTCCAAACATGACTTACAGAGTTGCTATCGCAGCTAAGGTAAACGGTGAATGGACATCGACAGCATCTATCAAGAATGCTGTAACAGTTACTGTAAGGTAATACACAAGCTAAAATCAAATACCAATTGCGATACATCAGCTCCGAGTCCTCTATATCACAAGGACTCGGAGTTTTGCTATATCATTGAAAACGCAGGTTCGGCTCCCCTGCTGTGACCTCTTGACATTTGCCGTGGCCTGCTGTATACTATAACTACTGCAGACAGAACGATCTGCATAACCGGAAAACTATTAATAAAGGAGTAAACTATGGCTTTTAAAGTAATGGGCGTAACCGCAGGACGCAAGGACAGTAACTGCGAGATCCTGCTCAAGGAAGCACTGCTTGTCTGTCAGGAGCAGGGTGCAGAAGTTTCCATGATCAATCTCAAGGACTACGAGCTGCTGGACTGCACAGGCTGCACTTCCTGCACGATGGGTATGTCGATGGGCAAGCATACAGGCTGCTCCCTCGATAACAAGGACGACAAGAAGAAGATCATGGAAGTCCTGCTGGATCAGGATGCTGTTATCTTCTCGGCACCTACATATGCACTGATGCCGTCTTCACTGTTCCTGAAATTCATGCACCGCAATCTCGCTTATGAGACTGCATTCCTGACCAAGATAGGCGCTATCAAGCCCCGTGACCGCATCGGCGCACTAATCGCAGTCGGCGGTTCAACACGTTCATGGCAGTCTATGGCTCTGGAGTGTATGCAGGCATCTACATTCTCCAACAGCTTCAAGATCGTTGATATGTACATGGCAACAATGGTGCCCGCTCCCGCTCAGGTTCTTCTGCACGAGGAAAAGCTTGCCCGCGCAAGAGAGATCGGTGCCAACATCATGAAGTCACTGAACACCCCCGCTGCAGAACGCGAGTGGCTGGGCGAGCCTGATGCAGGCTGGTGCCCCAACTGCCACAGCAACTGTCTGTGTCTGGGTGAACCCCAGTGGAGAGGTCTCCAGTATCCTATCGAATGCGCAGTATGCGGTGCAGGCGGTGATCTGGTCAAGACCGATGACGGCAAGTGGAAGTTCGTTATCGCAGCAAACGGTCTGGAACGTGACCGTACCTCCGAGGAAGGACGCGGCGTTCACTGCGACGAGATTGCAGATACCCAGGGCGGTTTCTTCATGGATCCGCAGAAGCGTGCAACCGTTGCTGAAAAGCTGGAAAAATACAAGAAGATACAGTTCCACGGTATCTGACCGCGGAATAATGCATATGCTCTGTGCGATATATTCGCACATGGCATTTTTGTGTCGGCTGTTTTGAAAAAAGATAACCATATTGACATTTATGTAACCATACTGTATAATGATCAAGTTATATATTTACAATTTTTAGAAACAAGAAGGTATATTTGGATATGAAGGATATTACAGAATATGACAACAAAAATCAAAATTTGTCAGACAATTCATGGAAGAAACTGCTTGTTGTCGGCATACTTGCTACTATCGGTGTATCAGTGTACGGCGGGTACAAAGCATACAAGCAATATAAGTTCAACAAGCAGTGGCAGTCGCAGAATGAGATAGCAGAAGAGAATGCTCTTGAATATGTCAGGGATAAGTATGCAATAGATGCAAAAGTTGTATCTTTGTCAAATGATGAATATAAAAATGAATTTAACGCCGAATACTGGATAACTAAACTTTACAACACCGTTACTCTCGAAAGTGACGGTCACAAATTTAATGTTATTGTAAAATGGAAAGAAAGGTCTTCCGATGGATATGACAACTATTATACCGACGAGGTAGAGGAACTTCTGAGACAGCAAATATCTGAAAACTGTCACAGCAAACATTTTTATTCCAACATATCTGTGTACAGCGAACTGGATAATAATAATGATATGTGGGGCTATATTGACCGCGGCGGTGTATATCTGACTAAAGACGAACACTTTGACGGCAGTGACCTGAAAGGCGTACTGAAAGACTGCAATTTATCTGTGAAGGCTTTAGTTGTTGATACTGTTTTTGATGACTGCGAACTGTTCGATATGTTTGCGCAGATAGATGCAGATGCCGACTTTTATTCGTTTGATACGATGGAACATCTTGAAGCGGCAAAGGAAGTAAAGGTGTCGCTTAACGGCAGTGATATGGGAATGATGAAGTATGCTCCCTACATCACCGACTTTCGCTCGGTACACGATGGAAAGAATGTTCATCGTGATTTCGGAGTAAAGACTAAGGACGATATGTTGTTCAGAGGATTTCCCGACGGATATTCAGAGTCTGATGCTTATGCCTGCGATGTGGTAGATATTATTGAGTCTGATAATCTCGATCTCTATTATGGTTATAATAAGCTAAGCGAGTATCTCAGTTCGCCCATCAGCGACGCATATATCATTAATTTGAACGAATGGTGGGGTACCATTTGCATTTATTATCCTATTGAAAAGCTGAAAGACCATGACATCGAAGATGTGGGGCTTGCGTGGGCAGAATCTACTGCACGGTACGGTATAATTCGTCCGGAAATTATTGATGATTACGCTGTGTTCGTTCTCAACCCGGGCTTATCTTTTAAGCTGGTCGATACAAAAGGACTTGAGCCCCTCGAACCTAAGTTATCCTACTGACGCACCACACTAAACAGCCTTTCTGCGGCGCAGGAAGAAAGCGCCTGCCAAAAATCACACCTGAACCAACACATTTCAGGTGATAAGTGAAAGGGATAGTCAGAAAAAAATAAGACCTCCGAAGCGGTATCTTTTATTTCACCGCTTCGGAGGTTTATTGTATATGAGGTATCGGATCTGCTATACAGTCTTTAACTCTTCGGGGATATTCATTTTTGATATCCTGTTCTCAACAAAGAGAACCGTCATGATACCTACGAACATTATAACGAGTATTATCGAAGGATATGAGAACCAGTTCACATGGAATGTCAGGAACGGGAATTCATTGAAAATGCTCTTGAAAACTGTAGGCGAGAATATCAGCGAAAGTACGACGGCTATTGCAAATGCTATGCCGTTGTAATAGAATATCTCCCACATCAGCATAGTTCTCAGCTGACCTCTTGTCATACCGATACTCTTCAGGGTAGCGATCTCCTTTTGTCTTACCATTATGCTGGATACGAACACATTGATAAGATTCATGATCGCAATGAATGTCAGTACGCCGCACAGCAGCAAGCTTATCAGCTTAACGAGAAGCTTCATTGAGGCAAAATCTTCTGCCAGAGAATACTTCGACTGATAATTCAGTGTGTTGTCAGCCTTTACTATTCCCTTGATGAAGCTCTCAGCGTCTTCTTCCATGCCTTTCTTTACATTGAATGAGTAAGACATTATCTTCTGGTTGCCTGTTATTTCTTCATACTGTTTGGTATTCATATAAAGCTCACAAGCGAATGAACCCTTGGTTATGCCGGTCTTCATCGCACCGAGCGCCACATTCATGTGACCAAGTACAGTATAGCTGCGTTCCTTGCCGTCACTGCCTGTGATGTTCACGGTATCGCCTGTCTCAAAACGACTTGTTCCGGGATATATCTCACCGTCTGATGTCAGCCAGCATCCTTCAACGATACCTGTGCCGTTATTGAAGGCTTCCATATCAATATTATCTTCAATGATAAGCGAATCATTCAGGGTGAATTCCTCTGTACCGTAAAGATCAAGTGCGTATTCCTCACCTTCGGGAAGACTTATCTCCTTAACGCTTGCATAATCGTTGGCGATATCGCCGTATATCAGAGAACCATCCTCAACAAAACCACTGTTTTCGATCTGATCTACGATCTCCCTGTCAAGAGCCTTGACGTTATTCTCACGGTCGATATAATCATTCTTGTAGTAATCCGATGTTGCAAAGGTATAATCGGTGACCAGCATCGATGACAGATACTTATCCATATCAAAACTGCTGAATGCATCGTAGGATACTATTACCAGCAGCATGGGAAGAGATATGCTTACCAGCAGCATAGCAAAACTCTTCTTGTTGCGCATTATATTGTACTTTGCAAACTTATCTGCTCTGCTGCCGTCATTGGACTTTCTGGTCTTCTTGTAGCCCTTGAGCTCGATCCTGGTGGATTCAATAGGCGAGAGCTTCTTGATCATTCTTATGGGACCGTTTACGCTTATGAGTGTGGTTATAACGACAAACAGCGCTGCACCTGCAAGTATCAGTACGATGACTCCTGCTGATATTACTGTATCATCTGCAACAGAATCATAAGCAGTCTGTCTCAGGATAGCCGGCAGGATAAGTCTTCCCATGAAGTAACCGCCTGCTATACCGAGAGGCACTGCAATGCTCAGCATTATGAACGCCTGGTATCTTACAAAAGCTGCCAGGTGTTTGTTTGACATACCGATAGTCTTCAGCCTGCCGAACTGCTTTGCATCTTTTCTTGCCGATATATAGAATATGTTATTGATGATAAGATATCCTATCAGTACGATAACAAGCACGCCGCTTATCAGCATTATAAGAGTTTCCGAGGAAAGTCCCTCACTGCTGACATTATAACCGGGATTCACAGATATGATATCCTGAGAATATGCAAGACCAACATCATTGAAAATCTGCTCTGTTTCACCTTCGATATCATAGCCATCACTCAGCAGAATTGATACATCGCTCGTTCCGTTCACGGTGTCGGTCTCAAATTTGCTGTCCCAGATATCGCTGTATTTTTCGGAGGTTATTATCTGACCTATCTTTACGGGATAAGCCTTGTTTATCTCGAACCAGCCCGAAAGCACGAATTCCTCGGTAACGGTCTTGCCGCTTACATCAAGGTCGATGCTGACGGGTGTGCCTACCTTCTTCTCCACGCCAAGTGCAGCAAGAGTAGTCGTATCGACAGCTATCTCGTTTGCTTCAACGGGGAGTTTTCCGCTTGTGGGTGTGTAGTAATCAAGCTCTGCCTCATCTGCGCCCATGTAGCTGACTTCAACATTGTATTTGATTCCGCTGTTTACTGCATATCCCAAAAATCTGCGGTAACCTGCTTTTTTTACAAGTCCGTGATCCCTGATAGCTTCAAATTCTTTGCCATAGCCCTTGTCCCAGTCCTTTACTATAACATGGGCAGTGGTTCCCAGCTTTTTGAATTCGTAGTATTCATTGGCATTGTTCAGACCCGCTGCCGTGGTAAACAATGTGGAGAACAGAAGTGCGGTCAGTATCATTGCGATTATCGTACAGACACATCTGAATTTCTCCGCAAGAAGTGATCTGAATGCTAGTTTTCTAATCATTTACTGCACTCTCCCGTCAACAACTCTAATTACTCTTTTCATCTGAGATGCAACTTCCTGATCGTGAGTTACAACTATTATGGTCTGGTCAAACTCCTTATTCATGAATTTGAGCATATCAACGACCTCTGCACCCATTGCTTCATCAAGATTTCCCGTAGGCTCATCAGCCAGAACTATCTCGGGCTTGTTTGCCAGAGCTCTTGCTATGGCAACTCTCTGCTGCTGTCCGCCTGACATGGAAGATGGCAGAGAATTTTTCTTGTGTGAGATCTCCAGCGCGTCGAGTATAGTATCGATATACTTATTGTTTGGCTTCTTTCCGTCAAGCTGTATAGGAAGAACTATGTTCTCATATACATTAAGTACGGGTATCAGATTGTAGTTCTGAAAAATGAAACCGATCTTTGAACGGCGCATCTTTGTCAGCTGCTCATCGTTCATTTTGGAAATATCCTCTCCTCCGATAACGATGCTTCCTCCTGTTGGGTGGTCAAGAGCACCAAGCATATTCAGCAGCGTTGACTTACCGCTTCCCGACTTGCCGATTATGCCTATCAGTTCACCCTTATCAACACTCAGGTTCACCTTATCCAGAGCCTTTACCAGGTTGCTTTCGTCACCGTAATACTTACAAAGATCGTGAGTTTGAATTACCATTACAATCACCGTTCCTTATCATATATTTTTGATCTTGTCATTACAGACATCTCTTATCATAGCACATATTATTGATAAAGTCAATCAAATAACCGCGTATTTACGCACATAAATCGTATTTTTATCCGATCTTGTATATCTGATCTACCTGATCCGAAAAACAATTGCTGTGGGATACGATTATTATTATTTTATCCTTTATACCCATTATTGAACGTGCAATTATCTTCTCGGTATTTTTGTCCAGTGCCGAAGTTGGTTCATCGAATATGACCACATCCGATTTTTTCAGCATTGAACGGGCTATAGCCAGTCTCTGACGCTGTCCGCCCGACATAGTCATACCATCATCACCAAGCATGGTATATAATCCGTTTTCCATGCCCCTGACAAAATCGTCAAGCTCAACTCGCCTAAGTGCTTCCCATACCTTTTCTTCGGGGATATCCCTTCCGTTGGTCAGATTATTATATATCGTATCATGCAGGAAGAATGTTTTCTGCGATACCAGTGATATCCTGTCCCTGAAAGACTCCAGGTCTATACTGCCTATCTCATCATCGTTTATATAGATATTACCCGATGATGCCCGCCACAATCCGAGTATCAGATTGAATATCGTAGTCTTGCCTGCACCGCTTTTTCCGCAAATCAAATATTTTTTGTTCTTCTCAAAATCCAGATCCAGCCCGTTAAGAATATTTTTTCCGCGAGTGTACCCGAATGTCAGATTTTCGATCTTAATGTTATCGATCTCATCTATCTGCTTGCCTTCAGAAGCATCTTCGCCCGTTTCTCCGCCCAGAACATCATCAACATTGTTAAGCGAAGGAACGACCATATTGAAGCTTACTTTCATGAATACAAGGTTCTCAAACGGTGCGATAAACCTTGTGCAATACTGCAGGAATATTATCATAACACCCATCGAGATCTGCTTCTGAAAGACCTGATAACCACCGAATGCAGTTATCGCTATCAGGCTGATGGTAGATATCATATCTATCGCCTGATTTGAAAAACCATTTGTAAGTGTGAGCTTTTTAAAGCTCCTTTTCAGCACATCTGCTGCAAGTTCATACTTGTTCAGAAAGCTCCTGCGGAAACCGTATGTTATCATCGCAGGTGCATTGGATATGAACTCCTCTGTAAGAGCATTCTGCTCTCCGTAATCTCTTCTGTTTTCAAGCGCCAGATACCTGAGTTTATTTCCGAACTTCTGCTGTGCTGCAAGAGTTATGGGTATCATCACGATCAGCAGCAGTGTGAGTTTCACATCATAATAGAACATGACTCCCATTATGCCGATCGCCTGAACCAGTGAAACGATAACCTTGTACGCTTTGTATATGAATGATGCCAGCTTTGCAGCATCATCATTTACTACCGTCATCAGGTCGCCTGTCTTTTCATTTGCAAAGAACTTTCCGTCCTTCATGAAAAGTCTGTCCAGCGCTGTCAGTTTCAGATGCTGTGCGAACTCGAATTCCTTTACAGATGAATAGTAATCAAACGCGAATTCAACAAACATCTGTGTAATGTTAAGTATAAAATATATTGTTATCAATCTTATCAGTGAGCTTATCGATGCCGCTTTCGTGACAACATCTACGAAGTCAACGAATACCATTGGTACGGCTATCGATAAGAACACCGATATCAGCATCAGGGTAAAGAAAACACCTTTCTTCATTCTGTCAAGTTTCCATATCCTGAGCAGTTTCCTTATTTCATTATTCATTGAGTGCTTCCTTTACCAGTTTGCCGAGATAATTTACTTTCTGAAAATATACCCTGTAAACAGGGACTTTGCCGAATATTCTGCACGAAAATTCATTTTCGAGCATATAGATTATCTTGTAATAATCATAGATGGTAGAATTGGTATACTCCAGTTCAAGATCGGCTGCAAGCTTTACACGTATTTTTTCTTCGGATATCATTTTTCTGACTAAACCGAGTATCCTGTCAACGATCTTATCATCGCTCACATCATCTTCGGGAGACCTGTAAAACTTTTCGTTCGCCCAGGACTCAGATCTCATGTATTCTTCCGCCTCTGCCTTAGTGCTGAACTTTCCTTTTGCGTAAGCATCTGCAAGAACACCCGAGAATATCGCAGCTGCTCTGCTGTTGCCTCTGAAGAAGTTTGCACCCGGCATATGGAATTCCATAAGTTCCGTAGCTCCGCTTGCTGTTACCTGTATCTTCTTCTGACTGTCGTATTCAAAACCATCGTTAAAAACGTCGATCCTGCCTACAACACCTATAACGTTTTTAAAATCTGCCGGAAAACTTATATGCCTGTCATTGGATTTTGAAGCTACACAGATCTTTCCCTGTGCTTCAAGCTCCTTTGTCAGTTTTTTCAGTTTATGCCGTATAAATAGATCATTTGAGCTGAGACTCATATTGATGATCTGGACATCGAGCCGTTTGACCAGTTCCAGTGCAGCTACCAGTTTGCCCGGAGTGCATCTGCCGTTCTTACCCAGTATACAAACAGGAATTATTTCCGCTTCCGGTGCTATCCTGTTTACTATGGAAGCGCATACCGTACCATGCCCGTTGAAATCAGACAGTTTGGAAGGTGACACTTCCTGAACAGTATTGTCTTCGTCATCATGAACTAAATATCCGGTTTTTATGCAGTTTCTGACATCGTCATTAACTATGTTGTAGTTGATCCCGCTGTCAATGATCGCAACTTTAACTTTTCTCATATTGATACACCGGATCCTTATTTAATCTCAAATCAAATTTTCTTGGTATTTTTCCCTGTGATCGTTTTCCTATGATTGATCTTGTTTGTCTTATTGCAAGGATCAAAACCGACATAATCATAGTTGAAATCCGAAAAGATGCCTTCTGCCTTGACATTCTCTTTTACGAACACTTTGTTCAGAAGCTTCTTTATGTTCATACGATTTTCCTCCTGTTAAGATATATGATACTTTCTTCAGGTCTACAGTCTTGAATACAGTTTTGCGCTGTAATTCATTCTTCTTCTGCAACCTGTCCTGGCGGTATAACCCGCATAAGTCTGTTCAGCACAGTCCTGCATAAAGTCAGCCTGAAGATCCATTCTTTCAGCCTTGACCGTTTCCCTGAGCTTTATCTTGTCTTTGATCTTCTTGATCATCATGATACTTTTCTCCGTTTCACCGTTCAGGTATTACAATACTCTGGTGTATTTAGCTGAGACCGATGCCTTTCTTCCGCAGTTTTTAGCTGCAGTGCTGCCGGTATACTTATAATCTATACAGTCGTGTAAACAAGTATAGTTGCCTTCAGCCTTAACATTTTCCTCACCGAGCTTGACCTTCCCGGTTATCTTCTGTACCTTCATAAAAACATCTCCTTTTCATTGGATCTTATATTGGTTTGTTACCATATTTATATTTAATACACCGAAGCAGTCTTGTTTAAATTGTTGTTTTTCGGTTTTTGAATTTTGATTATGTTGTTAGTTCTTTATTGCTGTGTTCGAGTAGTAAAACTATAGTGTAACTTTGTTGCTGCTATAATACGATATTATCGCATCATTAAATCAGACTGCTTATTATTACCAAGCACGTGTTGTCTTAGCGGTTACAGTGCTTCCTCTGCGGCAGCCCCTTGCACCTGTGCTACCGGTATAGTAGTACTCGATGCAGTCGTGGTGGCAAGCGTACTCGTCTCTCTCTGCCTTTACGTTCTCTTCGTTCAGCTTAACCTTGTCATTGATCTTCTTGATTTCCATAGTAAAATCCTCCTAATTTAAATGTAAAATGTATTAGTGTGTATAATTTTCTTATGATTTTGTATTCAAAAGATCTAAGATTACCAAGCGCGGGTCGTCTTAGCAGTTATAGTGCTTCTTCTAACACAGCCCTTAGCGCCTATGCTTCCGGAATAGTAGTACTCGATGCAGTCGTGGTGACAAGCATACTCATCTCTTTCAGCCTTAACATTCTGGTCGTTGAGCTTAACCTTATTGTCGATCTTCTTGATTTCCATAATTAAATCCTCCTAATCGACTGCTTCGGCGTATAAATATCAGTTTTTAAGCAAACTCGTATTCAAGTCTGCTGCATAGACAGGCTATACTGCTGGCAGTATAATAATCGCCTGTTATCTTTTTATTTATAAGTTTACATCTTGAGCTTGCACAGTAGTGATACATCTCACAGCCGCTGCAGCTTGATGTGTCCTTGTTATTTATCATCTGGAGTTCCTCTACCTTGGCTTTATCAAGCCCTGTGCTCACATTTCCCATATACCAGTAGCTGTCACCTACAGTCAGCGAACACGGATAGATACTGCCGTCAGGCAGGAAGTGGAAACTTTCCACACCGCCCGTACATTTAGCTTTGCGGACAAATTCCGACTCGGTAACATACGATATAACGGCATCTCCATACTCTTTTTCTTCTATATATTCTTTGATCTTACGGAACTGCTCGAATATTATCGGTTCGTCCTCGTCTTTCCAGTGAGAGTCATACATATCCAGCACGGGTATTATCCGTCTGAAGCCCTCCTCCAGGAAATAACAGACCGTATCGCAAAGATCACCGATAGTATCTCTTGTAACAGTCATTCTCAGCCGGACATCTTTTTTCTTGCTGATATCCTTTGCTGTTGCCATGACCTGCTCAAAGGAACCTTTGCCGTTTACAAACTTTCTGTTCAGGTCATGTATCTCCGCCTTGCCGTCAAGGCTCAGCGAAAGCTCATTTATCTTATTGATTATCTTTTTTCTTCTTTCGTCATAGAGCGTACCGTTGGTAGTCATTCCGTAGTACAGCTTTGATGCGGGCACCAGAGCTTCAAAACGCTCCATGATATACTCTATTATATCGCAGTTCATCAGCGGTTCACCGCCGTGGAACTGTACCGCTATCTCATCGGCTGTTTCCCAGCAGTCCAGTTTTGTCAGCATATCTATCGCTGCATCTGCGACCTCTTTTGTCATATATTCTTTCTTTATATTATTGCCTATCCTGTTGTAGCAGTAGCTGCAGTTCAGGTTGCAGTCATTCGTAGTCCAAAATACAACGTGCATCAGATCTCACCCCAAAGTGAAAAGCCGATCTCTTTTTTCCTGAGCTTGCAGTAGTTATCAAACGACTTCTCGTTTTTCAGCGACTGCTCGAACAGGAAAGGACAATGCCAGCAGAAGTACTTTACACTGCACTCCTTACATCTTTTAAAGTTTTCGGGCATTTTCTTCTCAAAGTTCAGATAGCTTTCTGTTTTTCTGAATTCCTCTTCGTAGAAATACTTTCTTATATCATCTACATCAAGGATATTTCCGATAGGTTTCTCGGAACATTCATAGGGTGCGCACAGGAACATATTTCCTTTTGCATTTACCGTAAAGGAACCGTAGCGTCCGCCGCAGGCACCAAACTCGATGTAAGGCTGGTTCTCCCTGGTCTTTTTGACAAACTCGGGATCAACAGGATCGTTGTCCTCAACCGATTCGTCCTGAATATACCAGTCCTTATGATCCTTGCCTCTTCCTACGGGAGAGAAGGTCCTGACCATGGGGCTGACTTCCAGATCCCTGCACAGTTTCAGGAAAGGTTTCTCATGCTCTCTGTTCTGTGCGGTAAGTACGAAGGATAGCGAAATATCCTTAACGCCAGCCGCCTTCAGACATTTGATAGCATTCATTACCTTTGCAAAAACTCCGGCGCCTCTTATCTCGCTGCAGGACTTTTCATCCGAACCGTCAACGCTTATGAACACCTTATCATAAAGTTCCTTTATCCTTACTGCGTTATCTTCGTTGATGTAAGTGCCGTTGGTCATCAGGTTCATTTCGCCGTCGGTATTCTTTTTCAGGTATTCACTGAGTTCAAAGAAGAATGGCAATACCATTGGCTCACCGCCTGTGACAGTTATCAGTTTTGGCTTAACGCTGAGTATCTTATCAGCTATAGCATAGATCTCATCTCTGTCAGCTATCAGCGTCTTGGTGGTAACTGCATCTGCTATGCAGTGCTTGCAGTGCAGATTGCACTGATTTGTTACCTCCCACTGTATATCAAAATCTGTAAGGAGTTCCTTGTCATTCTCATCAACAAGTATCTTTTTCTCCACCAGCTTATCATGAAGCTCGCTGAAGTACTCCTTGTCATCTTTATCTTCAAAAATGTTTTCATACTCCTGCTTTCCTATACCTTTGTTAACAAAGCCGTTGAGTATATCGTAGCACTCACTGCTCATTTTCAGGAAAGTACATTCGCATTTGTTACCGATTATTACCTGTTCCTTATTCTGCAGGAACAGCAGGTTCTTAGTAAATTTCCTCATATTCAAAAGCTCCATAAATTATTTCTTTTATTTATTGTTTTAAATTAGTGACCCTTGCCCCAGCCGAATTCCCACATTCTGTTTACCTCCCTTCGTCTTGGTACAGTCATAGTATAACGTATAAATCATGGTAAAACAACAAATCTCTTGTAAAGCCCCCGTTTTTTTTTGTGAATGGTAATTTGAGTCGAAAAAATAAAAAACAGCAGTACTTTTTCATACTGCTGTTTTCTGTAAAATATATTGATCTTACGCCGTTTCAGGCATTTTTATCCTGAACATTACATCAAGAACGAATACAGGCGATGTCTGTGAGATATTCACCGTTCCGTCCAGTGCATCAACGGTCTTCCTTATATTATAAAGACCGAATCCATGCTCATTTTTGTTTTCCTTTGAAGTTTTCAGATCCGGGTCATCGGTATCCGAAGGATTTGATATACATATCATCTGCATATCATTTTTAAGTACACAGTTCACATCTATGTATTTTTCCTCACCCTCCTTCAGTCTGCGGCAGGCTTCCAGAGAATTATCCAGTGCATTAGAGAGTATCGTGCATATATCGAATGCCGATACATTTTCTGAGATCACTCCCGAGAAATTCAGCCTGAAATTCTCCTGCGCTGCTATGGCTGCCTTATCATTGAGTATCGCATCAGCGATAGTATTGCCGCTTTTGAAAGATGTTTTGTTCATCGTCGGATTACTTGATATTGAATCCAGATATTCCAGTGCGTCATCTACCTTCTGACTGCCAAGCAATGATTTCAGGCAATGCATATGATTTTTGTAATCGTGTCTGAACTTTCTGATATCAGTAGTCATCTCATCGATCTTTTCATAATACCTTGCCTGCATATCCAACTGTTTATCCAGAAGTTCGGCAGACCGTTTATAGTAGAATTTGGACATACTGTTCATTATAAGCATTGTTATGATAAAGAATGACAGTATACAGATCGGTATAACAAATAACCTGAGATAAAAATAAACCGTATCCATATCAGTATTATCCCACGAAGCAAAGCTTATGTAGGATATCATCAACGAAAGAACCGTCGCATACGCAAGAATGAAGAAATATGTCTTTCTGTTTATAAACTCCAGACTAAGCTTAAGATCATCTTTCCTAGGTATCACAAATCTTGTGAATATCAGATAAAAGGAAAGATTATATATAAAATATACGATTTGTCCGCTTAAAACCTGATATTTAGCGGGAACAACAAGATTTGCCAGAAGATTTATCGTTGCACCCGGACAGGCTTCAATCGAAAAATAAAGCAATGTTGCATATACTGTTTTCAAGAACTGCGTTCGGTGCGACAAGAATACCGATAAAATAATTAATAATACACCGGCCCTTGATACTGTCGTTCCGAGATTTTTCGGAACAGGGATAATAACTATAAATACCTCCAAAGCAATATTTACCGCCGCTAAAACATAGCTTGTCTTCCCGAACTTATTGTTGTCCGAAAGCAGTTTGACTGTGTTATGTATATTCACATAATACAATATATACACGGCTATAAAAAAACTATATATAGACTTTTCAATATGATTTCCATTTTTACACTCCCCCAAAACTTTCAATAGATCATTATCAACTATGGCTCACATCATCTCGATGTGGCTCTCTTTAAATAGTTCAGATAACAATTATTGAAATCTTTGTATTTTCCTCTTGATATCACCGCCTTATGTCCGTTTGATAAGATTATACCCGTTTTATCGTATGAATTTATGTGTTCAAGATTCACTATATACGATCTGTTTGTCCTGAAAAATCCTCCGGAATCCAGTTCTTCTTCCAGTGCCGAAAGATTATAAGGATATCTGTACGAGCCTTTTTCTGTTATTATGTAAGTATATACATTGTCTGCCTGCGCATATATAACGTCTTTTTCGTATACCACTATGCTCTCGTTATACATCTCGTCCTTGACTATCAGCTTGCGTTCGCTGTTGCTTATCTCCAATGCAGAATCCATAGCCTCATAAAGTTTATCCTTGCTGACAGGCTTAACTATGAACCTGAATGCATTGTACTTCATGCTGTCAAAAACTATCTCCGAATAACTGCTTACAAAAACTACTTTAGTTTCTATATTTTTTTCCCGTATACTTTTTATGGTATCCAGTCCGTTCAGATCTTTCATCTGATGATCGAGAAAGATCATATCAAAAACAGTCTTAGAAGCAACCAGCTTACCGCCGTCATCAAATTCAGTTATATCCAGAATAATATTATTCTCCGATGAATATTTATTAAGCAGCTCAATAATATCATTACGAAACACTTTTTCGTCATCACAAACTGCAATTTTCATTGTAACACCCCTCTGTACCAATCTACAAACTATACATAATATCTTAATTTTTACATATGTCAGATCGATATGTTATATATTATATATCATTTTGTCAGAAAAATCAATAGTTTTTTCACTTTTGCTAAATTATTATCCATTTTTTTAAACAGGTTATTTTATTCCCCCGAATTGTTTGATCCGCATTTATTCTTCTATACATAGCAACCAAATAATTAACTATTTATGAACCGAGTTTATGTATTTTAAATCACATAATACTGCCCCTTGCTATATACTGTCAGCCGCAGAAATGCGGCTGTTTTCGATCTCAAAAAATTATAGAGCTGTATAATGATACTACGGATCTTCAGGATTCTATCATAACTATTGAAAATCAGACAAAAATGCGATATAATAGTATGCAAAGCAAGCAGACGGATATTTTCAATATTGAAAAATCACAAAGTTTGATAAAAAACAATAAAAATTCAGAAAATAAAATATCATAGCACCTCAAAATATGATATAATAAAAAACATAACCATCGGCAGATACCCTCTGCCATAAAAATTCAAAGGAAGGATAAATTTATATGAAAAACAAATACGTCAGTAAGATCAGTTTTGCGCTGATTATTGTGGTGTTTGTCATATTATGTATGATACAGGCACCAATAAGCGATGCGGTGGGATCGCTGTGGTCACTGCTCCCGCCCATAGTAGCCATAGGACTTGCACTGATGACCAAAGAGGTCTATTCATCACTTTTTGTCGGTATACTGACAGGCGGTCTGCTGTATTCCATCACAGAACACAGCGGATTTTCGGGAATGTTCAATGCAGTGGTAAAGGATGGCATAATCGCCAATATCGCGGACAGCTACAATGTGGGCATACTGCTGTTCCTTGTAGTACTTGGTACCATCGTGGTACTTATGAACAAGGCGGGAGGCAGCCGTGCTTACGGCGAATGGGCATCAAAACATATCAAGACACGTTCGGGCGCCTGCTTATCCACCTTCCTGCTGGGTGTTATTATATTTGTAGATGATTATTTCAACTGCCTGACAGTCGGTTCGGTCATGCGGCCAATAACGGACAAACACAAGGTATCACGTTCAAAGCTTGCATACCTTATAGATGCTACCGCCGCACCTGTCTGTATAATTGCCCCCATATCCTCATGGGCGGCAGCCGTTGCGGGAACTGTCAAAGGTGTCAACGGTATCTCGCTTTTCGTGCGGACTATCCCTTATAATCTGTATGCACTACTTACTCTGATAATGGTCATTTTCATAGCTTTGTCAGATGTGGATTACGGTCCGATGAAGCGTCATGAGGACAATGCACGCAAAGGCGACCTGTTCACCACACGAAACAAGGTATATCCCGATGATGCAAAGCCCGAACACAGCAGAGGAAAAGTCATTGACCTGATACTGCCTGTTGTGATACTCATTGCACTTTGTGTGCTGGGCATGGTTTACACAGGCGGACTGTTCAGCGGCGAATCATTCCTGAATGCCTTTGCAAATTGCGATGCTTCATTCGGTCTTGCAGTTGGTTCTCTCGGCGCACTTATCGTTATTATACTGTACTTCCTGGCACGCCGTGTGCTGACTTTCACCGAGTGCATGGATTCCATCACCGACGGTTTCAGGCAGATGGTACCTGCCATACTGATACTCACCTTTGCATGGACACTTAAAACAATGACGGGGCTGCTTCAGGCAAGCACCTACGTTTCAGGTCTGGTGGAAAACGCACATACAATGCAGATACTTCTGCCGATGATACTGTTTGTTGTGGCAGTAGGACTTGCTTTTGCAACAGGTACTTCATGGGGAACTTTTGGTATTCTTATACCCATCGTGACAGGTGTATTTTCATCACAGCTGGTACAGAACGGTGACAGCGTAACTATACCGCCCATCGTTATCATCTGCATCTCGGCTTGCCTTTCGGGTGCGGTATGCGGCGACCATTGTTCACCCATATCCGATACGACGATAATGGCTTCAACAGGTGCCCAGTGCGACCACGTGAACCACGTATCCACCCAGCTTCCCTACGCATTTACTGTTGCAGTTGTCTGTGCAGCGGGATATCTGCTGGCAGGATTTGTACAGAACGTATTTGTCGTTCTCGGAAGCAGTATACTGATGATGCTCGGAACATTGTTTATCATACGCAATATTTCCAAAGCCAAGAAAGAAACAAAGGCGGAATGACCACCGATAAAACGATACAAAAAAGCGGAGAACTCATATCTGTGAGTTCTCCGAATTTGTTTATTTCTCCATTTATCTCTCCACCGGTATAGCGCTTAATAATTCCACAGATTTAATACTGCAATATCGCATATGGGATCAAAATCGAGATCATCGAGATCAACGCTGATATCACCTACATTGGAATTATTCACGTACCATTCGCCATATTCTGCATTAAGTGCGTCTATCTGGTCGGATATATTCGCCTGTACTTTTTCTTCCTGCTCGTCAGTCAGATCAAAATGCAGCTCCCATGCTCTTCCGTCGATAACAACGTCTGCACAAAGTTCAAGTGAAGTGCCTACTCTGTGTATCGAAAGGTCAGTTCCGAGTGTCTTCTCTATATCGCTGTAATTCATGCCGACAGTCAAGCCCTCACCCACATATGCACCCTCATACAGGTTGAGCTGTTCCTTATTATTGCCGAGTATCCTATACTCAGTGCCATATATGCTCTTATCATTTACGCCATAGTCAACATCATCACCTGGCTGAGTGTCCATAACTCCTGCCTGATTCATACCCAATACATACTCAGGGAATGCAGAGAACTTGTAACCGTAATACGGAGCCTGAGAACTTGCTGACAGAACTATCTCATAATCATTGTCGGAAAGCGCTTTAAGCTGATCAACGCTCATCGAAAGCATCTCATCAACACTCATGTAAGGTATGCCCTTTGAAGCCTCGATATTGGTGTCATCGGGAAGCTTTTCTGCATTGGTGCATACGGGATCAAAGTCGGAAAGATCAACATAGGCGTATACTGCATTTGCATACTCACTTACTCTCTCCCAGCCGCGCTGAGAATAACTGCCTATATTAGAAGCAATCTGGGCATAATCACTGTCAGATATCTCAAAAGTCATGGACCACTTTGAACCGTTTATCTCAGCCGAAGACTGAACAGTATGGGGTCCGTATGCCGAGTTTGTCAGCATAGCAGGGATATTAGTTCCAGCCATGGTCTTGATCTCGTTATAGCCTGTACCGATAAGATCATCGGCAGTCACCTTATTGTTATTTGTATTCTTCTCATTGGTAACGCTATTTACAGCGGGAGTCGCATTGTTGCCTTTATTGCTGTTATTGGTCTTGTTATTGCCGTTGCTTCCGGCTGAAACCGAAGACTTTTTCTGTTCGTTACTTAAAGTAGTTATAGGCACGGAAGTCTTGGAGTCGGAATCTTTATCAGCTGCAGTGACCTTATTATCTGTACTGCTTTCTGTCTTTTCTGCAAGATACTTGTCGATGGAATTGTTTTCCTCGTAGGATACCTCCATAGGCGCACTGCTGTCAGTCTGCTTTACATCACCTGCAAAGCCCTTAACTTCCTTGTCGGACATACCCAGACCTATCGGGATGCATATCGCCAGAACTGCCGCCGCGGATACTGCCGCGATCTTGCCTGCGAGAAATCCCGAACTTGCAGCAGGTGCAAAAGATACCTTAGCTGCTGCATACTTGGGGCTGATAGTGGTTTTGAACATATCTCCCATAGGTACAGCTGCAAGTACGCCACCCTTGCCGTAAAGCTTTTCTATCTGTGTCTTCAGCTTCTTTCTTGCCTGATAGAGTTTCTGCTTTGCGGTATTCTCGTTCATGCCAAGGGACTTTGCAACATCCGAAACGCTCATATCATTATAATAGTACAGTATCAGTGCTGAACGCATCTCGGGCTTGAGTCCGTCGATAAGAGCGGCGATCTCTTTCTTGCGCTCCTTGTTTACTGCGTAGTCCTCGGGAAGCATAACAGACATATCCATAGCGGTTGTCTCGATAGCGTAGTCCTTTTCTTCATCGGTATCAAAGCGTGCGTTCCTGCTTTCTGTTCTGAAATGATCTGTACACTTGTTATAGGCGATACTGTGGATCCATGTGCCGTAGTTTTCAGGGTGATCAAGTGTATCTATCTTCTCCATGGATCGCAGGAAAGCTTCATGTGTGATATCCTCGGCGATCTCTTTATTTTTAACATTCTTCAGCACAAAGAAATAAAGGTTGGAATGATATTCGTTGTACAGCTTTTCAAAAGCCTTTCTGTCTCCGTTTTTTGCATCGTTAACTATATTGATAAGGTCATTTTTCTTCATTCAGGATTCCTTCTTTCGTTAAAATATCTCCGATCTTTTTCTTAGCCGCATTTTTTTCTTCCTCCGACAGTGCGGCTTCAGCCTGCATCATTGCAAGCACCTGTCGGATCACCTCATCTAACTGATATTCCATATCAAAGTTTCATTCCTCCTGTATTATACCACTTTTTCATCCGTTTGTCATCTGCTTTCTGAAAATTAGACGTAGTAAGTTGGGTTTGGTTATAAACTTTTTTCTCCGTCTGTTTTTCTGTTTTCTGAAAATCAGACGAAGCAAGTTCGGTTTGGTTATAAACTTTTTTCTCCGTCCGTTTTTCTGTTTTCTGATAGTTAGACGAAGCAAGTTGGGTTTGGTTATAAAAATTTTTCAGCAGATTTTAAATATCAACTCACCTGACACCCTTTCCGTAAATCACAGAGTAACAAAGATTTGACCCCATATCCTTAGAATGGATATGGGGTCATTATACAAGCTTGCACTGATATTATCGATCAAAAAGCGTTTTACAGAGAATTATAGTTTGTTCCTATATATACTTCAAAAACACAGTCAGAACCAAATGTATCACCGTTTCTGATCACTACATAATAAGCGTTTGTTATAGGCTCAAAATTATTTTTCTGTATATATTCTTTCAGGGCTTCTTCTGTTCTGGAAATATCCGATATACTGCCCTCATGCCTTGTCATCACAGCATTTATCAAGCGGAAGATAAGCTTTGAACCGTAGTTCTCCGAAGGCTTTATCTCGCCCTTTACAGGTATATATATCTCAGCGGACTGTGTTTCATCGGAGATGTTGTTTTCCTTGAATGTAAATATAAATTTACCCGCTGCTGCAAGCCCCAGCGCCGAAAGATTATCATGGATATGCTCTATCACTTTCAGTATATCCGCCTTTTTTATGCTTGCGGAATAGGTTATAAGATTTTCAGCATATATATTTAAATGTGGTATATATTGCAATTGTTTCACCCCATCTGTATCTAATTGAAATTTAGCTATTATAAAGCTGCTAATATTTCTTCTTGTAGATATTATATCATTAAATATATGATGCTGTCTACGATAATCGAGTGAACGGTATAAAAATTTAAGTGAACGGTATCTATATCTCTTCCGATCTCAGCACCAGATTGAGATCCAGTGTAAACTGCTTATCGTCCGCCGACAGATCAGCCTCACCGTCATATTTTTGGACAACGCGAAGGATATTCGATACACCGAAACCGTGGTGATCCTTATCGCTTTTTGAAGTTGCTATTGTCTTGTTGCTTTTTATTTCCACCGCCTCAAAAATAGGATTGGTAATAGTAAAGAAGAAATAGCCTTGCTTGAAATCCGCATTAACTTTTATCTCCTTCGGCTTCTCTGAGGTATCCTTGCCGCAGGCTTCGATGGCATTGTCTATGGCGTTTGCCATTATTATACACAGGTCAACATTGCTTATTCCTGCGGTGGGCACCATGCCTGAAAAAACTATCTTTGTGTTTACCGTTGCTGCTCTGTCGTTTTTATCATTCATAAGAGCATCAATGATTATATTGCCTGTATTGTACTGCTTTTTCTCAACAGATGAAAGCGCTTCTATATCGTCTATATATTCCATCGCCTTATTTTTTTCTTCTGCATCAATCAGACTTCTGAGACAGATCAAATGATTTTTAAAATCATGACGGAAGCTTCTGAATTCACCGTAAATGGTATTTATCTTTTCATAGTACTTTATCTCGTTTTCCACCTGTTTTGAAAGCATATCGATCGTTGTCCTTTTCTCGGCTTCGGATATACTTATCTTTATTATTGAAACTGCAAATACTATCAGTCCCGCCATGGAAGGCAGTATATATCTTTTGTAATACAGCTCATGGTCGGGTTGGTTTTCTCCCATGACGAATATCGCCGCTATAAATAAAAGCAATATTACATCTATATAAAGCTTTTTAGGCAAAGATCTGACGATCTGCCGAAGCATGATCTCGATTTTTTTTCTTTTTATGTAAATGAGTATCGATGCCAGAACAATTACCTCTGCAGAAAATGCAGCAAGATTACAAAGCTCATAATTTTTGATAAATGCCATACTAAGATTCAAACATATCTGCGGCGGCCATAGCGACAGCAGGAAAATATACAGTACTCTCTTGCTGAATTCCTCGAATAATACACTGTATGCCCCTAAACGTCCGAAAAAATAAATGCCTTGTAACAGCTGGCTCAATTCCTTAGGACAGAAATCAGGTTTGTTCATGATTATAGGTGCAGGAAGCAGAGTGAGTATCAGCAGAAAATAACCTACATTTTTGATACGTGATGATTTGAAATCACATACCGTTCTTGCAAGCTTTACAAAAATAAGCTGTTCCAGGATATTTACAAGCAGCACCAGATAAGAAATTATCGTCATTTTCAGCACTCCTTCCGGAAATTATATCTCTTGATATAGCCGGTAAAAGCTTTTTTAAACGGAGTGAGCTTTAATCTGCTTATAAGTGCTCTTTCTTTATTATCAAAAAGGATATCAGTAGATGTATGAGAAACGATATGTCTGAATCCTGCCAGATATGTCCTGTGACAGCGGAAGAATTTATCCTCGGGAAGCATATTTTCAATTTCCGATAATGTCTTCTTGTAAAGGACAGTACCCTCATTCGTCCTGATATTGCAGTACTTATCAGCTGCTTCTATATAAATGATATCATTGATATTAAGCTTTTTATTCTCCTCATCGGTCTTTATGAGAAGGAAATTTGATTCGTCATTATCTGCAAGATATGAATCAAGCGCAGATGCCAGCTTATCGTCATCTATCGGCTTTACTAAGAACCTGTATGCATTGACTTCAAAGGTATCAAAAACAATATCGGGAAAGCTGGTCAGGAATATTATAGCTGTTTCGGTATTTTTCTTTCTGATCTGCCTTGCGGTCTCAAGACCGTCGATCTCCGCCATCTGATAATCCATAAAAATAATGTCATACTCATTCTGACTGCCGATAAGATCTAATCCGTTGGTAAAATCATTGTAGATCATTATAAGATTTCTTTTCTGTGCATAACTTTCAAGATGTTTTTTCAGTTCGGTGTGTATGACCATCTGGTCGTCACAAATCGCGATTTTCATGTGGTTCTCCTCTCCTTAACTACAAATATATTTTTCGATTTTAAACGACATCAGGAATTGCATTTTGAGAACTGGCAAAAGCTCTGTATATACTTTTACGCAGTTCGCAAATAAGCAATTTCAATGTCGTTTACTATACGATTCTACACAAAGTACAGATCAATGCATTTTACTCCGTATTTTATACCATTTACTCCAAAAATATATCGCAACTGCAAAAAGTATATTATAATAAGACCATCGAAACAAGAGAAACAACAAAACTAAAAAAAAGAACAAAAAAGGAGGCTTAAAAATGCAGGACTGGTTTGATTTTTGGGGTTGGTTCTTATAATTAATAAGTGTTAAAAAAACAGAGTAAACTTTAAAATTATAATCCAATTCATTATATCATAAATTAGTTGTTATGTCAATTACATAACCAAAAAGAGTTTATGATAAAAAGAGCTTACCGCAGGTTTTGTCTTACAAGACAGGATCTGCGGTAAGCTTTTTTCAGATATGATATTGTAAAAATATGACTAACCCTTTACGCGCTGTTTAGTCCGGTATATCCGCGGAATAACCATAAAAAAGCAATGCCCCCGAAGTGTTTTAAAACGCTTCGGGGGCATCATTTTTAACGTGTATTTTTTTTAAGGGTAGTTTTTTTCAACTGACTAAATCACTTCAATACAGTGTTTACCATCTGGGTTTATAATTCTTGAAAGTAGGAATATTGTTATCTCCGTTTCTTTCATCACCGAACCAGTGACCGTTTGAATAGTTGCTGGTAGTGCGTACATCAAGGTGAATTGCAGTGTTATCGATTATACCGATGCCTGTGAAGCCGATCTGCTCTGCTTCCCACGCAACCCTTGAAGAAGCGATCTGATAGCCGTTCTTGTCGTAGCAAATTACATCTGCTGCAATGCCTTTAGTATGTGCGTCATTTCTGTAGCCGCCTACTGCAACGGAGCAATCAGGATCACGATAACCGGAGGTTACGATGATCTTTGAGCAGTTCAGTCTGGAATAGAGTGTTTCCAGCTTATTAATGAGATCCTGGCTGATTGTTCCAACATTACCGCAGTTGCACCTAAATTCATCTATGTGGAAATGTGCAGAAAGCTGTCCATTTACAGGCTGGGTAGGCTGGGTTACAATAGGGCTCTGGCTGATAGAGTAGCCGTGGTTATTGTAGCTTGACCATGTGGTAGCATAGTTGTAATTTCTGGATACTACCTTGATCTCGCCTGCATCGCTGATCGTCATATAAGCACGGTTTTTGCCGTTTGTTCTGGTATTCCAGATAGCTTTTCCGTCTTTTCTGTAGATAACAAGGTTACCATCACCCTGAAGAACGCACTTTGTACCGCCTCTGTTCTCTGTCTGAGAGCTCCATATAGGTGAGTATGCCTTGCCTGTGGACTTATTGTAATGATAAATGACAAGGTTGCCGTCGCCCTGGAAAACAAGTACATAATTCTGAGAAGGAGATTTGTAGAATCTTCCGGGTACCAGATCTGCATTTCCGTTGTTTGCATCAACAACTGTGTTCACACTTACTACTGCTGCACTTGCTACGATCGAATTACCGAATATAGCATTACCGATAGTGGTGCTGCCTATTGCAGGAGCGGATACAGAGAGGATGCAGCTTGCTGCTGTCAGGGTGGTGATTACCTTTTTCTTTGCGCTTGTGATTGTTGTGTTTTTCATTTTTGTTTCTTCCTTTCAATTTTAAAACTTTAGTTTAGACCGAAATGTCGTTGACAAAATCCTTTATTTTGTTTATCGCATCTCGTTGTTTGACTGTACTTGAAGTATAGCACTTATGGTCAAGAAAGTCTGCTTTTTGAGAGTCATCAGTGGAAAAATCGGAGTGAATGGTATATACAGCATATAATATTATTTAATTTCAGGTTTTTTCAACATAAAACCCCATATCCTTAGAATGGATATGGGGCTTTGAGACAGACTGTTATACTATTATAATAGTATATTTTATTCTTTTACCCAATATATGATGTAATGTCTTTATAAATTATCCGCAGCGATTTAATTGGTAAAAGTAGACAAAAATTTCAAATTAACAAACAGAATACTTGATTTTTAGCGCGTTTCATGGTATCATGATAATTAATATAGAGATTATTAATGTTTTACAGAAAGGGTGAGATGATATGTGCAAAACAGAGATGAAAGCTCAGGAATATGCAGCGAATGAATCCTTGAAAAAGAGGAAGTCCAGACTGCTCAAAGCGTCTGCTGCTGCCAGCTTTGCACTGATCATGTTCGTCTTTGTAGCCCTTTCATGGTTCACTTCCAACAAAGAAACTGACTCCAGCGGTATGACCATAATTGCAAAGGACCCGTCAATCAACTGTGTTACAACTTCCTATCACTATACCCGTTCCGACGGAGGAATTTATGTGGGAGAGGAGGGAACGATCGATGATTCGTTTGAACTGATGCAGTATGATTCACTGTTCACAGGCAATAACAACTATACCTATGCCGTTGAACGTCTTGAACTGACATCATCAGACCTTCCCGAAAGCGGTACACTGTATTTTGACATTGAACGTGATCCATCACAGGCATCGGATATGATCGGCTCAGATTATATATCCAGCGTAACGTATTACGCCTTTGTGACCCTGACGACTTTGACTTTTCCAACAAGGCCAAATGATATACTAACTGCTGTTCACAGTGCTGCCACAGCTCAGAACACCGTAAAACAAACCTTTGTCATCAATGAAGAAAAGGTCGATTCGATCTCTTTCACTGTTCCCTATACCTCGGAAAACTGGTCAGACGGAAAATTATATATATACTTATACACGGATTATGATGAATCACTCATCAATGATTATATTGACAAGTCGCTGCATAATCTGCTTCAGAACAACGGCGGCTCAGGCCATGAAGAACAGGTGGATGTCGAATATGGCTCAGATGTCACGATGCTGAATGATATCAGAAAGATCGTGATCTCCCGCCAGCCCTGACAGAAACCGTAAACCTTAACAACAGGGAGGTGTGCAATATGAAGGAAAACAGAAAAAATTTCAGCTTTGTATTGCGTGTCCTCTGTCTGATAGTTTCTGCGGCAATAACAGCACAATTTATCGTTCCAAAAGTCTATGCCTGGTTTTTAAATAAAAACGACCGTGATCTTACCATCACAGGAAGTGTCAGAAGAACTTATTTTGAAAGAGGAAGCGGAACTGCCAGCTATCCATATGTCATCGCACGCCCGCTTCAGCTATACTATCTTGCGTGGCTGCAGGATATGGGCGTATTCAATCAGGATCTTGACAACGATGGAACACTGGATACTTTTTACTTTGAACTTGGCTGTATGAACGGTCAGGATACCGATGAAAATATGGAGATCGACATGAGCGGCATGACGCTCCCGCCTATCGGCACAACTACATATCCTTTTGTCAGCAGCTTTAACGGCAACGGAAGGACAATCAGCAATCTGACTGTTTCTAACAATGAAGATGCACTTACGGATATGCCGACGAACAGCATCCCCGATACAGCCACGACCAATGCGCCGATACTGGGAATGTTCGGCGTAGTCGGCGGGTATACCTCAACTACGGGGTACTCCCCTCCCGAAAAGTCAGTCTATGATGTGATCCTGGAGGATATCACTATCGATAATATCTCTCCTGCCGGCAATCAGGCTCTTGCAGGCCTGGCTGCAGGATATGTAAACGGAGTGATGGAGAATGTCACGGTGACCGGCACATCAACTATCAACAATACTTCAGGGATAACAGCTATGTCTTTTGGGAATGACACCCGCACCACGCTCTCGGATTATGCACTTGCAGGATACTGCACCGAAGCCTACCGAGACCTGCTGAAACGCGAGGATGTCAAAGTATACAACCCCACTGTGGAGATCAGTGATCTTTCCACCTACGGCGAGATCGGACAGGGCAGTGCATGGGGAAATTCCATTGACATGAAATCGATGTATGACCGCCTGCTCGGCATATATACTCCGCTGGAAAACAACAACAGCTATACCGCAAGATATCCGTCTTCGGTACTGGTGACTATCGACAGGACAGGCGCAAGCGAAGTGCGCACAGAGGAGATACTTCAGCTGGCGGCCGATATCCCGACCGTCGGCAGCAACAACAAAGTGTTAAATTTCAGCAATGACTATTCATCCTACTCATTCATAGAGCGTACCAAAACACACGATTATATGTATCTATACGGTAAGTCACGACAGCAGACCAACCGCACTGTCAATACGACCAATCGTTATATCGAACGTGCCTACCGTATCCATCAGGACAGCAATTATCTGAAGTTCAACGGGACTGCCTTCTCCAATACCACCACAGCTTCTGAAGCAACAGGCTGGATCATAGACAGCAGCGGGAGGATATATACCGCATTGCAGAACGGTAATACCTATATATATTACTTCCTGATAAATAACGGAAATACGCTGGGTTATCAGGCGGTAAATGCAAATTCTGAGATACCCGCTTCTGTTACCGAATGGACAGTTACCGAAACAGCCATCAGCAGCAACGGCTATTATCTTAATTATGACGGCACCTGGAAGCTTATGCAGCAGGTATCTATCACGGACGAGCCGGAAGAAGGCGCTCCTCATTTCATGACGGTACAGAACAATACCATACAGAACACTTCTTCCGATCCGATAATGTGGAACAAAACTGTCATCGATACCGTTGACGACAAAGAGCGGTTTACCATCTCCTGCAATATCGGCAGCACCACATACTATCTGACACAGCACGAGGGTGAGCTTGAACTCACCGCTAATGCGGCTTCTCCTACGCTTTGGTTATTCAAGGAAGCTGTACATGAAAGTCTGGAGGAAGACGACCAGCCAGCGAAGATCTATACACTTATCGAGGGTGACGAAGAGGGTAACGGCTATGCTCTTTACTACGATGAAGAGGAAGACAACTGGCTGCTGACCGACTTCCAGGAAACAGCATCGGGCTCGGGCATAGGCAACGAATGGGGCGTGTCCATACCGATGAAGGAGATGTATACAAATCTGTTGTATATCCTACAAAACAACCTAGCTACTACTAATTACGTTGCTTCCAAGACGATCGAGATCGATGACAAAACGGGGCAGATAACTGAACGAGATCATGTAAACAGCACACTGCCAACAATCGTCAGTGATGATGGTACATTTAACCGCAAACATTATATTAAGGAAGGATTTGGTGAATTCACGTATACCGACGGTAAAGCAAACAGATTTATGTATATGACGGATATGCAGAACAGCACTGCTATCAAATATGTTCACCTGCTTGATGAGGAAAGAACCGCTAACTATATAAAAATCGGCAATAATTATCTGAAGCTGAACGAGAATCAGAATGGTTTAGAGTCTTCAAATGAAGCAGCTGCAACCAAGTGGGTCATTGACGAAAGCGGTCATATATATGTTGATGTGGAAGGCACGACCTCGGTTGAACGGCGGTATTTAAATGCTTCGGAAGGAATACTGACTGCAACAAATACAGCATCTACCATATGGACATACGATGATGTCAACAACAGGTTATACTGTACATCGGACGATAATACTTACTATCTGGCATTCGGCAGCCAGTGGATGCTGAAACGGGAGAATGCAAATGTTATCTACGTCTCTGATGAAAATGGGCAATGGTATTTAAACATTTCAGGTGATACACTCAGTACAGTCGGTAATTCGGATGAAGCTACTGACTTTATTGTGAATGGAAACACAATCGTTTTTTACGAAGATAACACAACATACTCCTATCGCGTTGAAGACGGCAGGATCATTGATGACGATAATAATAAAATGCTGGATTTTGAGAATGGTGAATTCGTATGGAAAGATGCGTATGATTACATTATTAAATATAACAACAATTTCATATCTCTATCAAATAATTCAATTAGTAACGTTACAAATATTAATTCTGCTACACATTGGACACTTACTGATAGTGGAGACGGTTTTACAATTTCTAGTGGGAACTACTCTTTAGGTGTTCAGCAGCAATCATCATTTAGCTGGTCTGGTTATTCATATACTTATAGATTTATTGATTCTGAAACAATCTGGATTCGTGATGATAGCAATCTTTATGTTATTCAAAATGAGCAGGGTGCTTGGGGCAGTAGTAGTAACAAGAAATATTATCTTAACTATTCAAATGGATGGACACTTAATCAGAACTCGGGTAATGCACAGCTTACAAAGCAAACAATAACATCTAACGTGACTACAGCAAACGTACAGAATACTACTCGAAATCCCGGGGATACCGCATACGGAATGTCAGTTCAGCGTACTGACACCACATACCGTCCATTCACAGTGACGATGGGTTCGGAGCCTGTGGGTCAGACGTATTTTCCGCTGCAGATAGATGTGGACAGCAGCAAGACAGGTGCGGACAGATTTTCTGTAAATCCGCTGAACACAGGTTATGTAATCAGCGGCTATACTAATGGATTTGGTGATATCCGTGTTTCAGAATATCCCAAAGTCGATTCAACCACCCAAGACCCAGACAAAAAAAGAGATATCGAAGCTTCTCTGACAAACAATAAAAATGCTCTTGATCCGACCAAAGTTTACACCTTTATGGATGGTAAAAAGCAGACACTTTCAAATTACGGTTTGGATAAGCTCGTCAAGTATGAGGCTACCAGCGAAGAATTCAATAATACTATCAACGGTGTGAACAATGTGTATGGTCTGCACTTCATGAATGCAAGCATCAGTATAAATAATCTGGTGACAGCGCCTTCGGTAACGATCAATGAGAACGTATATGAAAATTATCAGATGCCAAAGGACAGCATCGATTTCCGTCTGAAGGATAAGGGCTATATCAATTTTCTGGCAGGTACTTACTATACAAACAACAACAGCTTCTTCTCACTTCACAGAATAGAGCGTGACGAAAACAACGATATCTCATCGATCAAGGAGATACTGGAAATATACGGCACAGGCAAAAGACGCGATCCGTATATCTACAAATTCTCCGATACTGACTATGAGAGCTGGTCTTACTACAAAAGCGGCAATATAAAAGAGCACCATGTATACAACAGCCTTTCGGAACTCCCCGACGGGTATGAAAGCATCTTCAATACCGCATGGATAAAAAAACAGTCACTGACCAATAACGTTGTTTACTACTTCGAGATACCCACAGATGCAGGCGAATATGCGCTGGGCTCTGTTAACGTCGGTACAGGTGCTTATCTGCTTTATCTGGATATCGGCACGGGCGGCAGCGTAAAAGCCCCTGAGGGCAACGCTAAGTTTACAAACACTGTTCCCACAGCTGTCAGCAGAACCGAAACTACCCTGACATACGAGGAGAACCTCACCGAAACAACATCTGTCGCACTGAACTCATATCCCACTTATTTTCCTCTTACTCTGAATTCGGACGAAACAGGTGTATCCGATGCCAACACAGGCTATGTTGTCAGCGGTGCGAATTATCCGGGCAATGATCCGCCCGGCGATATACGTGTATCAAGATATAACAGTGACCCGTATATCAGTAATTCTCTGACGAGCGGCTCCCTCGATAACCGAAAGATACTTACGATCGGCGCCAACGGACAGCAGATACTGACGCAGTACGGTATCGACAGATTCTACAAGTACCAGACAGCAAAATCCCAGTTACAGGAAACTCTTGACGCAGGAAACGGAAAAATATATGGTCTTCATTTCATGAACGCCGAGATAAGCAAAAATCATCTCGTTACACTTCCCTCGGCGACCATAAATGGTCAGACCTATACCAATTATACCGTTCCCGAGGATTGTATCGACTTCACACTGCGCTCACAGGGATACATCAATTTCTTTGCAGGTTCGTATTTCAGCGGATCAAATGTACAGTGTTTCTTCTCACTGCATCAGATATTCCGCAATGAACAGAATGAGATCACTGAGATCAAAGAGATCAAGGAGATCTACAAGAATACAGACGGCACGTATATCTATCGTTATAACGGCGAAAATGCACCGTCGAGCGGCACAAAGGTGTTCGATACAGCCTGGCTGACCGATCCCAGCAATATTATAGCAGACAGAGTATACTATTTCGAGATACCTGTAAACGCAGGTGAATACGCACTGGGTTCAGTAGCGGGCAAAAATGGCGCTTATCTGCTTTATCTGGATATCTCCACACATCAGGGCGATTCGATCCTTACGCGGGAGAAAATGGAGATCATCACCACGACCTATCTTCTGCCCGCAGGAGTAAGGTTCAGCGATGATGAGTATAAAGCGTATATCATACCCATTACTCAAACAGGTAATATCGAGATCGTAAGCGAGGATCAGACCGTTACCTCAGACCCCGCACTTAGTGACACAAGTACATCTGAAACCAGACTTGTTGAAACCGTAACTATTAAGGATTATGCGGGAACATTGATGGTACAGCGTATCACAGATGGAAATAACGTGACATACTATCGCGGCACCGATACAGAACATCTCAACGCATCAACTGCACAGATATGCAGCAGATATTTTGCAGATACAGCATCGGATACGATACTTGAATACTACTATTATCCCGAGGCCGAAAATACTGTACTGAATACTGCATCACCCGCATATACTATCGAAGATGAGATAATCATCACTGCATACAATGTTACAGCATCAGCAGCCTCTGCGGCGCTCACAGCAACTGTAACAGCCTTTGACTCTGATAAGTCTTATCTGAAATTCCAGAACCGCCACGATCTTGTGGAAGGAGATACCGTGACCATATCTGCACGATCTCCATAAGCATTTCAGAGCAGATATAAGCAAAAATTTATTAAGCCGTGCAAGTCATCACGACCTGCACGGCTTAATTATTTATTATCTTACTTCAGAAACGCCAGCACAAACACCGCAGGCGAGTTCCAGTATATCGTGATCTCGTTCATAGAGTAGCTTGCGGCGAGATCTGCAAAACATTTCATAGGCGGAGTATCCGACGGTATCACTGCCTGTGCAAAGGGATCATTCAGCCCCTTGTTAGGGCCGCCCGATACCATGCCGGGCATACATTCATCTATGCCGTCAGCAAATGCAGGACGAAGATGCAGTTCGTTCACACGGAATTCTCCCGTGCCGGATACATAGCTTATACCCAGAGCATTTTTGCCCATCAGGTAATCAAGCTGGTTAGCCGCATATTCCTTTGCTGATTTATCTCCGTTCAGCAGACAGTTCACAGCGAAAATCATGCCGTTTTTCATGACAGTCATATTGCTTCCCCAGTGATAACCGCTTCGTTCAAGCGCCAGACCGTATCCGCTTTTTGCCGAAAGCTTTTTAAGTACTTCCGCCTGATCGGCAAAAGTCTTTTTCAACTTATCCGCGGTTTCATCGTAACTTCCCCGCTCTGCCAGCAGGTAAGCCAGCGAACCGAGTCCGCCAACCTCTCCGTAGCCGAATTCTGTCAGCGGGAAATCCTTCTCCATCTGCGCCAGCATCTTGTCTTTATATAATGTATCCCCCGTCAGCGCGTACATCTCGGAATAAGCCCAATACCTGTTCGAGTTATCGTCACGCTCATAGTATCCGCCCGTATTGCAGCCCTCGGGATTTTTAAAGCCTATAAACTCAGGGTGTTCTTCCAGCCAGTCGGCAGATTTTTTCGCCGCTTTGCACAGAGTCTCCGCGAAGTTATTGTCGAACTTTTTATATATCCCGCTTGCAAGGGCAGTGACAGCTACAAAGTCAGCCACAGCCATCGATGACACAGGGAACACCACAATCGGAGCGTTATCCTCTTCAGGCATGATAAAGGGCGCGTGATGCATGGTCGTGACCTTATGGTACACCCCGCCGTCCTCACGCTGCATTTTCAGCAGCCATTCAAGCTCATAACGTATCTCGGTGAGGATATCAGGCATACCTCCATCGGGGATATCCAGTTTCAGCCCGTCAAAGACATTCGGAAAAAGCTTGTAAGCATAAAGCAGATGCGCCGCCGCTACTGCCCCCGCTGTAACGTATCTGCCGTAATCTCCCGCATCATGCCAGCCGCCCGAAACATCAAGCGTGACACTGCTGTCTTCATACAGTGTAGCTGCCGAACAATGGCATGGCTTGTGGTGATATACGCCCGCATATTCGGGTTCAAGGGCGCAACCGCACCGCAGATAGTAGTATGCTTTCGAGATATCATACAACAGCTTGTCATAAGCATCGCTGCCTATCCTGAAAAGCGCAGAAGTCCTGCCGCCTGCGTGAACACGGTATATTCCCTCTGTTTTAAGTTCGGAAAAATCAGCAGTACGAACTGTATCTCCCGAATCCTCATCATAGCCGAAATAAACGGTCTTGCCCTCAAAGACAGTATCACCCTTATCATCACATACCGTGAAATCCTCAGCATCAAAAGGCATGACCGCTATCTTTCTGCGGTCGGGAGTATACCCCGCCTGATCCACAAATATACCGAAAGGCGTATATTTTATCTCAGCAGCTGAGCTGTCAAAATATTTCTTATCCATAGTATCTCTCCTTTCGGGAAAAGTTACTTTTTACCATTATATCATCTTATTTGAAAATGTCAATCTAATATACTTTCAAAAAGTAGAACAAATCTATATTTTTTTCATAACGCCCCTTTTGTCTGACAGTTATTTCGCATTTGTACTATTTAAAATATTTATCTCACAAAATTATATATGAAATATATTGATTTTTTTGAGATTATATGATATAATATCTTAAATGTAACTAATTGCAGGCATATGATATGCCCGATTAAGCATTTGCCTATGTAATGTTGAAATAAAATGTCAGAAGGTGATATGCTATGAATAATACCGAAAACACATCATCTGTTAAAACAAGGCTTTCAGTTTCCATACGATTACCGCTGCTGATCATCACAAGCTTTCTTCTGATAATCATAACGGTCATTGTCATGGTCTATCTCAGGTTTGAAAAACGAACTGTCGAAGAATATACTGCCATGGGTAAAAGTGCCACACAGCTTATGACAAATACATTCGACGCAGATAAGATGCCGCTGTACCTTGAAAAAAATTTTGAACTCGAAGAGTACAATGATATACGCGAAGAACTCATTATGCTGAAAAAGAACTACCCCGATGTAATGTATATGTACATATACCACTTTATCCCCGAAGGCGGTGAAGTCATATTCGATCTGGACAGCGATTACAACCTTGACGCCGACCCGCCCGGTACGCTGTATGATCCGGATCCTGCTGTTCTGGAATATATGGACGATCTCTGTTCCGGCAAAGAGGTGCCTGCCATGACAGGCGATACCGAAGACGGATATATGCTCACATATATGCGTCCCGTATTCAACAGCAAAGGCGAGTACGCCTGCCATGTATGCGTGGATTTCTCAATGGAAGATCTTCACAAGCAGGATCTGCGATTTGTGCTGGGTCTGCTATTAGCCCTTATCGCTGTCATGATAATTATTACAGCGCTGGATATCATGTATATGAAACGTAACATCACAGGTCCCATAGACCGCATAAAAAACGCCACCGATAAATTCTCATACGAAAAAGAATCCGATCACCAGGATAATATACGTATCATGGAAGAACTGGGTATCAATACAGGTGACGAGATCGAAGTAATATACAAGCTGTTTATAGAATTCATGAAAAACAACCTGAATTATATGCGTAACCTGAACCAGGCAGAAAACGACATCAGGTCAAAAGAAGCCCAGATAGGTCAGATAAGCGAAGAAGCTTACAGAGATATACTCACAGGTGTCGGCAACAAGACTGCCTACTCCAAGAGGGTAAAGGAGATCAATGCGGCTATACCCGACGGCAAGTGTGATTTTGCTATCGTAATGATGGATATAAACGACCTCAAAAAAATAAACGATGTTCACGGTCACAAAGCGGGCGACCAATACATAAAAGGCTGCTGTCATCTGCTATGCGAGACTTTCAAGCACTCCCCTGTTTTCCGCATTGGCGGCGATGAATTCGTGGCGATACTGCAGGGTCCCGATTTTGAAAACAAGCAAAGCCTTTTAGAGCGTCTTAGAAACGACCTGAACGAATCTTATTCAAACGAAGACCTTGACCCATGGCTTCGTTACTCAGCCGCCGTGGGTATGGCTGATCTCGCTTCCGATGACAACACTTTCGAGCTTGTGTTCAAACGCGCCGATCAGGCAATGTACGAGGATAAAAAGCGATTCAAAGAACAGCATGGCAGTTACCGCTGATATTCATAAGAAAAAGCAAGGCACTTCTGTTGCTTCAATAACAGAAGCGCCTTTTATTATGCATAAAAAAGAGACCGCCGAAGCAGTCTCTCTTGATTTATATAGAACAGGAAATTTATACCTTATATGGAATAGAAGTGGTTCATGCTGCCATCGCCCCAGAAACCGAGATAACCGTGGTTGAAATCCTCGGGATGTTCAAGGTACATATCAACAGCTGCCTTAACGCTGGGTGTTACCTGATAGGAATAAGTACCCAGATAAAGTGTCCATTCAAGACCTGAGAACTGGTTGGGCTGAGTAAGTACGCCCCATATGGTGTTGGGGAATCTGGAATCGTAAACTCTGTTCATTACGACTTCAACGACCTTAGCCTTTTCGTACTCGCTTATCCAGTTAGCACCGTACTCATGACCTACAACGTTGCACAGCCAGATGTATTCTTCATCTGTTACCTGTATCTTTCTGCCGTTGTCCTGCTGTTCCTCTGCCTGAGTTTCCTCAGCGGGTGCAGGCTCTTCGGAAGAAGTTTCCTCAGGCTGTTCCTCATAAACAGGCTCGCTCTCAACATACTCGGGCTCATCGTATACCGGAACTTCCTCATAAACAGGCTCTTCGTAATATTCCTCACTTACTGTCTCGGGAATTTCCTCAACAACAGGAACGGTAGTAACTGCGGGTGCAGATGCTGCCTTCTTCTCGACCTTCTTCTCTTCTGCAGATGTCTTGGCAGTCTTCTTGGAAGCCTTAGTAGTTTCGGTCTTCTTTTCAGCCTTCTTAGTAGTAACTGCTGTTGTCACAACAGTGATCTTGTCCTCAGCTGCTTCTTCAGATGTAGTTTCCTCATCAGTAACAGTTTCATCTGAGGTAGTTTCATCATCAGTGGTATCCTCGTCATCTGTGGTCAGTTCCGAGTATGTCTTGACAGTTACATTTTCATCTGCGCTGCCGCTATTGTTTGCTGCCTGATATGTAAATCCTGCAAAAGCTCCTGTAGCTACCATGCATACTATAACGGCTGCGATCTTAAGTTTAGTCATATTATAATCCTTTCTCATTTATCTGTGGTTATTAATCTCTCTCTTTTGTTCACGATGACTATAATAACACATTTCACCAAAGATTACAATAAGGTTACATTGGTTTTCCATTTTGTAAACACTTCAAACGCATGATTAACCTCATTTTTTGTTTATCATACACAATAAAAAAGCCGATTTTTTGACCATATTTTGAACTTAATTATATATTTTAATCATTGCTCAAAAGAGAAAATCCCCGAAAAATCAGTATTTTCGACCCGTTTCGAGCCGATTTTTTACCCACTTTTACAGCTAAAAAAATCAGTCTTTTGACACCGTTTTTGTCATATAATACAAGTTGTAACCGATTACATTTTTGCTACACCGCGCTCTTTTTTCTTTGGCATACTCAGACGCTAACTTGTTCGACCCGCGCAAAACAGGACTTTACATTTATGGGAGAATATGATATAATATTATATATATGTCTTTTCAAAGGAACGGCGGTGAGCTTATGGTCAACAAAAAGATATGGTTCAAAACTCCCGCAGATGACTGGAATGTTGCTCTGCCTGTGGGCAATGGCAGGATAGGGGGTATGTGCTTCGGCAAGCCTGTTTGCGAGATCATACAGCTCAACGAGGACTCCATATGGTCGGGCGGATACCGCAGGCGCAATAACGCTTCCGCTCTTCCGAATCTCGAAAAGGTCAGACAGCTTCTACGCGAGGAAAAGATAGCCGAAGCCGAAAAGATAGTCACCGAAGCTTTCTGCGGCACTCCCGAAAGTCAGCGCCACTATATGCCACTTGGTGACCTCACCATATACCATTATAAAGAGGGCACCTGCGAGTACATAAGCCGTTCCCTCGACCTTGAAAATGCCGTCTGTGAAACACGCTATACTATCAACGGTACAAACTTCACAAGGCGCGTCATATGCTCCGAGCCTGCACAGGTCATGGCTATATGCATCGAAGCCGATAAGCCTGCTTCTGTATCCGTAAAGGTCGGCATCGGCGGGCGAGATGACTATTTTGATGACAACACTCCCATAAACGACACCGATATCCTCTATTACGGCGGAAGCGGCTCCGAAGATGGAATATGTTTTGCCGCCTATATCCGCGTTATCGGCGAAGGCGGCACAGTCCTCAGATGGGGCAGCAGCATCGTCACCGAGTGCTGCGACCGCGTGACAATAATACTCGGCGCACAGACAAGCTTCCGTGTGACCGACTACAAAAAAGCGGCTGAGCTTGATGTTCTCACCGCTGCTGAAAAGACATTCGATGAACTTCTGAAAGAACACACCGAGGATTACCGAAGCTTTTTTGACAGAGCTTCCATAACCTTTGAAGATACTGCCGATAACACCCTGCCCACCGATGAACGGCTTGCGGCAGTAAAGGCGGGCGGAGTTGATAACGGACTTGTATCGCTGTATTTCGACTTTGGCAGATACCTGATGATATCGGGCAGCCGTGAGGGCACTCTACCCCTGAATCTGCAAGGGATATGGAACAAGGATATGTGGCCTGCATGGGGTTCAAAATTCACGGTGAATATCAACACCGAGATGAATTACTGGTGTGCGGAGACCTGCGGTCTCGGGGAACTGCATACGCCGCTGTTTGACCATATCGAGCGTATGCGGCCGCATGGCAGGGATACCGCCCGTGAGATGTACGGCTGCGGCGGATTTGTCTGCCACCACAACACGGATATCTGGGGCGATACCGCTCCGCAGGATATATGGATACCGGGCACACAGTGGGTCACAGGCGCGGCGTGGCTGTGCACTCATATATGGGAACACTGGCTCTTTACGCAGGATAAGGAATTCCTTGCACAGAAATACGATACCATGAAAGAAGCCGCAAAGTTCTTCGTGGATTTCCTTATAGATGACGGCAGCGGCAGACTTGTCACCGCCCCATCGGTATCACCCGAGAATACCTATATCACCGAAAGCGGCGCGAAAGGTTCTGTATGTATAGGACCTTCCATGGACAGCCAGATAATCTATCAGCTTTTCACCGCAGTTATCGAAGCGGGAGAAATACTTGATACAGATAAAGCTTTCGGAGAAAAACTCCGCACCATGCGGGATAAACTGCCCAAGCCCGAGATAGGCAAGTACGGTCAGATAAAGGAATGGGCAGTGGACTACGATGAAGCCGAGCCGGGGCACAGGCACATCAGCCAGCTTTACGCGCTGTACCCTGCGGATATGATATCCGTAAGGCATACTCCTGAACTCGCAAAGGCGGCAAGAGCAACTATCGAGCGAAGGCTTGCAAATGGCGGCGGACACACAGGCTGGTCGAGGGCGTGGATAATAAACCACTGGGCAAGACTGCACGACGGTGAAAAGGTCAAGGAGAATATCGCGGCTCTGCTGTCGAATTCGACTTCGGACAATCTGTTCGATATGCACCCGCCTTTCCAGATAGACGGAAATTTCGGTGCGGCTGCAGGTATTGCGGAGTCATTGCTGCAAAGCCATAACGGTGAGATACAGCTTCTCCCCGCACTCAGCCCCGACTGGAAAAGCGGCAGTTTCAGGGGACTTCATGCAAGAGGCGGATACACGGTGGACTGTGTATGGCAGAACTCTCGACCCACCCGATGCACCGTGACCCCGATACAGGACGGCAAATGCACCATTGTTCTACCCAAGGACTGCAAACCAACGTCAGTCAGCGCAGACCACGAATACTGCGGCGACTGCATCGTGGTAAGCACCAAAGCGGGCAGAAGTTTCGAGATAATGTTCGGATAAAATTATATAAAGAGGTGAACTACGATGTCGGTGTCGATATATTACGAAGCCGAAAGAAAGCATAAGCTGAACGATGAAGAAAAGGCAGAGGTCAGTGCGATAGTTGACAGATACTGCGCAAAGTACCCATTTGAAGAAAAGTACGAAGACTTCTGCCTGTACAGTGAGCCTTTTGACTCCGAAGAAACCGTGCTGCAAGGCTCAACAGCCCTGCCCGCAGGCAGCGACATCGTATATGATATACTATGTTACTGGCTCGAATGTCTGACAGAGCTGACAAGATATCTTCAAGGCTGCCAATGGCACGTAAATATTGATGATATGGACCTTACCTGGGATGAGGACAGCGGCTGGCTGCCCGATATCTGAATGTAGCAAGAGAGGAAAGTAAACAGTAAAATGAAGATGAGATTTTTATCAGCCGTTATCGCGGCAGTACTTATGTCAGGCTGTCTGGCGGCGTGCGGTAATGAGATACACAATAACAAAGATGTCACCGCCGAACTTGACCTGCTGACAGCAGACGAGGATACCACCGACGAGGAGACTACCAAGGAAGAAGCAGTCACCCCCGTACCCGAAGAAGAAAAGACCGAAGACGAGGTCAAAAGCTTCAAGGAAGTCAAGATAAAGGCGGCTGAACTGAAGTACAAAAAACACGAAAAGACTTATCAGGCTGAGAAAGGCAAGCTTAACGGCACTGCCGCAGAAGCCTCCAAGCGCAATGGCTATGAGGGCAGCGGCTATGTTTCGGGCATATCTCAGGAAAGCGACTGGGAACTTGAATTTGAAGTCCCTACAGACCAGTTCTATAATATAGTACTGACAGTAGGTTCGGACGAAGCAGCAAGCGGCGGATTCAGCCTTGACGGCAGCAAATACAGCGAGTTCACCGTAATAAACGAGGACAACGAAGGCAGATTCGAAAATATCTCCTTCAAGAATGTCAAGCTGAAAAAGGGCAAGCACAAGGTGTCATTCATACCCGATACAGGTATAGTAGATATCGACCAGGTGAAGGTGACTGCCAACGACGAGATAAACAAGCTGAGCCTTAATGCCACAGGCGCAGTGCTCTCCGATAAAGAAGCCGAGTACAACGCAAAGGCATTGTACAGGCTTATATGCAATAACTACGGCACAAGAGTGCTTCTCGCCCAGAATGATACAGCAGGCACGAATTACGAAAGTGAATTGATACATAAAGTTACAGGCAAATACCCCGCTGTACGGCTGGGTGACATGATGTATGTAACAAGCACCAAGCACGCCGACCAGTCCGCCGCCGAGATAGCGGAAGCCCTCAAATGGTACAAGGACGGCGGTATTGTGGGATATATGTGGAACTGGACTTCACCAAACAACCCCGATGACAATGAGAGCGTATATGCCGAGAACGCAAAATTCAATATAACTAAGGCAGTGACCGATGAAGCGATAGCTCTCCTTGACCCCGATACCCTGGCACAAATGGCTGAGGACGGTACTATATCCGATGAATGTCTCAAAATAATCACCGATATAGATAAGGTATCCGAACAGCTGATAAAACTCCGCGACGATGGTGTTCCCGTACTGTGGCGTCCTTTGCAGGAAGCCTCCAACGGCCTGTACTGGTGGGGCAAAGATGCAGATTCCTACATTTGGCTCTGGCAGACGATGTATGCCCGCATGACAGGCTACCACGGTCTGCATAACCTGGTATGGGTTTGGTCAGCACAGAATATCAACTGGTATGTTGGCGGAGATTACTGTGATGTCCTCTCTGCGGACGTATACGGCAGCGATAAGAGCGGTCAGGTGAATGCACTGCTTTATCTGCAAAGTGTTGCAGGCGGCAAGCCAATAGCTATGAGCGAATGCGACCGTATGCCGCTTATACAAAATCTAGCCGATGAACACGCTATGTGGGCGTATATCGGGCAGTGGGGCGGAAGCTGTATAGTAAACGAAGAAGGCGGTCTGTCGGAAGAATTCAACACCGAGAAAGACCTTATAACCATGTATAACAACGACCTCACCATCACCCGTGATAAACTCCCCGACCTGATGACTATGGCAACGGAGATAAAGAAAGAGGAAGAAAAAGCCACAAAGGATAAATCCAAGAAAGCTAAGGCAAAAAAAGATACCGAGGATTGATATAAGCAAAAGGCACTCCTGCGCGGGAGTGCCTTTGTTCTTTATATTGCGTACAAAATAAAAAAGCCCGCATATGCGGACTTTTATAAATCTCGGAAAATTATTCCTCGGTCTTAGCCTCGATGAACTTAACGATATCACCAACAGTCTTGATGTTCTCAACTTCCTCATCGGGGATCTCAAGATCAAAGCTCTCTTCAATATTCATGACCAGATCAACAACGTCCAGAGAGTCAGCACCCAGATCTTCAGTGATAGAAGCGTCTGTAGTTACCTTATCCTCGTCAACGTCGAGCTGCTCAACAATGATCTCACGAATCTTGTCAAATACCATGTTCATTTCCCTCCATTCTATACATTACTGGAATTCTCAGCAAGACTTTCATCCTGCTTCGTATCAGAATGCGGAAACTCTTCAAAGTCTCCGACAACCCTAAACTTATTATAGCGACTATTTATCATTTCGTCAAGCCCTTTTTGAAATTTTCTTTGTAAATTTTGCAGACTTTCTGAAATAAACGCTGAAATGTTTTCCGCGGTCTGAGTAGGGTCATTATGCGCCCCTCCGTCAGCCTCGGGAATGATGTGATCGCACACCTTTAATTTTACAAGATCTTCCGCGGTGATCTTCATGATATCGCAGGCTTCACGTTCGCGGGAAGCGTCTTTCCAGAGGATACTTGCAAAGCCCTTTGGAGATATTACCGAGTACAGAGCGTTTTCAAGCATAGCCAGTTCATCGCATACAGCCAGCGCCAGTGCGCCGCCCGAACCGCCTTCACCCAGTATTATTGATATCACAGGGGTCTTCAGCGTCATGAACTCCATTATGTTGCGGGCTATGGCTTCGCCCTGACCTCTCTTTTCAGCCTCAACACCGGGGTAAGCACCGGGGGTATCAACAAGGCATATAACAGGTCTGTGAAATTTTTCAGCCTGACGTGCCAGCCTTAAAGCCTTGCGGTATCCCTCGGGATGGGGCATACCGAAGTTGCACTCCTGATTTTCTTCAAGGTCGCGTCCCTTGACCTCTGCTATGACCGTTACAGGAGTACCCTCAAAAGAAGCCACACCGCCGATTATAGCTCTGTCATCGCCGCACAGCCTGTCGCCGTGCATCTCAAAGAACTCATCGAATATCATCGGTATATAGTCCAGAGCGGTAGGTCTGCCCTTGTGCCTGATTATATCAAGCCTGCGGCTTGCCGAAAGCTGTTCACTCATTTTCAGCGACCTCCTTTACCTCGGGACTTTTATGGAGCTTGATAAGGTGAGCAAGAACTCTTCTCATCTTATTGCGCTCGACTATCATATCAACAAAGCCGTTTTCAAGCATGAATTCAGCCGACTGGAAATCATCGGGGAGCTTCTGCTTGATAGTACCCTCGATGACACGTCTGCCCGCAAAGCCGATAAGCACCTTGGGCTCGGCGATTATGATATCGCCCAGCGAAGCAAAGCTTGCTGTAACGCCGCCTGTGGTGGGGTCGGTCATTACCGATATGTAAAGTCCGCCTGCCTCGTTGTGCCTTGCAACAGCACCCGAAGTCTTAGCCATCTGCATAAGGGATACTATTCCCTCCTGCATTCTGGCTCCGCCCGAAGCCGTAAAGGCGATAACGGGAAGTTTGTGGGCTGTGGCGTACTCAATGGCGCGTGTTATCCTTTCACCGACAACACTGCCCATGGAAGCCATCATGTAGTTTGAATCCATAACTATTATAACGATATCCTCACCGCGTATCTTAGCCCTGCCTGTCAGCACAGCATCGGTAAGCCCTGTCTTTTCACGGAGCTCCTTCTGCTTGTTGTCATAGCCAGGGAAGTTTATGGGGTTCTTGGATATCATCTTTCTGTCGAACTCGCGGAAGCTTCCGTCATCAACGGTTATCTTCAGCCTTTCCTTGGCGGTCAGGCGCGAGTGATAATTACAGTTGGGACATACCTTGCCGTTCTGATTGAATTCTTCGATGAAGGTCACGTTCCTGCATCTGGGACATTTGAAAAGCAGCCCCGTGGGGATATCCGTCTTTTTTCTGGAAGAACCGTCATCATTCTTATCGCTTCCGAGACGTTCCCTCACAACTGAGAAAAAATCCTCAAACTGCATCAGCCTTCACCTCTTTCATCGGCTAAGATGTCCGTGCGGTTAAGAAAACCGTTGTCGTAATCGCCCGCGATAAATTCTGGGCGGCGTATAAGTTTCAGCTGGAAATCCACGTTGGTGGCAACACCGTCAACGATAAACTCTGCCAGAGCCCAGTTCATCTTGGCGATAGCCTCTTCCCTGTCCTTGCCGTGAACTATCAGCTTGCCTATCATGGAATCGTAATAAGGCGGTATCTCGTAGCCAACGTATGCTGCCGTATCCACTCTCACACCAAATCCGCCGGGTATGAACATGGAATTTATCTTTCCGGGGGAAGGTCTGAAGTCCTTGGTGGGGTCTTCGGCATTTATACGGCACTCGATAGCGTGACCTGTAAGCTTTACGTCCTCCTGCTTTATGGAAAGCCTTTCTCCCGAAGCTATCAGCAGCTGCTGCTTAACAAGGTCGATACCTGTTACAGCCTCGGTTATAGGATGCTCAACCTGTATACGGGTATTCATTTCCATAAAATAGAAATTGCCGTTCTTATCCACCAGAAATTCGATAGTACCCGCATTTCTGTAACCGCATACTTTTGCCGCGGTAACAGCCGCCTTGCCCATCTTCTCACGGAGTTCCTGAGTCATGAACGGCGCAGGCGATGGCGCTTCTTCAAGCACCTTCTGGTTTCTTCTCTGCATCGAGCAGTCTCTCTCGCCGAGATAGATAACATCGCCGTAATCGTCAGCAAGTATCTGTATCTCGATATGCTTGGGGTTCTCGATGAACTTCTCTATGTATACCTCGTCATTGCCGAAGCAAGCCAGTGCTTCCTGTCTTGCGGCTTTCATCTGAGATTCAAGTTCTTCCTCACAGTGTACTATCCTTATGCCGCGTCCGCCGCCGCCCGCCGAAGCCTTGACCATCACAGGATATCCCAGGTCGCGGGAAAGGGTCTTAGCCGCGTGTATATTGGATATCGCGCCGTCACTGCCCATTATTACGGGCACGCCGTTTTCCTTCATGGTCTCCTTAGCCTGCGCTTTGTCGCCCAGCATCTCTATGGATGTGGCACGGGGACCTATGAATACTATACCGCACTTCTCGCACATTCTGGCAAATGCGGGGTTCTCCGACAGAAATCCGAAGCCGGGGTGTATAGCCTCAGCCCCTGTTATCTCACAGGCGGAGATTATCGCGCGTACATTCAGGTAGCTGTCCTTGCTCTGGGCACCGCCTATGCACACGGCTTCGTCCGCCAGCATAGCGTGGAGAGCGTTCTTATCAGCAGTAGAATATACTGCCACAGTCTTTATGCCAAGCTCACGGGCAGCACGTATTACGCGCACCGCTATCTCGCCGCGGTTGGCAATAAGGATCTTTTTAAACATATCTATGCTCCTTCAAAGACTATTTATTTTATGGCAAAAGTTATCTCGCAGGATACAGCCTTCTTGCCGCCGACGGTAGCCAGCGCCTTGCCCACGCCGATAGGACCTTTTACCTTGATTATCTCAACTTCGATCTCCAGTGTGTCACCGGGTACTACCTGCTGACGGAACTTGCAGTCATTGATACCGCCGAAGAATCCTATCTTGCCCTTGTTCTCGGGAAGTGCCAGCAGAGCCACTGCGCCTGCCTGTGCGCACATCTCTACCATCAGCACACCGGGTGTTACAGGGTACTCGGGGAAATGTCCCTTGAACCAGAAATCATCTGCCTTTATATACTTTGTAGCCTTTACCCTCTTGCCGATCTCCAGCTCATTTATCTCATCGATGAGCAGGAAAGGATCGCGGTGAGGGATAATTTCCATTATCTGTTCTTTGTTCATAAGAACTGCCATTATCTATTCCTCCGTTATATGTGTTTACTGTTTTCATTGTGATAATCGTACATATCGTTCATATTTGCCGCTTTGACTGATTTAGCTATCATTCGTCCGAGTTTGAAAAACGGTGTCACGAAAATAATACTCAGTGAGTATACTACGAGATATACCGTATATATTTCTTCCACATAAGTACAATTTGCCAACGCGTATACTGAATCAGAATCAAGAATTAAATTCATTATAATGCCTATGGGAAACACAAACGCCAGCCATATGCCTATTTCCTTGAAATGTTTGCCCACTGCACTGTCTTCTTCTACCGTGAAACTGTTATAGAATATCAGATAACATACAGGCATTACCAGCAGAGGCAGTACAAGTATACAAATGAGCTCCACCAGATCCCTCGGCACCTCATCATCAAATAAGCTTAATGCCACGGGAGCAAAAGCTCCGCAAATATGTCCCCAAAAACAGAAAAACATAAAATTTCGCCTTGGGTGAAGTTCATTCTGATACATAACGTCACCTCCGAGCATCACAAAGCCTGTTCCTTTCAGGGATACTGCATTACTCCAGTATCATAACAGTCTGTCCGAACTCAACAGCATCGCCGTTCTGTACGCAGATCTCCTTTACCACGCCGTCGAATTCGCTGGGCACTTCGCTCATAACCTTCATGGATTCAATGATGAATATAACATCGCCCTTCTTTATCCTGTCGCCTACCTTTACAAAAGGCTTGCTGTCAGGTGAGGGTGCAGCATAGAATGTACCAACTATCGGAGCAGTTACTTTAGTGCCCGATACCGCAGCAGGAGCGGGAGCTTCACCGCCCATTGGTGCAGGTGCGCCCATAGGAGGCATACCCATCGGGGGCATCACAGGCATGGGGGCAGGTGCGGGAACACACCTTTTGCCCTTTATGGTGATGGTCTTGTCGCCATCTGTTATAGTCAGCTCTGAAAGTTCTTTGGCATTTATTATATCAGCGAGTTTTTCAATAGTTTCAAGGTCAAACTGACCGTATATCTTTTCACTCATCTGTGGATTCTCCTCCTGTGATCAATCACATTTTTTAATACAAATAGTAGCATTGTGTCCGCCGAAGCCCAGCGAGTTTGAAAGGGCTGCTTTCACGGTCATCTCGCGGTTGCCCTCTGTAACATAATCAAGGTCGCACTCGGGGTCGGGGGTGGTATAGCCGACAGTTCTGTGTACGAAGTCGTTCTTTACCGACAGTGCTGTGATTATAGCTTCAACGCCGCCCGCAGCACCCAGCAGGTGTCCTATCATGGACTTTGTAGAGTTAATAACTGTCTTTCTTGCAGCGTCCTCACCCAGTGCCAGCTTTATAGCCTTGGTCTCGTACTTGTCGTTAAGACCTGTGGAAGTGCCGTGTGCGTTGATGTAAGTAACTTCCTCGGGTGCAAGACCTGCTTCGGTGTATGCCATCTTCATTGCGTGTGCCGCAGCATCACCCTCGGGAGAAGGGCTTGTCATGTGGAAAGCATCGCCCGAAGCGCCGTAGCCTGCTATCTCAGCGATGATGTTAGCTCCTCTGCTCTTTGCGTGCTCATACTCCTCCAGCACCAGCATACCTGCGCCCTCACCGAGAACAAAGCCCTGTCTGTTGGCATCGAAAGGTGTTGAAGCCTTATCAAGCTCGGTAGCCTGTGAAAGTGCTTTCATGTTGTTGAAGCCGCTGAGTGAGAATCTGGAGATACAAGCCTCTGAACCGCCGCATATGCAGGCATCCAGATAGCCGTCCTTGATCTTGCGGAAAGCTTCGCCGATAGCGTGTGTTGCCGATGCACAGGCTGTTGTGGTACAGTAGTTGTCACCCTTGAAGCCTGTCTTCATAGCAACGGTACCTGCTGCCATATTGCCTATCATCATGGGTATAAAGAATACCGATACCTTGTCGGGCTTCTCGTTGAACTTTGTTACTTCAGCCTCGGTCATGTTAAGTCCGCCGATACCTACGCCGATTATAACGCCCACACGGTAAGGATCGAGATCCTTGAGGTCGCTGCCTGCATTCTCAAGTGCCTGCTTTGCCGAATACAGAGCGAACTGTGTGAATCTGTCCATTCTGCGGGATTCCTTCTTGTCTATGTAAGCCGAAGGATCGAAATCCTTTACTGCGCCTACTATCTTAACGGGGAAATCGCTGGCATCGAACTGGTCTACATAGCTGAGACCGATCTTGTTAGCCTTGATATTCTCCCAGAACTCATCTACATTCTTGCCGAGAGGGTTAACAGTACCCATACCCGTAATAACTACTCTTCTGCTCAATTCAAACACTCCTCGCTTTATGTCCTGTTACATCATTATGCCGCCGCTTATCTCAATGACCTGACCCGTAACATAAGCCGCATCCTTGGAAGCTAAGAACGATACCACGCCTGCGATATCCTCAACTTCGCCAAAACGCTTCATAGCTATCTGTCCGAGCATAGCGTTCTTCTGGTCATCAGTCAGCTTATCTGTCATAGGTGTCTTAATAAATCCGGGTGCTACTGCGTTGCAGGTTACGCCGCGGGAACCCAGCTCCTTGGCAACGGTCTTGGTCATACCTATGATAGCTGCCTTTGTAGCCGAATAGTTTATCTGTCCGGGATTGCCGTAAACACCAGCCACGGAAGCCAGATTGATTATCCTGCCCGACTTCTGTCTCATCATAACGTTGCCCACGAACTTGGACATATTGAATACGCTCTTCTGATTTACAGCAACTACCAGATCGTACTGCTCCTCGCTCATTCTTGCCATCAGACCGTCGCGGGTGATGCCTGCATTGTTTACCAGTACATCGATAGAACCGAATTCAGCCTTGATAGCCTTTACAGTCTCCTCAGCCTGAGCATAATTGGATACATCGCATATGAACTTCTGTACCTTAACGCCCTCAGCCGCTATCTTTTCCATTATGTCGTTATCTTCAAACATAGCCTCGCTGATATCATTGAGAGCTATATCAAATCCGTCCTTGGCAAGTCTCAGTGCGATAGCCGCACCGATACCTCTTGCCGAACCGGTTATAAATGCAGTTGCCATTTTATTTTCCTCCGTTTTTATCGTTTCAAAATCGGGTCATCTTTTTTTATATACATCAAACTCTGCAAATATCTTATTGCAGTTTTTGCAGTATTTTGCGAGTGCAGGGTATTTATCTCTGACATCCAGATAACAATATCTGTCCGCACGCGCGGGTAGCAGCTTTGATAAAAAACTCTTATTACGATGATTCCTGATAGTTTTGTTGGAATACCACCGTATTTCCGAAGTTTCCCGAAGCAGTACCTTTGTCGGTCCAAAAGTCGCATATTTTTTGTCCGTCGGAACAGATATGCGTCCGCTTCTGAGTTTTCCACCGCACCGCGGGCATATCCTGAACGAACGCTCTTCCAGGTATTTCTTATCTTCCATATTATCTGCTCAGTATCTCTTCTGCCTGTGCGAACATTTCCTCGATTATATCCTTTGCAGGCTTTACTTCGTTTACCATGCCCGCGATAGCGCCGCAGAGGAATGAACCTTCATCGAGGTTGCCGTCCTGAACAGCCTTTCTCAGTGCGCCGAGGGTTATCTTCTCGAACTCGTCGGGGTCGATACCGCCCTCCATCTCACGCTTAGCCAGCTGTTTCAAGAACTTGGTCTTTACGTTTCTGCAAGGATGACCTGTTGTACGTCCCGTAACTACGCTGTCGGTGTCCTTAGCCTTTACGACCAGTTCCTTGTAGGTGGGGTGTATCTGACACTCCTCAGCCGCAAGGAAACGTGTACCTACCTGTACGCCCTCAGCACCCAGCATAAAGCTTGCGCAGATACCTCTGCCGTCAGCTATTCCGCCTGCCGCGATAACAGGTATCTCAACCGCATCGACTACCTGGGGTACAAGGCACATGGTTGTGTTCTCACCGATATGTCCGCCGGATTCGGTACCCTCAGCGATAACTGCGTCAGCACCGCTTCTTTCCATTCTCTTTGCCAGTGCAACAGAGGGAACTACGGGTATTACCTTAATACCTGCATTCTTCCAGCCTTCCATGAACTTTCCGGGATTGCCCGCACCTGTTGTTACAAAAGGTACGCCCTCTTCAATAACGAGCTTAGCAAGGTCTTCCGCATTGGGGCTCATCAGCATGATGTTCACGCCGAAAGGCTTGTCGCCAACAGCTTCCTTTGTAAGCCTTATCTGCTCACGAAGATAATCTATCGGTGCAGAACCGCCTGCGATTATACCTGCGCCGCCTGCATTTGTTACGGCACTTGCAAGGGTATGTTCAGCTATCCATGCCATGCCGCCCTGAAGTATGGGGTACTTTACACCGAGAAGCTCGGTTATCCTTGTCTTTGTGGTAGTCATTCTACTTACCTCTCTTTTATTATTTTTTCGGGTCAGTTCACGCTGCCCGACTGATATTCAAAAAATTCCTTTGCATTGTCCCTTACTGCGTTATCGGCATTTTCATTGTTGATAACGCCCTCAAGCACGGACAGCAGCTCACTTTTGTCCGATGCCCCGTTTATGCACCTGTTCAGCATCCATACCGTGTGAAGTGACGGTGCACGCTTTACCGAATAGATAAGCAGCGGAACGAACTGCGGATAGAAACGCTCGATAAAATGTACCATCGCCCCGGGCATACCAAAGTCCGCCAGCGGGTGACGCTCCATAATACCCAGCAGAGCCTCAACAGTTTCAAAGCCCGCTCCTTCTGCTTCCATCTCCGATATTATTTCTTCCGAATCATACTCAAAATCGTCCGAGCCCACAAGGCTCTCCAGTTTTTCAAGCAAAGTATCCATAATATCTTCCTCTGCTTTATAATAGGGTCTTAACGATCTCGGGCAGCTTTCTTATGTCATCGAGCACAGCCGCACAGCTGTCTGCCTTACCGAAGCCGTAAGCCGCGTGTATAAAAGGGACTCCCGCTTCCTTTGCGGCATTTGCATCACCCTGAGTATCGCCCACGTATACACACTCTTCAATGCCCTGTCTTTCCATCATAAGACGAATGTTCTTTCCCTTTGAAAGACCTGTATTGCCCTCACATTCGATATCCGAAAAACATTCCGCAAAATCTATCTGTGAAAGGTATACCTCGATATATCCGCACTGACAGTTGCTGACTATGCCAAGGGTATATTCCTTTGCAAGAGCCTTTATTATCTCGCATTCCTCGGGATAAAGGGTCGGCAGACCCTCTTTCAGAGCGGTCAGATAGTCAAGCTCATCTTCGGAACACATTTTCAATATCCGTAATCTTTCAGCTTCCTCCATATCGGGGAATATCAGCGCCGCTATCTCGGGCAGGGTCTTTCCCATGCACTGCGAGCGCATGAACTCGGATGTTATCTGTTCCTCTCTGCCTGCTTTTTCGCGTATGCACTTGTTCCATGAACGTACTACCTGTTCGGAAGAATCCCACAGTGTACCGTCAAGGTCAAAGAGTATGCCTTTTTTCATTTAGCTTAACTCCTTATTTTTTATCCGAATAATGATTTTCTATCGCCATTTCGTATCTGTCATAGATATGCCCTCTGCCACTCTCAATAGCTTCAAGTTCACTTATGCAGAGGTCAGCACTGCGCTCAACAAAGCCGCGCACTATATCCATGCTGAAATGTCGGAGCGTACCCTCGATATGCATATCCATATCCGCATACAGATCGCTTATCAGATTTTCAGGTTCAAAGCCGTAATCCTTGTAAAGCCTTGTTTTCCTGAGCCTTTCGGGCACCGGGATATTTTTCTTCAGTCCGAATCCCGCTGTTATCTGCGGATTAAGCAGATTGTAGTCATTATAAAACTCCTCAAACAGACTTTTCTCTCCGCGGCGAGTTATCAGCCCCATGTCGATGTAGAATGTCTGCCTGAAAATATTGTCCGATATCAGATGAAAGTAGTATCCCAGATATATCGCATCTGTTCTCAGTTCATCAGCATATCTGTCATAAAAAGCCAGGCTGTCGAACCACTTGTACCTTCCCTCATCAAACACCGTTATAAAATGGGAATTCCTCTCCTGCTTCACCTTAGGTGGCAAAGCATCGGGAAGTATGCTCCCTATTATCAGACCGTCCCTGTCTTCTATATCCAGCCTGTCGGCAAGTGTTTTGCCTAAGGCTAAATGCATAAGTCTCGAACCCATCAGTACTCAAAGATTATGCCCGCGTAGGTCAGACCACCGCCGAAGCCTACGAAGCATACCTTGTCGCCGCGCTTTATGCGGCCCTCTGCCACTGCATCACAGAAAGCTATCGGTATAGATGCCGAAGATGTGTTGCCGTAGCGGTCTATGTATACCACCATCTTATCCATAGATACGCCGAGATTCTTTGCGGCAGTCTCTATTATGCGGACATTTGCCTGATGGGGTACTATTGCATCAAGCTCCTCGGGAGTGATGCCTGCTTTTTCGCAAGCCTTGGATACTGCCATGGGCAGAGCCTTTGTTGCGAATTTGTATACTTCCTTGCCGTCCTGAGTGAAGTAGTGAAGCTTGGTCTCGGGCATACCCATATCGAAGTCTTCCTTGTTCTTGCGGAATACGTTCTCGGACTTCATAGCCCTTGACACCAGGAATTTTGCACCGTTACCGTCAGCCCCCAGGAAAGATGACCACAGTGTATCGGGCTTTCTCTCCAGCACGAATGCCGCAGCGCCGTCGCCGAAGAGTATGCAGCTCGATCTGTCGGTATAATCAGTGAACTTTGAAAGTTCCTCAGCCGATACCAGAAGGACCCTGTTCACATCGTCCTCAGCCACAAGATATCTTCTCGCCATATCCAGACCATAGTCAAAGCCTGTGCAGGCACAGTTGATATCCATTGCCATACAGCCGATAGCACCAAGCTCGCGCTGTATAAGGCAGGCAGTGGAGGGGGTATAATAATCGGGAGTAACAGTACAGCAGATGATAAGATCAATGTCCTCCGCTTTAAGACCTGCGTCCTCCAGAGCTTTTTCCGCCGCCCTTGTACCTATCCAGTAGGTGGGTTCACCGTTTGTGATGTGGCGTGTCTTTATGCCCGTGCGCTGAGTTATCCACTCATCGCTGGTATCCACTATCTTTGCGAAATCCTCATTATCAGCTATCATCTCGGGCACATACTTGCCTATGCCCAGCACCTTTACTCCCGTTACCTTATTCACTTGTGACAATGTAATATCCTCCTTGAAAAAACTATATCTGTCTGTATCATATATAATCCCGCATCGGCACCGCGGACGCATTTACCCGAAGATCCGTAAATTCGCCGTCTGCGGATATCTGTATCTTATTTTACGTTATGTATGGAACGGATAATATCCCCTCTTCGCGATGCCCGAAACAACTCATCATTATGCATCATTTTGAATATTCCGTTACCGTACTGAAAAAACATACAAAAGCCTTGCAATATCGCTGAAACTGTGTTATAATTATATCTCGGTACTGCCACGAGGGCATTATATCCCTATAACGCAGCCTACCTTTCAATTATAACCTTTTTTTACTGCCAATTCAATTAACAAATTATGAACAACTGGGTCGCTTTCTGAAAATTCAAGGAATTTTTCATAGAATCTCGGGGGTTAGTTAATATTTTGTGACCGTTTTTGAAATTTATTTGCAAAAGTTTTTTTATTTAATTAAAGTCACTTCGCACAAGTTAATCCGCCGTAAATTATACGCAGTGAACATATACCATTGATGAATGACAGTACAGCATACGAACATATAATGTATAGGAGGAACAATTATGGCAAAGAATGTATTTTTATTTTCAGGGCAGGGCTCACAGTACACAGGCATGGCTAAGGAGCTTTGCGAGAAATATCCTGCTGCAAAGGCAGTGTTCGACAAGGCGAATGAAGTACTCGGCTACGATATAGCCGATATCGCTTTCAACGGTCCCGATGAGGAGCTCAACAAGACCATCAATTCTCAGCCCGCCATAATGGCGTGCTCTCTTGCCGCATTTGAAGCCGCAAAAGCCGAGGGCATCACCTTTGACGGCGTTGCAGGTCACTCTCTGGGTGAATATGCCGCAATGGTAGCAGCAGGAGTTGTTTCCATCGAGGACGGTTTCAAGCTGATAAAGGCAAGGGCTTCCGCTATGCAGAAAGCAGCCGAGAGCGCAAGCGGCGCAATGTACGCTATAATCGGTCTTGAGGCTTCCGAGGTCGAGAAGATCTGCGAAGAGACCGAGGGCTATGTAGTTCCCGTAAACTATAACTCGTCTGTACAGACAGTTATCGCGGGCGATACCGCAGCCTGCGAAGCAGCAGCCGCAAAGTTCGCCGAGATGAAGAAAAAAGCCATCAAGCTGAACGTTGCCAGCGCATTCCACTCCAAGCTGATGCAGCCCGCAGCCGATGAATTCATCACTGCCGCTAAGGAGATAACATTCAACCCCGCCGAAAAGGAATTCTATTCCAACGTACTGGGCACCAAGCTCACCGATTTCTCCAATATGCCCGAACTTCTGGCAAAGCACATCGTTTCGCCCGTTAAGTTCACATCGGAACTCGCTGAGATGGAAAATGCAGGCTACGAGAATTTCATCGAGCTGGGACCCAACAAGGTACTTACAGGTCTTGTCAAGAAGACCCTCAAAGGTAAAAACGCTGTAAATATCGAGAATGAAGCTACTCTGGCTAAGGCACTTGAAAGTCTGAACGGCTAAGATCATCTTCCCCTCGCTTACAGCGGGGGGATTTTTATACACCGAGCAATGACCAATGGTCATGCATTTAAGATAAGATAGGGGATCATTATGGAAAAATTCAACGAGATCGTCCACGAGATAGATGACTGTGTCTGGGGCATCCCGCTTATTGTAATTATAATGTTCTGCGGACTTCTGCTTACTGTCCGCGTTGGTCTGCTGCAAATAAGGAAACTCGGTCTTGCACTGAAATATATGTTCAAGGACGAAGAGGGCAGCAGCGGTGAAGTATCGGGATTTCAGGCACTTTGCACCGCACTTTCCGCAACTGTCGGCACAGGTAATATCGTAGGTGTAGCAACCGCACTGTGCGCAGGCGGACCGGGTGCGCTCTTTTGGATGGAGATAGCCGCATTCCTCGGCATGGCAACAAAGTACGCCGAGGGTCTGCTTGCCATAAAGTACCGCCGCAAGGATAAAAACGGCAGTATGCTTGGCGGACCTTTCTACTACATAGAGAGCGGCATGGGCGAAAAATGGAAATGGCTGGCAAAACTTTTCGCGCTGTTCGGTGTCCTGGCAGGACTTATGGGCATAGGCACCATAACCCAGATAAACGGCATAACTTCAGCCGCCAACGGTTTCTTCGACCCAGACAGCACACATACCGTGAACATTTTAGGCACCGATTATACATATACCACCATCATCGCGGGCATAATGATAACAGTATTCGCCGCACTGATAATAATCGGCGGCATCAAGAGGATAGCGACCGTTTCCGAGGTCGTAGTACCTGCTATGATTTTGATTTATGTCGGAAGCTGTCTGCTGATAATCTTCACCCATTTGTATGATATCCCCGATGCAGTATCACAGATAGTTAAAGGTGCATTCGGTTTACGACCCCTTGCAGGCGGACTTTCAGGCTTTGCACTTATGAAAGCTTCCATGCGCAGCGGTGTTTCAAGAGGTATCTTCTCCAACGAAGCAGGACTGGGTTCAGCACCTATCGCCGCAGCCGCCGCAAGAACCAACGAACCTGTCCGTCAGGGTCTTGTCACCATGACAGGCACTTTCATCGATACTATCATAGTATGCACCATGACAGGACTTTCCATCGTTATAGCAGGCAGCCATGAAAAAGATCTTAAAGGCGTAGCCGTAACCACAGATGCTTTCCGCCACGGTCTGCCCTTCCCCGAAAAAGTCTCCTCATTCATGCTGATGTGCTGTCTGGCAGTTTTCGCATTCACAACCATACTCGGCTGGAATTACTATTCTGAACGTTGTCTTTCCTACCTCACAGGTTCAAAAAAGTCAGTTACAGCAGTGTATAAATGGGTATACATAGCTTTCGTCTTCATAGGACCCTACCTCACCGTAGAAGCTGTGTGGAACCTTGCAGATATCTTCAACGGACTCATGGCACTTCCGAATATCATAGCCATAGTCTTCCTCTCGGGCACAGTAAGCAGAGAAACAAAAGACTACTTCAAGCGCCTGAAACAAAACCACTCCGCCTGACGTTCTGTCCCACGAACTGCGGACTTTGTTGAGGAAGACCCTTTTGAAAAAGGGTCCTCCTCAAACGTCAGCTCTGCTGATGTTGACTCCATCCCCGAAAACTTTTATTTCTTTTTGGCATGGGGCAGCTATTTCTATAAAGTGCAGTTAGTGACCGCACTTGGCGAACTTTATAAAGATTCCTGCCCCCTGCCAAAAAGAGAGAGAAGTCTTTGGAAAGGGGTCTGGGGAATAACCTTTCTTCAGAAAGGTTTTCCCCAGCAGAACCCGCAGTCCGTAAGATAAAACGACAATCGCCGCAGTCGAAAGTTACCCGACAGCGGCGATCACGCTATTATGAAAGGATAGAGTAAAGGCGACCGGATCAATTGATCTCTTATTAGTATATTAACATATGCTTAACATTTTCACATCATCATAAAGTGTAAGAAAAACCACACAAAAATCAATGCGTTACTTTAGCAACTTCTCACAACCGCATCATTTCACCACTGTTTTAAAACCATAACCCGCGTATTTTCGTGCTGATTTGACAGTACAGCCATGATCTCAAAGATCATTTTTGATGACTTTCACGAAAATTCTATGTCAAATTTGTGAAAATAACATCTTGAAAATATTTTCTTAATAATTTATAATAAGTGTATATACAATTAATAATTTATTATACAATGTGATGAAAGGGGTGCAGCTATTTGAGAAGAATAAAAAAATCAGGCATAAACATAATGCGTTTTGATAATCTGAACGAACACACTGTCTACGCTATCGGCGGCATATCACTGCTCGTGTCGCACATCGCATATCTGGCTATCTTCTCGATATTGTCAGTAAAACCGATGATATACTATAATATATTCAGCGTGACTTTTTATATATGTATGCTTATCCTGCTTTATAAAAGTCATTACCGCAAGCGCCTTGTGCTGGCAACGCTGGTGGAAGTAATGGTACATTCCTGCCTTGGCTGCTATACCATGGGCTGGGATATGGGCTTCGGGACGATGCTGCTTTTCCTGATACCGATCCCCTTTTATCTGCCGCTGAGAAAGCTGATAACACCGTATCTGTTCTCACTGATACCATTTGCGCTGTATGTAGTGATAGCTGCACTGGTAAAATTCAGGAACCCTTCTGCTGAACTCTACACCTTCAAAGATCCTACGATAAACAACATTGTATACTATATAAACATCTCATTTGCGGCACTGATACTGCTCTATATTTCATCGATATATATGTTCAGCCGCGAACTCATGCGGTTCAAGCTTACCAACAAAAACGAAAGCCTGAAAAAACTGGCGACCATCGACCCCCTGACACAGCTTTTCAACCGCCGCGCCATGAATGAATACCTCAAACTCGTTCAGCATAACTGCGAACGTTCAGGCAAAGGATATGCAGTCTGTATCGGTGATATCGACGATTTCAAAAAAGTCAACGATAAGCACGGTCATTCAGTGGGCGACGAAGTTCTCAGGCAGATAGCCGCAGTGATAGCACAAACCGTTCCCGCCGAAGGCTATGCCGCAAGATGGGGCGGAGAGGAATTCCTGTTCATTATACCAAATGCCGACGCTTCATGCGGTGCTGAACTTTCCGAAAAGATACGCGAGGATATATATAAAAAGAATTTCAAATCAGATAACGGTAACTTCCGCGTGACAATGACCGTAGGCGTCTGCCGCGGCAACCCTGGTGATGATATCGAAAAAGTGATATCCCTCGCCGACAAGCACCTCTATCAAGGCAAACAAACAGGCAAAAACAAAACAGTGACATGACCCCATTAACATCAGGCTATGTCATGGAAAAATATTATATCGCACGAACTGCGGGGTCACTGAGGGAAACCTTTCTGAAGAAAGGTTATCCCTCAGACTCCTTTCCAAAGACTTTTAACTCTTTTTGGCAGGGGGCAGACATTCTTACAAAGTATAGCTGTGTACGATCATATACTGAACTTTATAAAGATAGCTGCCCCCTGCCAAAAAGAAACAGAAGTTTTAGGAAAGGGGGTTTGGGGGAATAACCCTTTTTTCCAAAAGGGTTTTCCCCCAATAAGTCCCGCAGTCCGTGCGATATATTTTCCACGGCATAGCCCGATGTTAGCACGATTGTGAAAAGTATGTGAAAATTAGCACTCTCCCCTTGACAGTGCTAAAATTAGTGGTATAATATAATCAGAACAAAGGAACAGAACAGACTGCCGCGGAGGTCTGAACTATCCGTCCCGTTGCTCATGGTATAAACATTCGGCAAAAGGTCATAATATGTTTGTATGATGAAAAGGAGGACTGACCTATGTTACTACCCAGTATTTTTGGAAATGACGTGTTCGATGATATGATGAGTTTTCCGAGGTTTGACGATTTCGGAGACATTGACCGCAAGCTTTACGGCAAACACGCCGACAGAGTTATGAAAACTGATGTGCGCGAGCACGATGACAGCTTCGAGGTAGATATCGATCTGCCCGGCTTTACCAAAGATGAGATCGAAATAAACCTGCGTTCGGGATATTTGACCGTGAGTGCCGCAAAGGGGCTCGATAAGGACAACAAAGACCCGCAGGGCAAGCTGATAAGGCAGGAGCGCTATGCGGGCGCAATGCAGAGAAGCTACTACGTAGGCAAGGAGCTCACCGAGGAAGATATCAAGGCGAAGTTTGAGAACGGTGTTCTCAGCCTGTATGTTCCCAAGAAAGAGCCACAAAAGGCTCTCCCCGAGACCAAGCGCATAGCTATCGAATAAATAATTCAGGCACTTCTGTCATGATGACAGAAGTGCCTTTTTGTTTTTATTCCCAATCGTATTTATTGGTCTCAAACTCAAATGTGCCTTTATCGGTGTACGTTATGTAGATCGATCTTATGTCTTGTATATCCGTATCAAATATTGTAAAGCAGACACTGCCATCGCGATGTATGCCTATGTCTTCGATCTTCAAATTTTCAAGGAAAAGTTCCTTTGACATCAGCATATGCTGCGATTCACTCATTATGAGTCCCGACTCGTCCGCAAAATGGTCAAGGGCAGCCATTTTTACACGGTAGTCCATTTCTTCCTTGTTGTTCAGCAGCTGTATGAACCTTTCCACGCCATCGCCCATATCGTCCGAACCTTCAGCGACCGTCTCTATGTAAGCATCAATTTGATATTCGTCGTCATCATACCATTTCACTAAACCCTCGTAGATATATTCGTCATCAACGAAGGTAAATATACCCAGCGGAGTAGCTACCTGACCCTCTTTAAGGACCGGCTGTTCGACAGGCTTTTCCTTTTTGCCGAACAGTTTTCCAAAAAATGACATATCTATCGCTCCTATCTTTCATATATCACTTGCAAAAGCACTCGATATACCTGTCAATACAGCTTTCGATGGTCTTTACAGCTTCATCTACGTTCTTCACATCATCGATAACGGTATCCTTGTTTTCAAGGGCTTTGTATACCGTAAAGAAGTGCTTCATTTCCTCGAAGATATGGTTGGGAAGTTCGCTTATATCTTTGTATACATTGTAGGTGGGGTCGTTGAAAGGTATGCAGATTATCTTTTCATCTGCCGCACCGTTGTCCATCATCATTATCATGCCGATAGGATAGCAATCCACCAGCGAAAGGGGCTGAAGCGTTTCGGAACACAGCACCAGAACGTCCAGCGGGTCGCCGTCTTCGGCGTAGGTACGTGGGATAAATCCGTAATTCGCAGGATAGTGAGTCGAGGTATAAAGTATCCTGTCCATTTTCAGAAGTCCCGTTGCCTTGTCCAGCTCGTACTTTACCTTTGAACCCTTTGATATCTCAACAACAGCTGTGAACTTGTTTTTTGATATCGCCTTTGGTGATATGTCATGCCAGATATTCATATCTCTACCTCCCTGTTGTTATTTCCATAAATTTACAGATCATTTCTGCCTTATACCTTTATTCTGCCAGATACATTCCGACTTCTTCAAGTGCTTCGGGTATATCGAATACAGTCTCGCCCTCCAGCTCAACCGCTGAAAGACTGCCCTGCTGTTCATCGGTAAAAGAATCCCACATGGAACAGGGAGTATCGGTCTTTGATATGCCCAGCTTTTTAAGAAGCATCTCAGCCTTGTCCTTTTTCGGGGTATAAAGCATGAACTCCTGATAGTCCATGAAGTACAGCTCTTCCTCGGTCTTGTTAGATCCAAATCCGAAACGGCTGAGACCGTCCTGTATAAGCAGTTCTCCGTAGCGCTTCATTATTGCTCTTGCCACGGCTTTTGTGCAGTTATCGAGATAGTACACGTCATACTCCTCGCTGTCCTCGCGGGGCAGTTCAAGCAGGAAGAATACAGGCTCGTCCGCCAGTTCGATGAAACCCTCGGCAAGGTCTGCCATAAGTTCGGCGCTGATTATACCCGTAAAGCTTCCGTCCTTGAATTTGTATCCGCTTTCAATATCTTTTGCGGCGGGTGCGCTTACTCCCTGACAAAATTGAAAAGCCATTGGTATCCCTCCTTTTAGGGTTATTGGTATGCGGTCGCATCCATCCTCATCCGTTCGCTGATCTAAAACAAATGTTCCGCGTGTAACATTTTTGTTTGCGTGGTGGCATGGGTCGCCGCTAGTTTCGCTTACTTTCCTCTTGCGGCGATTATCTTCATCATTTCGCCAACATTATTCATGCCCGATACTTCGCCCATCTTGAACTTCATACCGAACTCGTCTTCAACAGCGCCTATCAGCGTGATATGCTCGATTGAATCCCAGTCCTCGATATCATCAGCAGTGGTATCGGCTGTTATAACTATGCTGTCATCATCAAAAACATCTCTGAAAACTTCTGTCAGTCTTTTTTTAAGTTCCTTAGCGTCCATTTATTGTTCCTCCGTATTGACATTTATTGCTGTATTTTTGCTTTCGCTATGTGCTGAAACTTCCAGCTTCCAGACGGTATTGCCATCATCATCGGAGCTCTGCTTTTCAAAGCCCAGCTCCCCGAAAAGTTCAGCCACCATCTTATTTTTCGCGGTGGGGTAATAGTAGCCGTATATCTCGGCTATGCCCTTTTCCTTACTAGCTTTCACCAGTTCGTCAAGCATAGCGTATTCCATGCCCCTTTTGAGCACACGGCAGCTCATCAGCCACAGTTCAAGGTCGAGCTTATTGCCGTTCACTTTGCCTATGACCTCGGATACTACGCCGTTATCGCCGTACTTATCCACAAGCTTGCCATACAGTGTGATGTACTCATCGCTGTTCATGCGTTCTTCCATTTCGGTGACGGTATATCTGCGGGTAGTAACATTGAACTGATTGCTCTTTCCCGCCAGCTGAGCCAGACGCTGTACATACATGGGCTTAAAAGGTGCTATCTCGGCAAACATTTCAAGGCTCCTGAGATAGTCGTCATAATCCGCGAATTTTGACTGCTCCTGTTTTCTCTGCATATTTGCGGCATACATCTCGGTACGTTTAAGGTCATCTGCTGAAAGGCTTACCACCTCAAAGAATCCCGAGCGGTCGATGTTTCGGATATAGTCTGCCACGTTATCCATATCGGGAGCTGCAAATCCGCTTCCGCGGACTATCTCCCTTTCGGCGGGATTATCGTCCGCAAGCACAATGGCATCGGGCAGTATATCAAGCTCTTTCGCGGTATTTATAAGGTTCTCGCTTTTGGGTTCCCAGTTTGCTTTTATCAGGGTGAAATCCGAAGGTCTCAATGCGCCCTCGGGGTGTTCAAGTCCCGCGATGGCGTTTTCTTCCTCGTTTTTTGAACATACTGTCAAAAGCACGCCTATGTCTTTGAGCGATCTGACATATTCCTGCCACTGATAGTAAGCCATAGCCTCGGCAGTTTCCTGCCCTATTGTGAGGTTCTCAGCACCGTCATCACCGACGATACCGCCCCAGATGGTGTTATCGAGGTCTAGGGCAAGCACCTTTTTATTTCTTCCGCATATGGCTTTTATGACCTTTGCGGCTTCAAAGCAGAGATCGGGTATAAAGCGGATATTCAGGCTGTATTTGTAAAGATACCAGTACTGCGGATCGCTCCAGACATCAAGTCCGCATACTGCCGAAAGGTAGTTTATATCATTGAGATATACTCCGCTTGCGGCGTTTATCTCCTCTGCCAGCCTGATATTCAGCCTTGTGACGTAATTTACAAGACCTCTTTTATCACTGCCGTCGCTGTTGCCCAGAAGTCTGAAACTCGGCAGTTCAAAATTGTTCTGTACCACAGCACAGCCGAAGTTCGCTTTCAGGCTTTCCCACATCTGCTTATAGCCCGCTATCTCGTTTTCAAGACCCTCGGCTATATCAGCTTCAGACATTTTGGGTGTCGGCTTGAATGTAAGATTTCTCAGTCCCGTATGCAGAAATACTATCTCGGGCTTGAAAGCCAGAAGTTCCTCAGAGGGGAACAGTGCTTCCTGCCTGTACTGGGCATATTCACATTCGTAGAACTCAGCTTTTATGCCATAGTTCAGCAGGAAAAGTTCCAGCACCGATACTATATCCGAGGTGGTAGACCCGCCCAGCACAGCTATGCGCTTTGTCAGCACGGGCGTTACCTCTTCGGTCAGCCGCCTTTTCAGCGACTTTTTCTTTTTCATTATATACCCGCTGTCAAAGGGGTATTCAAGTTCTTTCATAACTAATCCTCATAGCCGCCATCGGCATTATCGGTATTCTCATTATTTTCAGCAGTGCTGTCGGCATTTCCGTCCCCGGACTTTGACTCGTTATCATCAGTCTTCTCTTCGGGCTGACTCTCCTCGGGTTCATCGGACTGTATCTCCAGCGGTACTGCGGAATCCTGCACGCGGTTGTTGTTTATCGCGGTGATGTGCGTTTCAGTCGAGCAGGAGGTTATTGAGATGGAGAACAGCAGGTCGGTACAGCCTACCGCACGGCAGAACTCTATCGCGTTTTCGTCGAAGTATCTGAAATCACACACGTATATCTTCTCAAAGCTGTGTGTCAGGAAAGGTACCAGCGCATTGCCGAAGCTGTCCTTGAAGATGACCAGTGTTCTGCCGTTATCGACATCGGTGGTTATCTCGGTTATCTCTTCATCTTTACCCATTATTGCAGAGTAGCAGTTTACGCCCTCGGCAAAGTCAAAGAACAGACTGCCCTCTTCACCGTAGGTGAAATCGGTGTTATAGTACTTGGTAGTATATTCATTATCGGGCTTATAGTAGATGAAAGTATCGGGATTTGCTTCCAGTTCGCTGTCATAGTTGCTGTAAGCGTACATCGTACCCAGGAAGCCGTTTATCTTGCACTTCTCGTAGGTCTTGATATCGGCATACTTAACGCCTGCCTTATCGGCAAATACTTTGCCTGCGTAGTAAGCACCAAGGGGCTGCCAGTGGTGGTCTGTACGTGAATAGATATACTCATCGGTGTGAGCGCCTATTGCATCGTATACATCAACATTGATTATACCGCTGAGTTCGGAAGCGATATTGTCGATATTATCCTTCTGGTCGGCAACTATGTCCTTGAAGTTCTTGGGCATATAGTAAGCCGCAGAAGTAGGTATGGTCATGTTGTATACATTGACCTCGGGCATTTCTTCCTTATACTTGTTGATAGTCTTGGCATAGAGCGCACCTGTCTCGAACATACCATAGTAGCCCGCAACAGCACGTACATCCTTGCCCTTGCCGAATACTATAACTTCGCCCTCAAGCTCGCCGTCATCGAGTATCTCGGGGAGTTTTACTACCTCTTCCTTTTTGGTGGTAGTCTTCTTGCCGTCCTTGTCCTTAGCCTTTGTAGTGGTAGCTGCCTTGGGGTCAGTATTGGCGGTAACTGTGGTAACAGCTGCGCGCTTCTCTTCATCGAGAGTTTCCTTTTCGGCTTTCTTGTGAGTACCGCTTACTTTAGCACCGCCAAGGTCGATACCTTTCAGGCGGTCATAAGCCGCACCGAACTTTTTGAGTTCTTCACGACCGGGGATAGTATCGGTGAAATAATCATCTATCGCACGGGTATACTTTCCCGAAAAATAATCCTTTATGCTGAAAGAGGGGAACTCTGCCAGATTTCTGTTCTCGGAATTTATAAAGCCGCTCTCCCTTTCCATGAAAAGCAGGGAGAAGAAAATGGCAAATATCATGCCCAAGCACATGATGCAGTTTATGAAGTGGAATTCCAGCTCATGGGTCTTGGCCTTTTTGCGCTTTGAATGTGACTTCTTTGCAGCTTCACTGCGGCTGCCCTTTTCGGGAACACTGTGAGCCTTTTCTGTTTTTCCGCTGCGGACTTTGTGTATCATCTCCGCAAAGTCATATACCTCATCAGCTGTCTCTGCGGATACGGGCTTTCTGCTTACAGGTGCGGCTTCAGGTGACTTTTCTGCGGGCTTAGCGGCAACAGGCTGCTTTACCTCGGCAGGAGTTTTCTCCACGGGCTTCACCTCTGAAACAGGCATCTTCTCTGCTTCAAGCTTTTCAGCCTTTTCCTTTACCACACTGAATTCAGCCGTCTTTTCCAGTTCAGTGAGCTGAACTGTTTCAGCTTGCTGAACTGTTTCGGCGGGCTGTACTGTTTCGGTAACAGCGGGAGTTTCAGCCTTAGCAGGTGCTTCGGGCTTCTTCTCGGGAACGGGGTCGCGCAGATCATCGAGGTTCATTTTAGAAATAGGCATTTTCAGCGATACTGTGCGCTTATTGGGAGAATCTGCCGCTTTCTGTCTGCCGTTCCTGTGTGGCACCTCACGTACTCTTGCATCGCCGTGAGAGTCAACGTTCATTACCAGTTCCTGCTTATGGGGCACGCCCATAGCAGCACCGACTACCTCGCCGAAATCAGGTACGGGTTCGGGCTTGGGTGGCTGTGTCATCACAGGCAAGGGAGCAACGAAATCGGGTGGCAGCTGTCTTTTCACGGGAGCCTGCTGCTGTACGGGAGATACAGGCTGTACAGGGGTGCTGTACACAGGACGAGTGACAGGCGCCTGCTGTGTTTCTTCGGGTTCGTCTTCGCCGTCTATCCAGACGCTCTTTTTGGGTTTCAGCAAAGGGCTGTCCGTCCAGATGCTGTGACTGCGCTTGCGGCGGTCTTCCCTTATTTTATCAACTATCTTGTCATGCTCGGCAGCACCCTCGCCTGCGGGTGTGAAATCCTCGGGCACGAAGCTTTTCAGCTCGCCTATGGGCTTGGTGTTTCTTGCCGTCCGTCTTGATTCGGGTGTGGGTATATCCTTACCGCCGAGAGTAACATCGTTCAGCGACTGTTCATATGCTTTTGTCAGCGCCTCCAGATCAAAAGCGGGAGAGCGCTTTTCATTTTTATTATCCATCATTTAGCTCACCTGCTCAGAATCTGAAATAAAGGAACGGATTGTTTGTGTTGTTCAGCAGCAGCAGACTGCTTGCAATGAGTATAAGCGCGTTGCAAATAACGCCTGCTGACTGGAAGATATAAGCACTTCCGGGCTTCCTGAATGCCTTTTCGCGTATCTTGGGTATAACGGGCATTGCAAAGAATATCGCTGCGATGAACAGGAAGATATTGCCCATAAAGATATTTGCGGTATAAGCATCGCAGAAGGAGTTGCCGTTAAGTCCTATAAGTCCCTTGAAGAACTTGCACAGCTTGGGCAGGCTCTCGAAATAGAAGATGCCGAAGCCTAAGAATATTATCGTCTTGGTATAGATATGTGCCGCAGGTACGGGCATTTTCTTCATTTTCTTCTTGCCTATCATCATTTCCATCATGATGAACAGACCGTAGTAAAGTCCCCAGAAAACGAAATTCCAGCTTGCACCGTGCCAAAGACCTGTCAGGAACCATACAAGGAAAAGTCCGCCGTACTTGCGCCTTTTGCCGAATATCGGGATATACAGCACATAATCGCGGAAGAACGAACTCAGGGAGATGTGCCATCTCTGCCAGAATTCGGAGATAGTCTTGCAGATGAAAGGATATTTAAAGTTCTCATCAAAGTGGAATCCGAATATACGTCCCAGACCGATAGCTATATCGGAATAGCCCGAGAAATCGAAGTAGTACCAGAGTCCCACAAGTATAGCGCCGTACCATGTGCCCAGTACGGACAGAGAATCAATGGCGGAATACTTGTTATCGGCATTACCGAAAAGCGAGGTAACTACTGTACTCAGGCTGTTGGCGATAAGCACCTTTTTTCCGAGACCCAGTATTATACGTGAAAAACCTTCGGATATATCGTTGATGGTAGTCTTTCTGTCCTCTATCTCCTCGGCTATGACGGAGTACCTTACGATAGGTCCTGCCACCAGCTGCGGGAAGAGAGATACGTACATCAGGAATTTAAGAAAACTCTTCTGGGGTTTAACCTTGCCCCAATAGCAGTCTATGGTATAGGATATAGTCTGGAATGTATAGAAAGATATGCCTATGGGCAGTTTTATGTGGGGCACGGGAATATTCAGCCCTGCGGCATTGTTCAGGTTTTCCACAAAGAATCCCGTATATTTGAATCCGAAGAGGAGTCCCAGATTGAATATCAGCGACCACGCCAGCGCAAGCTTAGCCTGCCAGCCTTCGGGGTGTTTCTCGATGACTCGTCCGTTGTAATAGTCCACCAGCGCGGATACGGCAAGTATGCTGACCCACACAGGTTCGCCCCATGCGTAGAATATCATAGAGAATACTATAAGCACTATATTTCGTATATTAGCGTTGCGTGTGATAAAATAACATATCAGACACACAGGAAGAAAGAAATACAGAAAAAGCAGATCTGCAAAAACCACGTTATATTACTCCTAATCCTAAAAATTTCAATTTTTTGCCATAATTCAGCGCAAAGCCGCAGAATTCGGTCATATACAGTTATTATACCACTTATTTCCCCCTAGGTCAACCTTTTTTTAAACAAAAAGCGAAAAAATACGGACTTATTTTCTCGTTATATTTGTGCATTGCTTCAAAGGCAGTTTATTCTCTGCCATAAGCATTTCATAAAAGAATCTTAATTATTTCTTAGTATGGTGATGATAATATTGATTTTTCGTTACAGTTATGTTATAATCATAATTAGAGAACATGATAAATTATTTAACAATGTCAAAATCCTAAGAAAGAAGAGAATCACAGTATGAAGATCCCTAAGATCAAATGGAACCATATAAACCGCGGTCTTGTACTCGGGCTTGCGCTCGGTGCGGGCACTGCGGTTTATGTTATGGTGCAGAACGCAATGTTCAAAAACAATATCCCCGAGATATCGGCACGCGCCGAGGAGATCTGCCGAAGCATGGCAGAGACCAACACGGGCGATAACCGGAAAGGTGTTCAGCGTATGCTGACTTCCTGTATACAGGATAATTTTATAAATACGCCCTATTCACATTCCACAGGTGAAGAAGATTTAGACGCCGTAACCAGGACCTCCCTGATTTTTGAAGTTGAAACTATGGAACCCGACCAGACGGGCTGCGATAAGGTATATTCCACCGAATACAAGCAGATAAGTACATCTGTATCAAAATGGGGCGTTGACGGCGCAACCGTTCAGGTGGATTATATCATAAACTGCGAATGTGATGGTATTCCGCTGCTTCTTTCACCAATCGGTCTGCTGAACCCCGCCTATGAAGCTCGCAAAAGCAGTGACAAGCCGCTACATAAAATAGTCGAAATAAAAGGTTCGTGCAATATGGTAATGCAGAAAGATAACGGAGTATGGAAAGTTCTCACAGTAACTTACGATGAAAACCCCTATAAAATGAATATCGAATACCCCGACGGAAATGAGGGAGGTGAAGCTGATGGACAAGAATAATGTAGTTCTGAGCATAAAGGGACTGAACAAGACCATCGGCAAGAAGCAGATACTCCATGATATCGACATGGAATGTTATGCGGGTGAGGTGTTCGGTTTTCTGGGACCTAACGGCGCGGGCAAGACCACTACCATCAAGACGGTGGTGGGACTTCTTCTGCTGGACGAAGGCGAAGTAAAGGTCTGCGGACACGATATAACCAAAGACTTTGAAGCCGCTATGGAAAATGTTGGCGGCATCGTTGAAAATCCCGAGATGTACAAGTTCATGACGGGCAGGGAAAATCTCAGACAGTATGCACGAATGAGGGGTCTGGATTTTTCGGAGATAGACAAGGCGGTCGAAATGGTTAAGCTTTCAAACCGCATAAACGACAAAGTATCAAAGTATTCTCTGGGTATGAGACAGCGTCTTGGCGTGGCACAGGCACTTATGCACAAACCCAAGCTTCTGATACTGGACGAACCGACAAACGGTCTTGACCCACAGGGCATAAAGGAACTTCGTGATATCCTGAGAGAGCTTGCACACAAGGACGGTGTGTGCGTTGTTGTATCCTCTCACCTTATGAGCGAGATGGAGCTTATGTGTGACAGAGTGGGCATAATCGCAAACGGCAGCATGATAGGCACCTACACTATGGAAGAGATAATCTCACAGTCACAGGAAAGCATCACCGAATATACCATTGAAACAGACGATTCCGAAAAAGCACTGGAAATTCTGGAAGGCAGTAATATCTCCGCACAGGGCGATATGCTTTACCTGAAACTGGAAACCGACAGTGCAAAGGCTGACATCGCGGAAGCGATAAGAAAACTGGCAGGGAGCGGCATAAACATCTACTCCGTACACCCCAAGGAAAGCAAAAAGCTCGAAGAAGTATTCATTGAGCTTACAGGCAGGGAAGGAGATGGACAGATTGGATAAGTTCTTTGCACTTGTAAAAAACGAGTATATAAAGATATACAAAAAAACATCATCGAGGATACTGCTGGTGATATTCCTGGCGGTATGCCTGTGCTTTGCACCGCTGATGAAGCTGATAAACAACTCGGGTATCAAAGATTACGCTTCAGAATCAATGGATATGTCTGATTCGGAGCGTCTGGCAAATTCGCTGAAAGACAAGAAGAGAGAAATCGAGAACTCTCCTGATATGCCCCTGCGTGAGGAAAGACTGGCACTGATAGAAGCGGTAGACACCGATTCAGACTGGCAGGCTGGAGCTTACCGTCAAGGCATGTACACTGATTCAAAGAGAGAGGTACAGACCATGACCATGCTTTGTAAGACCGATGACTGGCGCGGTTTCTGCAAATACAATATAGATAACAGCGAAAGCAAAGGAGATAAATGGGTCTACAAATACAAACTGGAACACGATATAGGCTACGGTGAAGAATTCAATGAGAAGAACGCACTCCTTTTTAAAATCGGAAGTGCACTGGAAGGCAATGAATATGGCAGTCAATCAGCAGAGGAAGTCGTTGCCATAGGTATGTATCAGCTCGAACACGAGATATACGATAATACCTCGGATAAGAATGTTCCATTACTAGATATGGACCATTACGAGCCCTTTGATTTCTGGGACGTTATGCTGAAGATACCCTATGTGGAAAGCTTTATAGGTATAATAATGCTGATGATAGCAGGCGGCATAGTGGCGAGCGAATTCAGTCAGAGTACGATAAAATTCCTGCTGATAAGCCCTGTACAGCGCAGCAAGATACTGGCGGCAAAATACTTTACCGTGATATCCCTCGGTTTTCTGATGATGCTGATGATGTTCCTTATAAATATACCAATGGTAGGGCTTCTCTTCGGATTCAAGGGTATATCCTTACCGTATCTCAGTTTGGTAGACGGCGAGGTTGTGGCACAAAGTACATTCGTATTCCTTATCAAGAATTTCATGCTGAAAAGCGTTCAGGTAATGATAACCACCACGCTGGCATTTATGATATCCTCATTGATGAGAAGTACCGGCCTTGCGATAGTTGCAGGCTTTATCTTAAATTCAATAGGTACCCCCCTGATAGCTATAATGGTGACTTTCAAGATGGACTGGGGCAGATATCTGATATTTGCAAATACCGATCTGCAAACCATATACAATGGTGCTTCGCCATTCCCACAGCACAGTCTGGGCTTTGCGGTCGTAGTAGTCATAGCCCATATGGCAGTATTTCTGCTTACTGCATGGGACGGTTTCACAAGACGCTCGGTGTGATGTAAAGAGCCATACTAATAAAGCGCAGTATTTATCGTACTGCGCTTTTATTTATAGTTCCGGCTTTCTAAAAACAGACAGACAGATATATTTATAGCGATACAAAAAAGACCGCACCCGAAGGTACGGTCTTTATAGTTAGTATATTAAACCAGCTGTATGATAGCCATCTCAGCAGCGTCACCGCGGCGGGGTCCGATCTTGATGATCTTGGTGTAACCGCCCTTACGGTCTGCGTACTTAGGTGATATCTCATCAAAGAGCTTCTTAGCGACAGCTTCCTTAGTTACATAAGCGAATACCTGTCTCTTGGAATGGAGATCGCCTGCCTTACCGAGAGTTATCATCTTCTCGGCCATAGCAGCAACTTCCTTAGCTCTGGTTACAGTTGTTTCAATCTTACCGTTTTCCAGAAGGAAAGTAACCATAGCTCTCAGCATTGCTTTTCTCTGGTCACTGGTCCTTCCCAGCTTTCTTGTGCCTGGCATAGATTTTCACTCCTTACATTAATCATTTTCCTCAGAATTGAGCTCGTAGCCCAAAGAATGAAGCTTCTCACGAACCTCGTCGAATGACTTCTTACCGAGGTTACGTACCTTCATCATTTCTTCTGCTGACTTTTCAATCAAATCGTTGACTGTGTTGATGCCTGCGCGCTTCAGACAGTTGAATGAACGCACGGATAAGTCAAGTTCCTCAATGGTCATCTCAAGGATCTTTTCTTTGCCCTGATCATCCTTTTCAACTATAAGTTCCACAACGTTGGTCTCTTCGGAGAGATCAACGAAAGGATTAAGATGCTCGTTGAGGAGTTTGGCTGCCATTGATACAGCTTCCTTTGCAGATATAGTACCGTCAGTCCATACCTCCAGCGTGAGCTTGTCAAAGTCGGTAATGTGTCCTACACGGGTGTTATCAACTGTGTAGTTTACCTTTAATACCGGCGAATAGATACTGTCTACAGCAATGATGCCGATGGGTGCATTCTGCATAAGGGACTTGTTCTTCTCAGCAGAAACATAGCCTCTGCCGCGGTCGATAGTGATCTCCATATACAGTTTAGCGCCTGCGCCCAGGGTTGCGATGTGCATATCGGGAACCAGGATATCTACTTCGGAATCAGCCTTGATGTCGCCTGCGGTAACTACGCATTCGCCTTCAGCCTCAATGTAGATAGTCTTGGGACCCTCACCGTAAAGCTTTGCAGTCAGACCCTTGAGGTTAAGGATTATCTCAGTGACATCTTCCTTAACACCGGGTATTGTTGAGAGTTCGTGGTGTACACCGTCGATCTTTACAGAAGTAACAGCTACACCGGGTAAAGAGGAGAGCAGTACACGTCTCAGACTGTTTCCGAGAGTTATACCATAGCCGCGCTCCAGAGGCTCGAGAATAAACTTGCCGTATGTTCCGTTGCTTTTGAGCTCAGGCGTTTCGATCTTTGGCTTTTCTATCTTTTCAAGCATTAGTAACCCTCCTGTATTCAAACATGAATTGTAATGTGTCCGAAAGTTCCAGATTTCATGCAGCTTCTGCGGAGCTGTACCCATAAAAGGTACAGCGCTCCGAGAACCTTACACTTATTACTTGGAATACAGCTCTACGATCAGGTGTTCTTCGATCTCGTAATCGAGGTCTTCCTTAACAGGCATACGAACTACCTTTGCAGTCTGGTTCTCCTTGTCCATATCGAGCCAAGTGGGAACTACTCTGCCGGCAGTAGTCTCGATGATCTGCTTGAACTTGGGGCTCTTCTTGCTGTTCTCCTTCAGGGAGATAACGTCGCCAGCCTTGATCCTGTAAGAGGGGATATCAACTCTCTTGCCATTTACGAGGAAGTGACCGTGTACAACCAGCTGTCTAGCCTCACGTCTTGTCATGGACAGACCCATTCTGAATACAACACTGTCGAGTCTGGACTCGAGTATTGTCAGCAGATTGGTACCTGCCTGACCTTCCATCTTCTGAGCGATCTCAAAATAGTGATGGAACTGCTTCTCCAGTACGCCGTAGATGAATCTCAGCTTCTGCTTTTCCTTCAGCTGAAGGCCGTACTCGGAAACCTTCTTACGCTTGTTAGCGTTGGGGTCACGCTTAGTCTCCTTAGCAACGCCCATAACCATGGGGCTGATGCCAAGATACTTACATCTCTTGAGTATTGGTTCTCTGTTTACTGCCATTTTAATGACCTCCGTTTTCTAAATTGATATCGGGCTTTAAGTCTTACGTCTATGCTGCTTTACCCGACTTTGAGTTAAACTGCAAACTCAAATAACTTATGATTACACTCTTCTTCTCTTGGGGGGACGGCAACCGTTGTGAGGGATAGGAGTAACGTCCTTGATAAGTCTTACTTCCAGCTCCTCGGACTGCAGCGCTCTGATAGCAGCTTCTCTGCCTGCGCCGGGTCCCTTAACGAATACCTCAACGACCTTCAGACCGTGCTCCTTAGCAGCTCTTGCAGCAGTCTCTGCGGCTGTCTGAGCAGCGAAGGGAGTAGACTTCTTGGAACCTCTGAAACCGAGTCCGCCTGCGGAAGCCCAAGAAATTGCGTTACCCTGCATATCAGTGATGGTAACGATGGTGTTGTTGAATGTGGACTGGATATGAACCTGTCCCTGTTCAATGTTCTTTCTTTCACGACGGCGACGTACAGTCGTCTTCTTCTTAGCCTGAGCCATGCTTCATACCCTCCCTTACTTCTTCTTGTTAGCGATGGTCTTAACAGGACCCTTACGAGTTCTTGCATTCGTCTTGGTTCTCTGTCCTCTAACGGGCAGACCCTTTCTGTGACGAAGGCCTCTGTAGCAACCGATCTCTGTCAGTCTCTTGATGTTCAGAGCAACTGTTCTTCTCAGGTCGCCCTCAACAGTCAGGTTGTGATCTATATACTCACGAAGCTTAGCTACGTCATCCTCAGACATATCCTTAACTCTTACGTCGGGATCAACGCCTGTTTCCTTGATGATCTTAGTAGCAGTCTTCTGACCAATGCCGTAAACGTAGGTAAGAGCGACTTCAATTCTCTTATCTCTGGGCAGGTCTATACCAGCAATACGAGCCATTATTTAGCTGCACCTCCATTATTGGTTTGTTAGCCCTGACGCTGCTTGTGCTTGGGGTTCTGGCAGATAACCATGATCTTGCCTTTCCTCTTGATGATCTTGCACTTTTCGCAGATAGGCTTAACTGAAGGTCTTACTTTCATTGAAATACCTCCTTCGATTATCCGAGCCTCTCGGCTCTCATACGTATAAGGGAAAGCCGTTGCAGCAACCGCTTTGCTTACTTAGCTCTCCAGGTTATTCTTCCCTTTGTCAAGTCATAAGGCGACATCTCGACTGTGACCTTATCACCGGGCACGATACGAATGTAGTTCATACGCAGCTTACCCGAAATATGAGCAAGAATTTTATGACCGTTTGTGAGTTCAACTTGGAATGTCGCGTTAGGCAGTGCCTCAACGACTGTTCCCTCAACTTCAAGTACATCTTCTTTCGACATTAAAAAACCTCCCCACTCTAAGGTCTTGTCTGCTGCCGATCGGTATGGGTCAGGTACCGAAAGATCAGCCGTCTTAACTTCTTGTCAGTCAGATCACCCGTATATAACGGAGCGTCCGCAGGTGAAATGTGCTTTATGTTTTTCTTTTTCGGACTGCCGACTTTTCGGTGTCTGCCGTCCGCGATATACACAAAGCCGCCGTCTACTCCCACTGCAACATAGCAGGAGCCTTTCTCACGGCCTGCTGTCGCCCATACCAGTGAACCGACCTGTATAACACCCTCTGTCATCACAGTTTGCTGAGTATCACGCAGCCGTCCTGTGTAACAGCGATAGTGTGTTCAAAATGTGCGGACCATTTTCCGTCCAGTGTCTTGACTGTCCAGCCGTCAGGCATTACCTTTATTCCTGCACCGCCCATATTTATCATAGGTTCGATACAGATGACCATGCCTGCCTGAAGCCTTACGCCATGACCTGCTTTACCGTAGTTAGGAACTTCGGGATCTTCGTGAAGATCTCTGCCCAGTCCGTGTCCGCAGTATTCTCTGACGACTGAAAAACCTCTGTCTTCATTGTACTTCTGTATAGCGGCACCGATGTCGCCTATCCTTACTCCGGGCTTCACCATTTTGATGGCCTCATAAAGACTTTGCTCGGTGGAATCAAGAAGTGCCTGTACGTCGTCCGAGATCTTGCCGCAGGCAAATGTCATGCAGGAATCACCATGATATCCGTCCACGAAAGCTCCTGTATCAACAGAAACTATATCGCCTTCCATGATCTTCCTGCCGCCGGGGATACCGTGGATAACTTCGTCATTCACGGATATGCAGGCTGCAGCGGGAAATCCGCCGTAACCCTTAAATCCCGGCTTAGCACCGTGGGAGAGAATGAACTTCTCTACCACTTTGTCCAGTTCATGAGTAGTCATGCCCGGTCTTAGTGCTTCACCTGCTGCCTTTAATGCTCCGGCGGTCAGCTGACCTGCCTTACGCATCTTTTCAATTTCCTTATTGGATTTAATACATATCATTTATATCGCGCTTTCTATTACAATCAACCTTTGAGAACTGCCATAACTGCTGCGGAAGTCTCCTCAACAGTTTCGCGGCCCTTTACAGAGGTCAGCTTACCCTGCTTCTCGTAGTAACCCTTGAGAGGCTCGGTAGTTTTATGATATGTGTCCAGTCTGCTCTTAACAGTCTCGGGCTCGTCGTCCTTACGGATAACGATGGGCTTGCCGCATACATCGCAGATGCCTTCTACCTTGGAGGGTTTGAACTCTACATGGTAGGTAGCGCCGCAGTCGAGGCAAACTCTTCTGCCAGAAAGTCTCTGCTGAATTGTTTCATCAGCAACGTCTATCTCAATGACCTTGTCGATCTGAACGCCCATAGCGTCCAGAGCCTCGGCCTGAGGAACAGATCTGGGGAAGCCGTCGAGAATGAAGCCATTCTGTGCGTCAGGCTCAGCAATTCTGTCCTTGAGGATACCGATAACGATATCATCGGAAACAAGTGCGCCTGCGTCCATAGCTGCCTTCGCCTTCAGACCATACTCTGTGCCTGCCTTAACAGCAGCTCTGAGCATATTGCCTGTGGAAATGGTAGGAATGTTCAGCTCCTTGCAGATGTTCTCTGCCTGAGTGCCTTTGCCGGCACCGGGAGCGCCCAAAAGAATGATATTGTTCATTAGTCTTACCCCTTTCTCGATCGGACTTTATTATTTCAGGAAGCCCGAGTGATGACGCATCATCATCTGAGATTCCATAGTTCTTGCTGTTTCAAGCGCAACGCTTACAACGATGAGTATAGAGGTACCGCCCATTGCGATATTCATCTTTGTGATAACGGTGAATATGATAGGGAAGATAGCGATTATACCCAGGAACACAGCGCCGACCAGAGTGATCTTGCTGAGTATCTTCTGGAAGTAGTCGCTGGTAGGCTTACCGGGTCTTATACCGGGTACGCCGCCGTTGTTCTGTCTGAGGTTATTAGCGATCTCGATCGGGTTGTATGACATACTTACGTAGAAGTAGTTGAACGCGATTATGAGAACGAAGTACAGACTTGCGTAGAACGGATGATCATACTCAAACCATTTCAGGAGACCTGCGTAGAATGTACCCTGCTTAGGTGCGCCTGTGAAAAGCTTGAGTGTTGCAGGTATAGACATAAAGCTCATCGCAAAGATGATAGGGAGAACGCCGCTCATCGCGATCTTGATCGGGATGAATGTGTTCTGACCGCCGTACTGCTTTCTGCCTACAACGCGCTTGGCATACTGTATCGGTATTCTTCTTTCAGCGTTGTTCATAAAGATTATGAACGCGATCATCAGGATGAATACTACGATGATGATAGGAACGAGTATCATATTCTTAGCGTCGCCTGTAGCCATCATCTTGCAGAGGCTGATAACAGCATCAGGTCCTCTTGCGATGATACCTGCAAACAGCAGCATGGATACGCCGTTGCCTATTCCCTTTTCATTGATCCTGTCGCCCAGCCATATAGTCAGCGAAGCTCCTGCTACGAAGCAGAGGACAATGATGATCTCAGTGAAGTATCTTTCAAAGGTCTGACCTGTGTACAGTACGATCTGCTGACCGTCAACGTTCATCAGAGTTCTGTAGTAAGCCCAGCCCTGGAACAGTGCGATACCAAGTGCTGTGTACTTGGTGATCTTGTTCAGAGTCTTTCTGCCTTCCATGCCTTCCTTGGAGAGTCTCTCCAGAGGAGGAAGTGCGTAGGTCAGCAGCTGAATGATGATCTGAGCGTTGATGTAAGGACCAACGGACAGAGCCATCAGTGTTGCCTTTGAGAAGTTACCGCCCGAGAGGACGTTCAGGTAACTGAAGAAGTCACCTGAATCTTTGCTGCCCTGGAACCATGTGTTCAGTGCTGCAGAATCGAGGTAGGGGACCGGAACGGAACCGCCTATCCTGTATATTACGATGATGAAAAATGTAAATAGAAGCTTTCTTCTTAATTCCGGAACCTTCCAGGCATTACGAAATGTCTCTATCACAATTACATCACCTCAGCCTTCCCGCCTGCCTTTTCGATTTTCTCCTTAGCTGCTGCTGAGAACTTAGCAGCCTTGACGGTAAGGTTTTTGGTGAGGTCTCCGTTACCGAGGACCTTTACTCCATCATACTCCTCCTTGAGGACGCCGGATGCCTTCAGCAGTTCAAAATCAACTACTGTGCCGTCAACGAACTTTTCAAGATCGGATACATTGATGATCGCATACTTAGTTGCGAATATATTATTGAATCCACGCTTAGGAATTCTTCTTGCAAGAGCGGTCTGACCACCCTCGAAGCCGGGTCTGATGCTGCCGCCGGATCTAGCCTTCTGGCCCTTGTGACCCTTACCTGCAGTCTTACCGTTTCCTGAACCGTGACCTCTGCCCACACGCTTAACGTCTCTTACTGCGCCGGGATTAGGTGATAATTCGTGAAGCTTCATGTTGTCGCACCTCCCTGCTTACGCTTCGGTTACTTTAATAAGGTGGGATACCAGCTTGATCTTGCCCTGTGTACAAGCGTTGTCGGGCTGCTCGGTCGTATCCCCGATTTTTCTCAGACCAAGAGAATTTGCAGTGGCGATCTGCTTTTCGCTTCTGCCACTCAGGCTCTTAGTCAGCTGAATTTTCAGGTTAGCCATACTGTTTATCCTCCTTATTCAAATATTTCCTTAACAGTCTTGCCTCTCAGTTCAGCGATAGCCTCAGCGCTTCTTACGCTGGTCAGACCGTTGATTGTTGCTCTTACTGCATTGTAAGGATTGTTAGAGCGAAGCGACTTTGCTCTGATATCTCTTATGCCGGCTGCTTCAACCACTGCTCTCACAGTGCCGCCTGCGATGATACCTGTACCGGGAGCGGCGGGCTTGAGGAGAACCTCACCTGCGCCGAACTTACCTACGATCTCGTGAGGAATTGTTGTACCCTTCAGGGAGATCTTTACCAGGTTCTTCTTAGCGTCCTGAATAGCCTTTCTGATAGCGTCGGGAACTTCGCCCGACTTACCGATGCCGAAGCCAACGATACCGTTGCCGTCGCCAACTACTACAAGTGCGGAGAACTTCATGATACGGCCGCCCTTAACAGTCTTGGATACTCTGTTAATTGCTACGACCTTTTCCTGCAGCTCTTCGATCTTTGAAGCATCTATTAAAGCCATTGTATTTCCTCCTCTACCTTAGAATTTAAGTCCGCCTTCACGGGCACCGTCTGCAAGCTCCTGCACACGGCCGTGATAAAGGAAACCGCCTCTGTCGAATACGACATTTTCAATTCCCTTTGCCTTAGCAGCTTCTGCGATCATCTCGCCGACCTTGCGAGCGCCTTCCTTGTTGCCGCCATTGCCCTCAAAGCCCTTAGCCATAGAGGAAGCGGAAGCCAGTGTTACGCCGTTAACATCGTCAATGATCTGTGCATATATATGCTTAGAGGAGCGGAATACGTTGAGGCGAGGGCATTCGGGAGTACCGCTGATCTTGTTGCGGATTCTCTGATGTCTCTTGATTCTAGCCTTAGCTCTGTCAAGCTTTTTAACCATAGTGATTCTCTCCTTTTATTACTTCTTAGCGCCTTTACCGGCCTTACCTTCCTTACGGATAATGTACTCGCCTTCGTAGCGGATACCTTTACCCTTATAAGGCTCGGGGGGACGCTTCTCGCGGATCTCACAAGCAAACTGACCTACTTCCTGCTTGTCGCAGCCCGATACTACGATGTGGTTAGGATCGGGAACTTCGATCTTGATAGTGTCAGTCTCCGCAAAGATAACCTGATGAGAGAAACCCAGGTTCATAACCAGGTTCTTGCCCTGCTTCTGTGCTCTGTAACCAACACCAACGATCTCGAGCTTCTTAGAGAAACCGTTTGCAACACCCTCAACCATATTGTTTACGAGTGTTCTGGTCAGACCGTGCAGACTCTTGTGGAGCTTATCCTCGGAAGGACGCTCAACTGTAACAGTGCTGCCGTCAACCTTTATGATCATATCCTTATGGAATGTTTTTGTAAGTGTGCCCTTGGGACCCTTAGCTGTAACTACGTTGCCATCAGCAACCTTTACCTCTACACCTGCGGGAACAGTAATGGGCTTCAATCCTATTCTTGACATTTCTCAGCCCTCCTTATTACCATACAAATGCGAGGACTTCGCCGCCGACATTCAGCTCTCTTGCCTTCTTGTCGGTGATAACGCCCTTGGAGGTGGATACGATTGCGATACCCATGCCCTTGATTACCTTAGGCATATCCTCACAGCTTGCGTAGATCCTCAGACCGGGCTTGGAAACTCTTCTCAGCCCTGTTATTACGGAATTTCTGTTCTCATCATACTTGAGTGTGATCCTGATGATACCCTGCTTGCCGTCTTCGATAACGGTGAAGTTCTTTACATAGCCCTCATCTACGAGGATCTGTGTGATAGACTTCTTCATGTTAGATGCAGGTACATCGACAGTCGCATGCTTAGCAGTGCTAGCATTACGTATTCTTGTTAACAGATCTGCAATAGTATCTGTAATCTGCATTGTGCCTACCTCCTTTTTACCAACTTGCCTTCTTAACGCCGGGGATCTGACCGTCATGAGCCAGCTCTCTGAAGCAGATACGGCAAACGCCGAACTTTCTCAGATATGCATGGGGTCTGCCGCAGATCTTGCATCTGTTATAAGCACGAGTGGAATACTTAGGAGCAGCCTGCTGCTTATTTATCATAGCCTTCTTTGCCATTTAACGTATCCTCCTCATTACTTCTCAGCGAAAGGTGCGCCCATCAGTCTGAGCAGCTCCTTGCCTTCTTCGTCGGTCTTAGCGGTAGTGATAAAGTTGATATCCATACCTCTAACCTTGTCGATCTTATCATACTCGATCTCAGGGAAGATCAGCTGCTCCTTCAGACCGGTGGAGTAATTTCCTCTGCCGTCGAAGGAATTGGGGTTGATACCTCTGAAATCTCTTACGCGGGGGAATGCAACGTTGAACAGTCTGTCAACGAATTCATACATCTTCTCCGCTCTCAGTGTAACCTTAACACCGATGATCTGTCCATCTCTCAGCTTGAAGTTAGCAACGCTCTTCTTAGCCTTGCAAACGATGGGCTTCTGACCGGTTATAGCAGCCAGATCGGTCATGATAGCATCGATGACCTTTTTATTATCCTTATCAGCGCCGCAGCCGACGTTGATAACTACCTTATCCAGCTTAGGGATCTGCATTACGTTAGCGTAGCCGAATTTCTTCATCAGTTCAGGAGCTACTGTGCTAACATACTGTTCTTTAAGTCTTGCAGCCATGTCTAACTCCTCCTTCTTAGAATTCTTCGCCGCAGCTCTTGCAAACTCTTACCTTAGTTCCATCTTCCAGGAACTTGTGAGCTACTCTTGTGGGCTTGCCGCACTTGGGGCAAACTGCCATTACCTTGGAAGCGTACATAGCTGCCTCAGCATCAACGATACCGCCCTGCTGCTGAGCGTTTCTGGGCTTAACGTGCTTTCTTGCAACGTTCAGACCCTCAACGATCACTTTGCCTTCCTTGGGGGCAACCTGAAGTACCTTGCCCTGCTTGCCCTTGTCCTTACCGGACAGGATAACGACTGTGTCGCCGGTTTTAACGTGTACCTTATTCATTTCAACGACACCTCCATTACAGAACTTCGGGAGCCAGGGACAGGATCTTCATATAATCCTTATCTCTCAGTTCCTTAGCCACAGGTCCAAATATACGTGTACCTCTGGGATTCTTGTCTTCCTTGATTATTACAGCAGCGTTCTCATCGAAGCGGATATAAGTACCGTCCGCTCTTCTCAGACCCTTTGCTGAACGAACGATGACAGCCTTAACTACATCGCCCTTCTTAACAACTCCGCCTGGTGTTGCTTTTTTAACAGAACAAACTACAACGTCACCGATGTTTGCATACTTTCTTCTCGTACCGCCGAGAACACGGATGCACATAAGCTCCTTAGCACCGGAGTTATCTGCAACCTTCAGGTAAGTCTGCATCTGTACCATTGAAGCGCTCCTCCTTTCAAATCACTGGGACTCAGTACCGCGGCAGAAGCGGCGACCGCTCTGCCAAAGTACCTTGCACTCATAAATGTATTACTTAGCCTTTTCGATGATGTTGACAAGTCTCCATCTCTTATCCTTGGAAAGAGGTCTTGTCTCCATTACCTTTACTGTATCGCCGATACCGCACTCGTTGTTTTCATCGTGTGCCTTCAGCTTAACAGTCTTCTTGATGATCTTCTTGTACAGAGGGTGCTGAACGTTATCCTTGATGGCAACTACGATAGTCTTATCCATCTTATTCGATACAACAGTACCGACTCTGGTTTTTCTCAGATTTCTTTCGCTCACAGTGATCCTCCTCCTTTATTACTGAGCTTCGGACTCATGCTTACGAATGAATGTCTTAACACGAGCAATGTCCTTCTTCACAGCCTGAAGTCTCTTGGGATTCTCCAGCTGGTTCACAGCGTGCTGGAAACGAAGATTGAACAGCTCTTCTTTAAGCTCAGCGAGCTTGGTGTTAAGCTCGTCTGCGGTCATTTCCTTGATCTCATTAGCCTTCATTACTGCTCACCACCCGTTTCTTTTACTATAAACTTACACTTGATAGGGAGCTTGTGCATAGCGAGTCTCATAGCCTCTCTAGCAGTCTCCTCGGGAACACCTGCGATCTCGAACATTACTCTGCCCGGCTTAACAACAGCTACCCAGTACTCGGGAGCGCCCTTACCTTTACCCATTCGGGTACCCAGGGGCTTTCTTGTTGCAGGCTTGTCAGGGAATATCTTTATCCAAACCTGACCGCCTCTCTTGATGTATCTTGTCATAGCGATACGGGCAGCCTCGATCTGGTTAGAGGTGATCCATGCGGGCTCGAGAGCCTGAAGACCGAAATCACCGTAAGAAACCTTGTTTCCTCTCAGTGCCTTACCGGTCATACGACCTCTGTGCTGTTTTCTGAACTTAACTCTCTTTGGAAGCAGCATTATGCGTTACCTCCTTCTCTTTTCATGCCGCGAGCCTTGTTGAAGTCTCTGCGGTTATCCTTAGACCTGTCGTCTCTGCGAGGTCTGCGCTTCTTATCGTTCTTGTCGCTTACGTCGCGTCTGTCGCTTGCAGCAACCTCACCCTTGAGAACTTCGCCTCTGTAGATCCATACCTTGATGCCCAGACGACCATAAGTTGTGTGAGCCTCAGCAGTACCGTAGTCGATATCTGCTCTGATGGTCTGCAGCGGGATAGTACCCTCGTGATAGCTCTCGCTTCTAGCGATCTCGGCACCGGCAAGTCTACCGCTTACCTTTACCTTGATACCCTTAGCGCCCAGCTTCATTGCTCTGCCGATGGACTGCTTCATAGCTCTTCTGAAGGAGATTCTGTCCTCCAGATCGTGAGCGATCTTCTCAGCTACCAGCTGAGCGTTGATGTCGGGGTTCTTTACCTCAACGATGTTGATAGCAACGCTCTTGCCGATCTTCTTCTCGATGCTCTCGCGGAGCTTATCGATCTCAGCGCCGCCCTTACCGATAACCATACCGGGCTTAGCGCAGTAAATGTGTATTCTAACCTTCTGAGCGCCGTCCTTACCGGTAAAACGCTCGATCTCAACCTTGGGAACGCCTGCGTAAACGCACTTGTCAGCGGGGTTCTTGGATCTTCTGTTGAGGTCCTTCATGATATCCTTACGAATGTTGTAGTCCTCAACCAGAGTGTCGCCGAAAGTGCTCTTATCTGCAAACCAGCGGGAATCCCAATTCTTTATCACACCGACTCTAAGTCCGTGCGGATTAACTTTCTGGCCCATAGTTTACCTCCTCTTTCAGCTTAATCCTTTTCCTTGAGAACAACAGTGATGTGAGATGTTCTCTTCAGAATTCTATATGCTCTGCCCTGAGCTCTGGGCATGATCCTCTTCATGATAGGTCCGGGGCAAACGTAGCACTCAGCAACATAGAGGTTGTTCTTATCCATGTTGTGATTGTTCTCTGCGTTTGCTGCTGCGGACTTGAGGAGCTTCTCCAGATATTCACTTGCAGCCTTTGGTGTATTCTTAACAGTAGCCATTGCTATTTCGTAATCCTTACCTCTGATAAGATCAAGGACGATCTGTACCTTACGAGGAGCAATGCGAGCTGTTCTCAGTATAGCCTTTGCTTCCATGTCTGATCCTCCTTAATTACTTCTTACCGTTGTTCGAGGTCTTGGAGCCTGCGTGGCCCTTGTAGGTCCTTGTGGGAGCGAACTCGCCAAGCTTGTGGCCTACCATATCCTCGGTTACATATACAGGCACGTGCTTTCTGCCGTCGTGTACTGCGAATGTATGACCTACGAAGTCAGGGAAGATCGTGGAAGCTCTGCTCCATGTCTTGAGGACTTTCTTCTCGCCTGCTTCGTTCATAGCAACTACTCTCTTATAAAGAGCCTCCTGAACGTAAGGACCCTTCTTAACACTTCTGCCCATTTATCATTGTCCTCCTTTCAGGTTACTTGCCGTTTCTGCGCTTTACGATGAACTTATCGGAACGAGCGTGCTTAGCTCTGGTCTTGTAACCCAGAGTAGGCTTACCCCAAGGAGTAACAGGAGAAGGTCTACCAACAGGTGACTTACCTTCACCACCACCGTGAGGGTGATCGCAGGGGTTCATTACGGAACCTCTTACGGTAGGTCTCCAGCCCATGTGGCGCTTTCTACCTGCCTTACCGATGTTTACGTTAGAGTGGTCGATGTTACCTACCTGACCGATTGTAGCCATGCAGTTAACAGATATCTTTCTCATTTCGCCTGAAGGAAGTCTTACGAGAGCGTAAGCGCCTTCTCTGCCCATCAGCTGAGCCATGTTACCAGCGGAACGAACGAGCTGAGCGCCCTTGCCGGGATACAGCTCAATGTTGTGGATGAAAGTACCAACAGGGATATCTGCCAGTGTCAGAGCGTTGCCGGGCTTGATATCAGCATCAGCGCCTGCTCTGATAACATCGCCAACAGCAAGACCGTTAGGTGCGATGATGTATCTCTTCTCACCGTCCTCGTACTGAACGAGTGCGATGAATGCAGATCTGTTAGGATCGTACTCGATAGTCTGAACAGTAGCGTTCATATCGAGCTTGTTTCTCTTAAAATCAATTACACGGTATTTTCTTCTAACTCCGCCGCCTCTGTGACGAACAGTGATTCTACCGTAGCTGTTTCTTCCCGAATTCTTCTTCAGAGGTTCGAGAAGGGACTTGCAAGGTTCAACCTTAGACAGACCGGAATAGTCGATGACAGTCATGCCTCTTCTACCGGGAGTCGTGGGCTTGTAAGTCTTTATTGCCATTATAATTCACTCCTTAATATGGTTTTGCGAAAAGGTCAAAGCGTTACGCCAAGTACCCTTCCATACCTACGCTTTGCGGTCGTATCAAAAGCGGTCCTCGCCGCCTCGCAAAGCCTTTCCGCGTTATCCTCGGTGTTTACGGAGTTCCGCGGGAACTCTTGAATGTGAGCTTTTCCGAAGTCTCCCGACAGGTTCTCACCTGCCGTTCGTTTCAGGGGAAATTAGTACATACCGTCGAAGAATTCGATGGTCTTTTCGCCCTCAAGAGTAACGATAGCCTTTTTCCAGTCAGGGCGGAAACCTGTGTATCTGCCCATTCTCTTCTCTTTGCCCTTAACGCTGATGGTGTTTACCTTAGCAACTTTCACATCGAAGATCTCCTCGATAGCCTTAGCGATCTCGATCTTGTTAGCGTCCTTGGCAACCTGGAAGGTGTACTTGTTATCAGCGAGTCTGTCCATAGAGTCCTCGGTGATGATAGGCTTTATGATAATATCGTGAGCATTTTTCATTAAGCGTATACCTCCTCGATCTTCTTTACAGCCTCCGAAGATACGATGAACTTATCGTAGTTCAGGATATCGTAAACATTCAGTGTGTTTACGGTAGCTGTCTTGACACCGGGAATGTTTGCAGCGCTCTTAACTACCTTTGCATCAACATCAGCAGTTACGATGAGAGCCTTGCCCTCAGCGCCGATTGCCTTGAGCATATCAACCATAACCTTGGTCTTATACTCCTTGGTCTCGATCTCGTTAACAACGATGATGTTGTTGTCGATGACCTTAGTGGAGAATGCAGACTTCATAGCAAGTCTTCTCTCCTTTTTATTCAGCGAATAGCTGTAATCTCTGGGCTTAGGACCAAGAGCGATACCGCCGTGTACCCACTGAGGAGCTCTGATGGAGCCCTGTCTTGCGTGGCCGGTACCCTTCTGTCTCCAGGGCTTTCTGCCGCCGCCCTGTACCTCTGTTCTGGTGAGGGTGGACTGTGTGCCCTGTCTCTGGTTAGCCAGGAAATTAACTACCATAGCGTGCATAAGTGCCTTGTTAGGCTCGATGCCGAATATAGCATCGTTCAGCTCAGTGTCAGCTACCTTGTTGCCTGTCATATCAACTACTGCGATTTTTGACATATTAACTCCTCCTTCCACTAAGCCTTCTTCTTAACGCTGTCGCAGATGGTCACTGTTCCGTTCTTAGGACCGGGGATAGCGCCCTTGATAGCGATAAGATTATTCTCTGCGTCAACCTTTACAACTGTCAGATTCTGAACAGTAACCTTTACGTTACCGTACTGACCAGGCATCTTCTTGCCCTTGTAGATCCTTGAAGGATCGGAGCAAGCGCCGTAGGAACCTGCATGTCTGTGTACAGGACCTGTACCGTGAGTTTCCTTAAGTCTGTGGCCGTTGTGACGCTTGATAGTACCACTGAAACCGTGACCCTTGCTGGTGCCGCTGACATCAACAACGTCGCCCTCAGCGAATACGTCTGCCTTTACGATGTCGCCAACGTTGATAGCTGAGATATCAGCCAGTCTGAACTCCTTAAGAGTTCTCTTCATAGCAACGTCAGCCTTCTTGAAGTGACCCTGGAGAGGCTTGTTTACTCTCTTGGCTCTGATCTCGCCATAACCCAGCTGTACAGCCTCATAACCGTCTTTTTCAACAGTCTTCTTCTGAACAACTACGCAGGGACCTGCTTCAACAACTGTTACAGGAACGATCTTTCCTGCTTCATCGAAGATCTGTGTCATACCGATCTTCTTACCGATGATTCCCTTCTGCATGATTTTTCCTCCTTATGGTTATTGGTCGGCATTTACCGACATGACCTGCTAAAACCTCGTTTTTTGAGACCCTTATGGGTCGGTCTCATTTGGAGATTACTTGACCTCCATAACGATGTTTACGCCGGCGGGAAGCTCAAGGTTCTCAAGAGTAGATATCGTCTCCTTGGTGGGTCTGATAACATCTATGAGTCTCTTGTGAGTTCTCAGCTCGAACTGCTCACGGCTGTCCTTGTACTTGTGTACAGCTCTCAGGATCGTTACTACCTCTTTGTTGGTAGGCAGCGGGATAGGTCCGGAAACCTGTGCGCCTGAACGCTTAACCGCCTCAACGATCTTTGCAGCTGCGCTGTCAACTACAGCGTGCTCATAGCCCTTGATCTTGATCCTCATCTTCTCATTGACTGCCACTTAAATCGCCTCCTTACAGCAATATAAAAATTGTTTTAGGGGCAAGTCTTTAGCCAAGCCTCAGTCAATTGCACAAACGATCGACTTTTCATTTTGTCAAATGCTCAACCGCTTGTGCAATTGACAGGCTTGTAAGACTATCCGTAGTACCTGTGAGATATTTTTCTCAATCTACACTCTACCGTGTGTTCCCTGATCATTTTATAAAAAATCCCGAGACCTGCAAGCAGGCTCCCGGACCGAAATCAGGCACATGGTCATGCATTAAGCTAAAAGAGCGCAGGATATCCCACAGCTCCCTCGCAAGAAGCATAACACATACAGTGCTCGGTATTACAGTCGCCCGGTTTAAAATCGGACATACTCCGCGGAAATTACCTGACCTACTGTCAGCAACCTTCCGTTTCATCGCATATCATTTGTGTATCTCATTTAAGATACACTGTGCAGTCACGCAAGTATTATTATACACTACGTTTACCTATTTTGCAAGGGTTTTGGGAAAATTTATACGTATTTTCAGTGTAGAAATTTTGCTCCGCAAATCGCATTATTTTATACATTTCATACAATCAATCAAAACGCCGTTTTCTCTCAAGAATCTGATGCACTATTCTAATAGTATACTCCATCCGAATGTATTTTTCTCAAATTAAAAATGAATTTTGTCATCACCCTTGACATATCCGCCCCGATACTATATCATATACTTATACAAATCCTCTGTCAAACACTTTTGTCACCCGATTTTACGCGGTGTCAAGAGCATTTGGTAGAAATCTTCGGTCACATCTGCTATGATGAGTACACACCCAAAGAAAGGAGGGTACCGAATGGAACTCAGCAAGACCAAAAAAAGACTGCGCACAGAAAAGGGCTGGTCACAGGAAACTCTCGCCGAGAAAGCTTATGTCAGCCGACAGACTATCTCCAACTGGGAGAACGAAAAGAACTACCCCGATGTTCACAGCCTGCTTATCCTCAGCGACCTGTTCGGCGTGTCCCTCGATGAACTTATCAAAGGAGATGTTGAAACCATGAAAAACACTATCCACAACAAAGACGCATCTGCGCTCAAACGCGCCCAGTGGTGCGGTGTAATCGGGCTGATACTGCTTATGGCTGTTGTTACCCCCATCTATGAACACTTCGGTACTGTCGGTATGGTTATTGGCAGTCTGCTTGCAGGGGCACTAGCTGTATTTACTTTCATGTCATTCCACAAAATGGAAGCTATCAAATCCGAACACGATATCCAGACCCAGCGCGAGATAATCGCATTTATGAACGGTGAGACTCTCGACGATATCGAAAAAGCAAAAGAACAGGGGATACGCAATTCAAACCGCCGCGGAATGATAGCCGCACTTGTGATATGCGGCATAAGCATCATCGTGACCATTATCCACCTCATAGCTATGATTGTATAACATAAAGTCCCCGACCGTTCCGAACGCTCGGGGACTTAATTCTATCCTTCCACAAAAAACCGCCGCACCCCAAACGGAGTGCGGCGATAATTATTTACTTATGAAAATTACTTCTCATCAGCAGTGTTGTAGAGCTTAGCATATCTCATCAGATAGTCATATCTATCCTTAGCGTTCTGCTCAGCCTTAGCAAACAGCTTTTCAGCTCTCTCAGGGTTCTGTCTAGCGAGTGCGTTGTAACGAACTTCGCCCATGATGAACTCTCTGTAATCAGCAGAAGGAGCCTTGGAATCCAGGATGAAAGGATTCTTGCCTTCAGCCTTCAGACGAGGATCATATCTGTACAGATGCCAGTAACCAGCCTGAACAGCCTTCTTCTCCTCGGTCTGAGCGATCTTCATGCCGCCCTTGATACCGTGGTTGATACAAGGAGCATAACCGATGATGATGGAAGGACCATTGTAGCTCTCAGCCTCGTGGATAGCCTTCAGGCACTGGTTCATGTCAGCACCCATAGCAACATGTGCAACATAAACATAACCGTAAGACATAGCTATACCTGCCAGATCCTTCTTCTTAACTTCCTTACCTGCTGCTGCGAACTGTGCAATAGCACCGGTAGGAGTAGACTTGGAGGACTGTCCGCCTGTGTTGGAGTAAACCTCGGTATCGAATACGAAGATGTTTACGTCCTCACCGGAAGCCAGAACGTGGTCAACACCGGAGAAACCGATATCGTATGCCCAACCGTCGCCGCCGAAGATCCACATGGACTTCTTAGCCAGGTAATCAGCATCCTTCAGGATCTCATCAGCTGCAGCGCTCTTGGACTTCTTCAGAGCTGCGATCAGATCAGCAGTAGCAGCCTTGTTAGCAGCACCGTTATCAACTGTGCTCAGGTAAGCCTCAGCAGCTTCCTTAACAGCAGCAGCCTTAGTGGTCTTGCTCAGTTCAAGAACCTTAGCGATAGTTCTGTTTCTGATTGTGGACTGAGCCAGGAACATACCGTAACCGTACTCAGCGTTATCCTCGAACAGGGAGTTAGCCCAAGCAGGGCCCTTGCCTTCCTTGTTGGTGGTGTAAGGAGTCGAAGGAGCGGAACCACCCCAGATAGAGGAGCATCCAGTTGCGTTAGCGATGTACATTCTGTCGCCGAACAGCTGTGTGATGAGCTTAGCATAAGGAGTCTCACCGCAGCCTGCGCAAGCGCCGGAGAATTCAAGCAGAGGCTGCTTGAACTGTGAGCCCTTAACAGTTGTCTCCTTGAACTTCTCGAATACCTCAGGCTTCTCAGCCAGAGTCAGAGCGTAGTTGAATACTTCCTGCTCAGCAAGCTGGCTCTCCAGAGGCATCATGTTCAGAGCCTTGTTGCCCTTCTTGCCGGGACATACGTTTACACAAGAACCGCAGCCTGTGCAGTCCAGAGCAGACATAGTCATAACGAAGTTGTATCCGGGCATACCAGTTACGGGTACTGCCTTATCCTGTGCCAGCTTAGGAGCCTTCTTCAGCTCGTCATCTGTCATGATGCTGGGTCTGATAACTGCATGAGGACATACATAAGAGCAGAAGTTACACTGGATACAATTTGCACCATCCCAAGCGGGAACGTCAACAGCTATACCTCTCTTCTCAAATGCAGCGGAACCCTGAGGGAACACACCGTCAGCCATGTGAGTGAATGTAGATACAGGCAGCTTGTCGCCTTCCTGTGCGTTGCAGGGGATCTGAATGTTGTTAACGAAATCCTGGAGGGTCTTGTTAGCACACTTAACAGCCTTAACGCCCATAGGAGTATCCTTAGCCTTTTTCCAAGCAGCGGGTACCTTGACCTCAACTACCTGCTGGCAGCCTGCGTCGATAGCGTCGTGGTTCATCTTAACGATAGCTTCACCCTTCTTGGAGTAAGAAGCAGTAGCAGCGTCCTTCATGAACTTGATAGCGTCTTCCATAGGAATGATGCCGGAAAGCTTGAAGAATGCAGACTGGAGAACAGTGTTGATCCTGTTGCCCAGACCGATCTCCTTACCGATCTTAACGCCGTTGATTGTGTAGAACTTGATGTTGTTCTCAGCGATATATCTCTTGACCTGGCCGGGGAGGTGCTTATCCAGCTCCTTCTCGTCCCACTGGCAGTTCAGCAGGAATGTTCCGCCGGGCTTGATATCCTGTACCATGTTGTACTTGGTGATGTAGGACTCGTTGTGGCAAGCTACGAAATCAGCCTGGTTGATGAGGTAAGTAGACTTGATAGGAGTCTTACCGAATCTCAGGTGAGATACTGTAACACCACCGGACTTCTTGGAGTCATATGCAAAGTAAGCCTGTGCATACAGATCGGTGTGGTCGCCTATGATCTTGATGGAGTTCTTGTTAGCACCAACAGTACCGTCAGCACCCAGACCCCAGAACTTACAAGCAGTTGTGCCTGCAGGAGCGGAATCCAGCTTGCCCTCGCTCTCGAGAGAGAGGTTGGTAACGTCATCCTTGATACCCAGTGTGAATCTAGGCTTATAGGTGTCCTTTTTGTAGGAATTCCAGTAAGCAGCCTTGATCTGGTCAGGAGTTGTATCCTTTGAACCCAGACCGTATCTGCCGCTTGCAACGGGTACATTGTGGAACTGTGTGTTCTTCAGTGCAGCAACAACGTCCAGATACAGAGGCTCACCCAGAGAACCGGGCTCCTTGGTTCTGTCAAGAACGGTGATCTGTTCAGTAGTGGAAGGCAGAGCTGCAACAAGTCTGTCAGCTGCGAAAGGTCTGTAAAGTCTAACCTTAACGAGACCCAGCTTTGTGCCCTCGTTAGCGTTCAGGTAATCGATAGTCTCTTCGATAGTATCGCATACAGAACCCATAGCAACGATTACATGGTCAGCATCCTCAGCACCATAGTAGTTGAAGAGCTTGTAATCTGTACCGATCTTAGCATTTACCTTAGCCATGTAATCCTCAACGATACCGGGAACAGCATCATAGTAAGGATTGCAAGCTTCTCTTGCCTGGAAGAAGATGTCAGGGTTCTGTGCAGTACCCTTGAGGATAGGATGCTCAGGATTCAGAGCATTCTTTCTGAATTCCTCGATCTTCTCGAAGTTGGTCATCTCTCTTACATCTTCGATATCCCATGTTTCGATCTTCTGTATCTCGTGAGAGGTACGGAAACCGTCGAAGAAGTGCAGGAAAGGAACTCTGCTCTCGATTGTAGAGAGGTGAGCAACAGTACCCAGATCCATAACTTCCTGTACGTTGGATGAACACAGCATAGCGAAACCTGTCTGACGGCAAGCATATACGTCAGAGTGGTCGCCGAAGATGTTCAGTGCGTGGGAAGCTACACATCTTGCAGAAACGTGGATAACGCAGGGAAGAAGCTCGCCGGCGATCTTGTACATATTGGGGATCATCAGCAGCAGACCCTGAGAAGCGGTGTAGGTGGTAGTAAGAGCACCTGCACTCAGTGAGCCGTGAACAGTACCGGAAGCACCTGCCTCCGACTGCATCTCAGCAACCTTTACGGGAGTACCGAACAGGTTCTTCTGACCCTTAGCAGACCACTGGTCTGTAACCTCAGCCATAACAGAGGAAGGGGTGATAGGATAGATAGCAGCAACTTCTGTAAAGGGATATGATGCCCAAGCAGCAGCGTTGTTACCGTCCATGGTTTTCATTTTTCTTGCCATTTAAACGATCATCCTTTCTACGGGCGGACAGCCCGACATGATTTGAGAAACGTTCTCTCAAAGGTCAGCGTATAGATTCTGGCATAACAAACAAAACGTATACGCGTTAACTCTTATAGTATAACACGTTTTTTTTGGTTTGTAAAGACCTTTTTCCGTTTTTTTGCCCCATGCGTGAAAAATTTAACAGGTAAGATTTGTGTAATTTGGTTAGTATATCCTAACCCAATCGTGCATACAGACATTCTCCTGCAATAATCTGATAAAAATAAGGACAGCCCGAAAGCTGTCCTGTCATCATCATTTATTAAGTTCGCTTTCCTTCACTGTGATATCAAAAGGCAGGGGCTTCATGGCTATCTTATCAGCCAGCTCAGTCGCTTTTTCCTCATCGAAATCTCCCGATATCTGGCATTTTCCATCCATGATAGGCTCATTTACCATAGGTGCCGATATCATCTCATCGTTCAGCCAGACAGATATAGGCATTTTCTTTTCTGAAAGTTCCGTAGTCGCATCTGCAAATAACTGTTTGCCCTCATCATCAAATTGTATAGTAACTACCCAGCGTTCAGAACCATCACCGGCATATACGTACATTTGTTTTTCACAGCTTTCGATATTCTCATTGGTAAGTATAACTTCGCCGGACTTGTCCTCGCCCTTTATGAACTTAACTATATTTGCAAGGTTCGATGTCTCAGCAAAATCTTCCGTACCCTCGGTATTATCGAACTCCAGCCTTATCTCCTTGTTTTCATAGTCCTTTTTAATAGTATGTTCGCTTTCGCTGAAAGCCTGTGAATAGCGGGCATCCAGTGCATCGGCTACCTTATCCAGCTCCGCATCGTCCGCCGCTTTTTCGCAGGTATAGGTGATATGACTGTCGAATTTGCTTTCTTCCGCCGATGACACGGCAGATTCAGCCGAAGCCTTGCTGTCCTTAGCCTTATCTTCCGTCGAATTATTACCGCACCCCGCCAGACACATAACCAGACAAACTGCCAATATCAATTTTTTCATTTTGTTACACTCCGTTCTTTATTTCTGTTTTTTGGGAAACAATAGTTTTGTTCCGAGCATAATTATATCATTTTTTGTTAACGCTGTCAAGCATATTAATATACAAAAAATATCCCCCGCTCAGTGAACGGAGGATAACAGATATTAGTCGTCTTCAGAAAAATCGAACGGTTCTTCTAATCCTATTTCTTTACATATTTCTTCTAATTTTCTGTTATAACCATCTGGGTCACCTATCTCATAAGCTACGGATTCATCCCACACAGCATATCCCCAGCCGCGTGCACACTTTCCTCCATAACCGTTATCATCATACACCATTTTACCAACTTGCTCACCTTTTGTTGTAAGGTTATAGTTTCCTGGCTCTCCATCTAAATATCCAAGTTCTTTCAGCTTAACATTAGTTTTCTGTGATGATAATCCTATCATCTCGCCGATTTTTCTAGCAGATTTATAAGCCATATAAAGTCCTCCTATTCTTCGTTTTTTGCGTTCCAATAATCTTCGTGAGATTCATAAATATTATCTCTCGAAATACTGTTCTTGTGTCCACAATTGGTGCATTTGTGAGTGTAGTTATGATCATCAAACCCGACCTGATCATTTAAATAAGCACCACACCTATCACACCACCAATCAATATTAGGAAATCTTTCACTCATCATCTTCACCCCCATTCTTTTTATCAACATTTTTCTTTTTAAAAGCGTATTTTTCCGATAATTCTCTTGCACGCTGATCTAAATACATTACTCTATCAAGTGCTTTATCTTTATTTAATACAGATAAAGCCGCATCTGCAGCCGATTTTCCTATCAGCTCTAATAACGATGGATACTTTGCTTTGATGCCAGAAACTGTAGCTTGTGAAATACCTAAATCTTTGGCAATTTGAACCTGCTTTTCTCCCTCACTTATTTTCTCCAATACCTTTTTTTCCAATTCCGATATGTCATCTATTTGGAGTTCTTTGTCGCCATCCGGATCAACTTTTTTTATATCTATGGTGATAGCATACCCATCAGATATACACTTTATGGATAATGTCTGTTTTTTTCTATCTGAAGAAACATTATCTGCATTGTCATATATATCAGCTAATTTCAGCTGCATAATTTCTGATCTTTCGATTGGTAATTTTTTTTCTTCTACCACATTAAGCACCTCATAATATAATATTAATAATATCATTTGATAGTTTATCTTGTGATGTATATCTCTTGATATTTTCTAAATAGTAGTATAGCACTCGATATTATACTTGTCAAGCACATCTCAGAAAATTAACAAAAAAACCGCAGCGCTTTCATCACCCGAAAGCACTGCGGTTACTATTACCATATTTTACCGGTTATCTTCTTATTAAACTGAAGAATGATTCTTCACATAATCCACAACATCATCAACAGTAGTGAATGCCATGCTTACGCAGGTATCAGCACAGCCGTAGTAAATAGCTATCCTGCCTGTGTCAGCGTCAACGAGGGTAGCGCAGGGGAATGTAACGTTCTGAACGTCGCCTACGCACTCGTATATCTTCTGGGGGCTCAGCAGATACTCAGCACATCTGTACTTGACCTTCCATGGCTCGTCCTTGTCCAGTATGCAAGCCGAGAAGCTGTAAACAAAGCCGTTGCAGCTCTCCAGTACGCCGTGATAGAAGCACAGCCATCCCTCGCTGGTCTCTATCGGGATAGGACCTGCGCCTATCTTCTTGGATTCCCATGCTTTAAGGGGTCCCATAACGTGTCTGTGCTCGCCCCAGTACTTCATATCGGGAGACTGTGAGATATACATATCACCAAAAGGAGTGTGACCGCTGTCGGAAGGTCTTGAGAACATTACATACTTGCCGTTGATCTTTCTGGGGAACAGCACGCCGTTTCTGTTGAAAGGCAGGAAAGCGTTCTCGCACTGGTAGAAGGTCTTGAAATCATAGGTGTAAGCCACGCCGATAGTGGGCTTCCAGCCGTAAGCGTTGCACCATGTCACCCAGAATCTGTCCTCGATGAAGCATACTCTGGGGTCATAGCCGTAGCCCCACTGGTTAGCTTCTTCGGTAGACTTGTCAGCCTGCTCAAATACTATTCTGTCAGGCTCGATATCCCAATGGATACCATCCTTGGAGAATCCTGCGTGAAGTTCCATGTTCCTGCACTTGTCGTCCACACGGAAAACGCCTGCGAACTTTCCTCTCTCGCTCTCAAAGGGAACAACTGCGCTGTTGAATATCGAGTTTGAAGTAGGCAGCTGGTCTCTGGGAATTATTGGGTTAGCGTCATATCTCCATATAACGTCCTTGCAGTCTGCGGGCTTATCCTGCCAAGGGATATTGGGAAGTGATACACCGTTGATGATCTGTGTCTTCATAATTATTCCGCCTTTCATTTTCAGTTTACATATTCTCTTGCCGATACAGCTTATAGTCATTTAAACATTTGTGTCAGCTGTTTGAAAACATTATACACAATTGTTCCGGATTTTGCAACCCCCCACCCCTGCCAAGTAATCGATTAACTCAAAATGAAAACGTATACTTCCGAAAAGTTAATAAAATGTTTACAAATGCATTTCTTCCCGAACTGTCAAAAGCTTTCTTTTAAGCGATCTGCGCAAGTATATTTTTTCTTGATCCAGATGAAAATATTGTGAAATGGGTGGAAATCCCGACAGATTTGTGTTATAATATAATTTGGTATATTTTCTGCCGTTATATGGGCAAAATACAGAATGGAGAATGTAAATGGCGATCAGATATGACAGATCGGTGATCGGGGAGGGTATGACCCTTACCCGGATAATTGACCCGAAATACAAGACCAATATCGTCAGGGTCAGGTTCGTTGTGCCTATCGACCCTGAAAACACAGGTACTAATTCCCTGCTGATGTCGCTGCTTGTGACTTCAAACTCGGAGATACGTTCAAGAAGCGAGCTTTCCTCAAAGTTCATGGGGCTTTACGGGACTTCCATCGGTTCGATAGCGGGTAATGTCAGCGATTATCAGGCTATGGGAATTTCCATGAACATGATAATGGATAAGTACACCATCGGCGGTGAGGTGATATCGGAAGAAGCAGTAAGACAACTGCTTTTATGCGTGCTCAGCCCCGATATCACAGACGGCAAGTTCAACGAGAATTACTTCAGGCTGAGAAAGCAGGAGCTTCTGGATAATATCGCGGCTTCTGTCAACGACAAGAGGACTTACGCTTATCTCAAGGCAAAGGAAGTCATCTATGAGGGCGAACCTGCGGCTAATACCGACTTCGGTACTGCTGAAAGAGCGGAGAGCATAACTCAGGAAGAGCTTATGGCGCAGTACAGATATCTGCTGGAAAGCGCAGTTATCGATATAACGGTATGCGGCGGCGGAGATATAGACAGTGCTGTTGATATGCTTAAAGAAGCTTTTTCAAAGCTGGAGAGAAAGAGTGTGGTAAAGGTCGATTACCGCACTTTATCCCCTTTGAAGAATGAGGTATGCGTTAAAGAGGAATACATGGACGTTAAGCAATGCAAGATGTTCATGGCTTACAAATCCGACTATGATGATATATATGTATGCAAGGTGATGTCCTGCCTGCTGGGCGGTTCAGCTTTTTCAAAGCTGTTCCTCAATGTCAGGGAGAAGCTTTCACTCTGCTACGGCTGTGACAGCTATTACAGTGAACTGAAAGGTGTCATGCTGATCGAGAGCGGTGTGGATGCTGTGAATATCGAAAAGGCACAGGAAGCTATCCGCGAGCAGGTAAAGATACTTCAGGGCGGCGGATTCACCGAAGAGGAGCTTGAAAATACCAAGATGTATATCAAGAGCAACTTTATGGCGAATTACGATTCCGAATGGGATATGGCAGCCTGGTACAGGGCTCAGAATTCCCGCGGGACAGCTTATACTCCCGAGGAAGTTTGCGATATCGTAGACCGCATAACAGCTGAGCAGGTGACAGAGTGTGCGAAAAGCTTCAAAGAGGACACAGTGTTCGTGCTGAAAGCAAAGGAGGATACTGCCGATGAATAAGGAGATCATTAAGAGCGAAAGATTCGGCGAGCAGTATTCGCTGATACACCACCCCTCGGGGCTTGATATACTGATATGGAAGATGGAGAACTATTCTACCACCGAAGCGGCATTCGCCACAAGGTACGGTTCGATAAATACCTGCTTCAAGACCTCTGAGACAGGAGATTTTATCGAAGTCCCCGAAGGCATAGCCCATTATCTGGAGCATAAGCTTTTCGAGAGCGAGGATATACCAGTATTTGAGCTTTACGCCCAGACAGGCGCAAGTGCAAATGCTTTCACTTTCTTTGATGAAACTGCCTATACTTTCAGCACATCGAAAAACTGGGAGAGGTCACTGGAGATACTTCTCGATTATGTGCAGAAGCCCTATTTCACAAAAGAGAATGTTGAAAAGGAAAGAGGCATAATCGCACAGGAGATTAAGATGTACGAGGATTCGCCCTCGAATGCCTGCTTTTACAATATGCTGAAAGCCATATACAAGGAACATCCGGTAAAGATCGATATCGCCGGCACAGTGGAGTCCATCGCGCAGATAACTCCCGAACTGCTTTACGACTGCTATAACACATTCTACAATCTGCACAACATGGTGCTTTCCATTGCAGGCAATGTGGACGAAGACAAGGTGATCGAGATATGCGACAGGGTATTGAAGCCTGCTAAGGATCTTCAGCTGGAATGCAAATTCCCCGAAGAGGGACGCGGTGTTGCGAAGAAGCGCGTGACCGCAAGTTTCCCTGTGGGACTTCCGTTGTTCGATCTCGGATTCAAGTCGAAAGCCTGCGACGGAATGGAGTTTGAGAGAAAGATATCGATAGCGAGAATGGCGCTGAAAATGCTGATAGGTTCTTCATCGCCCCTGTATCAGCAGCTTTTTGATGAAGGTCTGATAAACTCGCAGCTGGGATACAGTGCTTTCTCATGCAGCGGAAGTTTCTTTGTGTGCATGGTATCGGGTGAATCGAGAGACCCCGACGAGGTATACAGAAGACTTCTGGTAGAGATCGAGCGTGTTAAAAAAGAAGGCTTTGACGAAGAAACCTTCAATATAGTAAGAAAATCAAGGTACGGTTCGATAGTGAGAATGTTCGGCAGTGTTGAGGGACTTACCGATGCTATGACAGTAAGCTACTTCAACGGCACAAGCGTATTTGACGAAGCTGAACTTCTGGCAGACATAACTGCCGAGGATTGCAGGGCGGCACTTGATGAACTTTTTGATGAAGAAAATTCCGCTATATCAATAATTGAACCGACAAAGGAGTAAATTGAAATGAACATGAATGTTATGACTGCTCTCTGCACTTTGGCTGAGGATACTGCTGCGGTCAGGGAAAAACTGAAGGCTAACCCCGATAAGGTATATTTCCCGAATTTTGGCAACACGAACAATATTTTAAGAGAGGGCATATCCATCGACAGAACGGTATTTACCATTCCCGGTGTGAATTTTACAGTGTACTGGTACGGTCTGCTGATAGGTGTGGGCATACTTCTCGCAATGATATACGGCTACAAGAAGATGCGTCCCTGCGGCATTGACCCCGACAGGGCAACAGACGGTGTTATCGGCGGTGTTATCGGCGCACTTATCGGTCTCAGACTTTACTATGTCATATTCAACACCGAGGGTATTACCTTCAAGGAATTCTTTAATTTCCGCGACGGCGGTCTGGGAATATACGGCGGACTTATCGGCGCGATACTTGTGGGCGGAAGTATAATCAAGATCAAAAAGATAAGACTTTCGGCTATGCTGGACGTTACAGCACCCTGTTTCCTGATAGGACAGTGCATAGGCAGATGGGGAAATTTCTTTAATCAGGAGTGCTTCGGTGTGAACACCGACAAGCCCTGGGGAATGCTTTCCTGGAAGACAGCGCTTTTCCTTTCAGACCATGTGGACTCTCTCCCCGATGCTGACGCATTTGCACCTGTACACCCCTGCTTTCTGTATGAGAGCCTGTGGTGTCTGGTGGGATTCATACTCCTGCATCTTTATTTCAAACACCGCAAGTTCGACGGCGAGATATTTATAATGTATGCAGGCTGGTACGGTCTGGGAAGATTCTTTATCGAGGGTCTCAGAACAGATTCGCTGTATCTTGGTCATATCAGAGTTTCTCAGCTGGTCGCAGGAACCTGCGTAGTGGCATCTATCGTACTTTGGATAGTTTTCAGAAGCATTACAAAGCGTTCGGGCAATTACAAGTTCTTCTATGAGACCGAGGTATCCAAGGCTCAGCTGGCAGAATATGCAGGCTATGAGGATATGCAGAAGGAAAAGAAAGAGCTGAAAAAGAAGATAGCTGAAGCTAAGCACAAGGGCGAGAGCTTTGTGGAGCTGGAAAAGGAATACAACGAGAAATTCGGCAAGGACGCGATAAAGGCTCAGAAGCAGGCGCTCAAGGATGCAGCCGAAAAGGACAAGACAGAAATTCCCAACGATGGTTACAAGTCTATACTCGCTGATGACGAGGACGAAGATAAAAAGGACAGCAGTGAGGATTGAAAACTGCGAAGTGCCTGTAAGCACTTTCGGATACGAAATAACATATAATATATACAGGGAGGAAAAATACTATGGCAAACATTATTGACGGCAAGGCAGTATCGGCACAGGTTAAAGAGGGCATCAGACAGGAAGTCGAGGCACTGAAAGCTAAGGGCATTGAGATAGGTCTGGCAGTAGTTATCGTCGGCGATGACCCTGCTTCACAGGTGTACGTAAAGAACAAGGAGAAGGCTTGCGAGGCTGTGGGCTTCAATTCCTACAAGTATGCACTGCCAGCTGAAACTACCGAGGAAGAACTTCTGGCACTGGTAGACAAGCTCAACAATGACGATAAGGTCGATGGTATACTTGTACAGCTCCCTCTGCCCAAGCACCTTGATGACAAGATCATCATCAACAATATCCGTCCCGACAAGGACGTTGACGCTTTCCACCCTGTAAACGTGGGCAAGATAATGATAGGCGATTACAGCTTCCTGCCCTGCACACCTGCGGGCGTTATGGAACTGATAAAGTCAACAGGTACAGATGTTGCGGGCAAGGAGTGCGTTGTTATCGGCAGAAGCAATATCGTTGGCAAGCCACAGGCTATGCTGCTGCTGCACCAGAACGGCACTGTTACTATCACACATTCCAAGACCAAGAACCTTAAAGAGGTATGCGCAAGGGCTGATATCCTTGTTGCAGCTGTGGGCAGGGCTAAGATGGTTACTGCTGACTACATCAAGGAGGGTGCGGTAGTTATCGACGTTGGCATGAACCGCGACGAGAACGGCAAGCTGTGCGGAGATGTTGATTTTGAGGACTGCAAGGAAAAAGCAGGCTTCATCACACCTGTGCCCGGCGGTGTTGGTCCTATGACTATTGCTATGCTGATGAAGAATACACTGACAGCAGGCAAAGAACATCACGGAGTATAAAAGCACACAAACATAATAACATAACAAACGTAAAAGCGGCGGTTCAACATTCTGATTGAGCCACCGCTTTTTTGTTCTGTTTACGCTGCGCGTGATGCTCACTTTTGCGCTCACACGATCACGCAGTTTTTTCCACTATTTTTACCAATATACAGCTTATTATCGACTTCCTGTATCCACTCATCGATGGACTGATCTTTTTTACCTCTCGCCATGCCGACAGTCACCGTGATATTAATGACCTGACCCTCAAATTCAACAGGTGATGAAGAAATATCAGTACGCATCTTTTCAAGGATATCTGCCGCTTCATCACTATCACAGAACAGTATCAGAAATTCCTCACCGCCCCATCTCGAAATGTCACAGTTCTTGCAGGCAGAAGTCATCTTCTCCGATACAGCTTTCAGCACCTCATCTCCTGCGTTATGTCCATACTGATCGTTGATCTTCTTAAAATCGTCGATATCAGCCATCGCCAGAACAGCAGTATCCTTTACACTGCTGACTTCTTCAAGCCTTTCAAGCATAAAATGCCTGTTATAAAGGTTTGTCAGACGATCCTTGTGCGCCATATCCGTCAGCCTGATCTCCGAATTAATTATGGAACGGACCTGTGTATTTATGTATATCACCAAAAATGAAAATACGATCAGTGAATTTGAGATCAGAAATAAAAAAGAATATCTGTTATCCCTGTTATAAACAGGACCATGTATCTTGACATATCCTATTATAATAAAGTAAAACGCAGCTACACAAATGCTGATAAGCATTGGCCTTGCTGATTTTCTGCCCATTTTGAAAGCAAGATATTCAACAGCATAAATTACAGGTATCATTGAAAAACAATACAGGTGAAAACCGTAGCTTTCACCAAGACATACTGTAGTCACGCCCATATACAGGGTTATCCATGCATAAACAAGCCACAGAAAAAAACCAAGTTTATCCTTGTAGATCAGAAAATAATTAAATATATATACACACAGCGTAGGTACACTGAAATAAACAAGAAAATCAGCTTCCAGCTTATAAAAAAATATCATAAGTCCGGCAACTATGAAAAGCAAAGCAGTATTCACACCGTAAGACAACTTGTGAATATTTATATCATTCAAGGATATCGCCCCCCTTCAATATTCATAAAATTCTATATTAATAATATCATATTATGAATAATTTTGCAACAAGAAAACAATTGAACCATAAACAAAAGAACCGGGGGATTTTTGTAATAAATGACAATAAAAAAACTCCCATGACAAGACATCATGGGAGAATGAAGCAGGGGCACCAAGGATCGAACTCGGGACACGCGGTTTTGGAGACCTGAATCTCGTGATAATATATCTAAATTTTTTGTTAATTTACTTTGACCTTATTCTTCTGGCTAACAGCGGCAAAAACTAACCATATTTTACCATGTTAATATGACTATGTCAAACATATGATTTTAGGTATATCTAAAGCTACATTAATACCATATATTTTTGACCACCGCAGATAATGCTTGGCTCTTATCAAGAGATTTTGCAGCAGTGGAATCGTACACTTCCGGACGATACTTTGTGTTTTTAAAACTTACTTTCCGTTTTCATGTTAAATATCTTTCGATATGTGTTTAATGATTCATTAAATATATTGACAAATAGAATTAGTTTTGTTATTATAAATTAGTAAATTTCTATAATTTACCAATTTTTATTTGAAAAGGAATGAATGAAAAAATGAAGAGAACAATCAAAAGAATCGCATCATTTGCGATGGCATTATCTATTTTAGGTACGAATACAGCAGTTACCAAGTTATTTGTACCAAAGTATGACAATTCTATTGTAGCTTCTGCTTTTACTCAAGCAAAATCAACACGAATAATTACTCCAGATACTGATATTACTATCAATACGAGAAAGGGACCTAGTACTAAGTACGATAAAGCTGAAACAATTAGAAGAGGTACTTTTTTTGAAGTAAGTGGATATGAAGATACCGACTCAGGAAGATGGTATAAGATAAAATATTACCTAGAGAGCGATACATGGAAAACTCAAAATACAGATAGATGGGTATTTGGAAAATATACCACAACGATAAAAAGCGAAACTGATCTAAAAGGCTCAGATAATAGGGAAAAGATATATAATTACTGTAAAAAAGAATTCGGACTTAATGACGCAGCTATTAGTGGTATCCTTGCAAATATATATTATGAAACAAGAAGTACAGCATTTAGTCCTACATCAGAAAGCAAAGATAAAACAGCTTATGGTATTTGTCAATGGAAAAATGGAAGAAAGACGGTTCTACATCAATATAACGATTATAAATCATTAAAATCGCAATTAGCTTTTATGTATGATGAATTGACCTACGGAGATAAATATCGTTCGTTGTTAAGTACTTTACAGAAAAACATTTCAAATAACGAAGCGGGCGCTAAGAAAGCTGCTTCAGAGTTTTGTTTAATATATGAGTTTGACAAAGATGATATTACTGATATTGATAGTCTATCTCAAGATAATCAAAATTCTTATTATTGGCGTTTAGATAAAGCCAAAGAATATTTTAATGAATATAACGGAAATAAACAGAATTATCTTTATTCAGGAACATTAATTTCTAACGTTTATGTTAGAGAAACCCCAGAAAAAAAGAATGATAACTACGTAATGATCAATAATAATGAGCGATTGATAAAAAACAAGGGTGAATCTGTTAAAGTATTAAGTGTTAAAGATGGCTGGGGAAAAATAAATGAGGGTTGGATTTCTCTCAATTATGTAAAAGTTGATCTGAGTGAATATTTTTATGATGCTAAAAATATTCAGAATATACCAGCCGCAGAATTTGTATTCAAAAATCAGATTATGGTGGGAAAGGCAACTAATGGATCTAAAAAGAATACTTTTGATCCAAAAGAGATAGTAAAACGAGCTGAACTTGTTACTACTATTTACAATATTGCAGGAAAACCCCAAAACGTTACGTATAAGTATATCTTTAATGATGTACCTAATGGTAAATGGTTTACAAATCCTATAATATGGGCATATGATAAAAAAATCGTAGCAGGGTATAAAACCGATAATATGGTTGGTGTCTTTGGAGTCAATGACAATATTACCGTTGAGCAGGTAGCACAAATGCTTTTCAAATATGCAGCTCTTTGTAAATATGATACGTCATTCATTAGAGGAGAATCATCTTACTATACACAAAGTCAATGGGCTAAAGACTCTGGCGCCGTTGACTGGGCAGTTCATCATCATATAATAACACAAAGTAACTCCACAAGAAATGTGACTTTACCGGCAACTCGCGAACAATGTGCTGATATGATAAAAAATTTAATGGAGAATATCTATAAGAATAAATAAGATAGAAAAAGCGGTTATGGTGAATCTATAATCGCTTTTATATTTTGAGAAGGTTATATAATATCTCAAAAAATGTACTATGATCGTATTATATACGATAAAAGATAGCGTTTGACAAAAGTCAGGCGCTATTTTTTATGGCAGCGGCAGGGTCGCTCCCTGCGGGCAGTGCTTAGTGTTTTTCTCACTGTCCTTTCCGCTGTCAATAGATTGAAAAACACTAAGATTAAAATCCGCAACAGCGGTGAAAGGAAAAAAGCCATGAAAAACACAAAAATAATTGCAGTAGCAAATCAAAAAGGCGGCGTGGGCAAGACCACTACGACGATCAATGTAGGTGCAGCACTTGCTCTTACGGGCAAAAAGGTCCTGCTAATTGACTTGGACACTCAGGAATCCCTTTCAAATTTCCTCGGGATCTACAATGCAGAGAACAATATAGGTAAAGCGCTTTACAAAACAGTTAACCACGAAACTATTGACCTTGCAGATTACATTGTCACAAACGAGGTCAACAGAGTTGACATAATCCCGGCAGAATTGAACACAATGCAGCGTATCGCCATAGACCTTGTTTCGGTAAGAAGCAAAGAAACAGTTTTTCGCAGACTGATAAATCAGAACAGTGAACTGCTTAGCAGATACGACTACATCCTGCTTGACTGCCCACCGTCCCTTAATGTTATATTGGATAACGCACTTACGGCAAGCCGTTATGTGCTTATCCCCTGTCAGGCTCACCCTCTGAGCTATCCCCCACTGCCTAATCTCCTATTACAGATAAATGAGATCCAGGCAGAACTGAATGAAAACATAGAAGTCATCGGAATTGTGCCAACAATGGTTGACAGAAGCAACAACAGCAAAACAACGGTCGAAATGCTCCGCGGTAATTACTCTGACATTGTTTTTGAAAGCGAGATAGAACGTATGGCTGTTGCCGCCAACTCTGCACTCACTGAAAAGGCAGTTGTTCTGTCAAACGCTAAGGACAACCGCGTATCACGTGAATACAAGGCTCTCACTGATGAGCTTGTTGCGCGTATTGAGGGGGTGTAAGGCATGAAATTTGATAAAGTTAGCGAAACCTTTTCCGAGAGGAAAGAAAAAGGCAGTATAAAAGAAAGCCTTATCTCAGCTGAGGAAGTGCTGAATGAGATAACTGAAATTGCAATGCACAAGCTTGATATGTACACAGACGAGGACGGAAATCAGCCTTTTGACATCGACGATGAAAAGGTTGAAGCTCTGAGCGAGAGTATAAAAGAGAATGGACAGCTGGAACCTATCATTGTTCGTAAAAAGGATGGTAGGTATCAGATCCTCAGCGGTCATCACAGATACCTAGCGCTAAAGTCAATAACTGCTAAATATGCGCTTGCTACGGTTGTTGATGTATCAGACCTTAAAGCTTACATGATAGTATGTGAAAGCAACATACATCATGCAGCTCCCCCACCATCTAAGCTGTGTAAGATTTTCCTGCGGTATCGTGCCGCAGGAAAGGAAGAAAAGCTGACCGCCGATCAGCTTGCTAAGATGTTCGGCATCAGCCGTGAACAGATGTATCGAATAATTGCTATGGACACACTTACTACACCAATGCAGGAACTGGTCGATGCAGGTCTTATCTCAACCAACAGCATAAAGCAGCTGAGAACACTTACACCCGATCAGCAGGATACGCTTGCTGATTATGTGTATAATGAGGATAAAAAACTAAACAAAGCCAAATGTGATAAGGTCGTTGATCTGTTTACCACTAATTATAATGCAACAGTAGAAGATATTGACGATTGTCTGAACAGTGACGATAAAGAAAAAGAGCCTGCCACCAATTACAATGCCATGAAGAAAATGAGCAAGGAGCAGCTAGCGGATTACATATTCGCAAACATGGAACGATTCAAGTCATCAGCGGATATTCTTTCCTTCCTCTGTGAGAAAGGAGAAATATGAAAAAAACAGTTTTAAAAGCTATTAATTGTTTGTGGAATAGACTTTTAAAGTTAGGTGCAATTATCCTGATACTAGCATTTATTGTTGTTTTTCCTACAGCGATTATATATAAAGGGTTACACGATAAAATAAAAATATCTCCTTTACAAGCATTATTAATAGTAATTGGCTTTTGGTTTGTATTTGGAGTGGGATACTTGATTAGAAAATTCCATGATAAAGTAAAAAAAGAAAAAGGTGATTAATATGCCAAAAATAACAAGACGCGAGTATGAGGAACTCTATGAGAACGCCGGAATAAAAAACTATCAGTTACGTGATCTGACTGATATCGAGCTGATACACGGCTACGATCTGACACTTCTCCCCGGGTACGAGGAATTATCCACGGAGAACAAAAAACTTTTTGAAGAAACTGTAGTGCGTTTGTTCAATGGACACGGTCTTGATACCCGCAAGGATCTTCTTCCGAAATGTGTTCACTATGTTGAAGAAATAAATTTCTATAAATTCATTGAAGAGGAAGATTGCAACTTAGTTATAGGACAGGAAGTATACTCGCTCATCAAAAACAGAAACGGCAAGTATGTACATAAAAAACGTATCCATAGATTTACGTATGAAAAAGGAATACCATTTAAAGAGTGTAAGACTTACTCAAAAACTTATCTCCGATTTGAGTTGAAAGGTGTATGGTATCATTTTACTGAAGCACATGAATGGTACTGACTATACTATTATAATAAAGGGGCTGATAAAGTGTGTCTATAGACACACTTTATCAAATGGTACTTAAAATGGAAATACGAATAATCGGAACCAAAGAAGAACTGGAGCAGGCGGCAATTCAGATAGCTGCCTGCTACAAAATAAAATACAAAAGTCGAATCTATCTCTGCCGTGATAAAAAGGCTTACCGGCTGTATATAAAAACCGAGGATAACCACATAGAGGAAGAAAAGCAGCTGGAAGGTCAGATGTCTTTTGATGAGGTGTGATTATAGCAAGGAGACTACAAGATGAAAGTACATAATCAAGATTATCCCGACCACAAAACCGCAAGGCAGTGGGCAAAACAAGGCTTTTTACCAATAGATGGGGCAGAAGGAATAGAGTTATGGGCAAATCAATTTTGTCAGGATAAATACATCTATTATGGACCTGATGAAGTATCCAAAGCTACATCTGAGCAGCTGTCTGAATTTTTTCGTCCTGAACGTGAGAAACGAAATAAAAGAGAAAAAGAAAAAAGGAAACACAGAAAAACTGAACTACTTGCAGAAGTCGAAGAACTAAGGAAAAAGAATAATCTACTTGAATTTTCCTTGTGCGAACTTGAAAGGACTGCAATTAGACTTATGCGAAACGTTGACATAGCACCCGAAAAATCAGCGGATACTATTATAATAGATACTGAAACAACAGGACTCAGTGAATTAGACGATGAATTGCTGCAAGTATCTATCATAGATGATGCAGGAAATGTTCTTTACAACAGCTATCTTCGCCCTTTATACCATACTTCATGGGAAGAAGCGGAATGTGTAAATAACATTACTCCGCAAATGGTAGCGGATGCTCCAACTATCTATGATGAAATGCCAAAGATAAATGCCATAATAAAAGCTGCAAAGAAAATCATAGGCTTTAATACTGGATTCGATGAAAATTTTCTTTATTTCTCCGGTGGTATTACATGGATGAATAAAGAGGTCATTGATGTAATGACGATGTTCGCGCCGATCTACGGTGAATGGAGCGAACAATACGACGATTATAAATGGCAAAATCTCATCAAAGCTGCCGATTACTATGATTACAATTGGAATAGCCGACCAGGTGAAGCACATAACAGTCTTGCGGACTGCTATGCTACCTTATATGTATATAATAAGATAATATCTGATAGAAATACGAATCTTTTCCTTAAATGACAAAAAAACTATACAGAAAAATTTTTTTGAGAAAATACCAAAATAACTATACAAAATTTTTATTTTCGGGAAAAATCTTATATAATTATTATGTAAGCATTTTTATGCTTAATAATAATTTAAAGGAGGAATTTTCTAATGAAAATTCAGAATCGAAATTTGTTTGAAACAGTCATGGATGCGGGTAAGTCCACGCTGAGCTACCATGAGGGCTCCGGTTGTTTGACACCAACCTCTTTTCGTTTTGTGGTGGACACAACAAATGCGCTAATGGCTTATCGTTCAGGTTCTAGCAGTACCGCATCCAATTTTTGCGAGTTTGATTGTTATCGAACAAACAATATTTATCAGGAGCATCGGATAAATATGAAGCCTTTAAGCGATGAGGAGACCGAAGATGTAGTAACAAGTATTTCCAAGAAAGAAGTCACCAGAACAGACGGCAATTTAACCCTGTTATCAATGGAGGAAAAAGAAGTATTTGAGGACATAATAAGGGCTACTCTTAACACAGTTAATATTGCAGCACAGCGCAATAAGGTGACAAACGCACAGTTGCAAATGGCGAAAGACCTCGCTGAAGCTTTGACACGTACACTTTTGCCCGCTGTAAATGGCTATGCCACTGTGTATAATGCGCTTGGCAATGTCTTTGATTATATGATTGATAAAGCTCAGGAAATCGCATACTAATTTGTATAAAAGCAGTCGATCACACTTTCGACTGCTTTTTTTAAGGAATACGAAAGGTGATATGAAAATGAAAGATAATATTATTGTAGGATTTAGAGGACCCAGTAAAAAAAAGTCTGTAAGATACAATCAGAAGCTAATCACTTCCCCCATAATGGTAATCACATCACCATATGAAGAGACAGTAAGAAAATGTATAGCAGAGTATAATATTAAGGATTTTGATTTTAATTCAGCTACATACGGGTTATATTCAAACATAAGAATAGAACTAAATAACGAAACCGGCGAGTGTAAGATTCAGGTGTTTGATGAAAATACAGGTGAACTGAAAGCTTTATATAAGGGAGTGACTAATAATGAACAATAACAAAAATGGAAGAAACAAGGAGTATCTGATAATCACAATTTGCGGAGTATTTATAATAACCTTTGCTATGATGATTGACAAAATCATGAATTTCCCGGAAGTCTTGTCAAGCACTCCGTTGAAGATACTATTAACCGTTTTTTCTTGTATTGTGTTGATCATCGCTGTTTGCCTTACAGTGAGATTATTCATACTTATCCACAAAGATTACGTAGAAAGGAGATAGATCATGTATAGTCTTGAAGAAGTAAAAAGCGGAAAATGCTCACTAACGATCACTGTGGTCGATACAGACTACGGCAGATTTGTTACAGACGAATACATCGACGATGACGATCTGTATTCTTGTTCGGCATTAGTCGATTATTTTGAAAACTGCGACTGTGACGATGATGATTATACCGACGTTGAAGTTGGTGTATACAGATACGGTGATCTCGATGTTGATGCAGATGATATGCTCACAGATGATGTTCGTGAATATATCGAAAGTGACATCGAGGACTTCCTAAGCAAATGCGATCCTCTTGAAACTAACAACTATGAGGTCGATCTGAGGATACTGCTTGATCGAGGAGCTAAAAGGGGGTATTAATTTCATGGCTATGAATTTACATATAAGTCTAAGAAATAAAATACTTAGTGAATACTGTGAATTTCGTAAATCACAAGAACAGCTTAAACCAAAAGATGTATATGAGAATGCTTATGAGATAGTTATCAAACAGAACATCAGAGATATGATATGTGATGAAACCGTTGCGCTGACTTCTGAACAAAAGATCGCTTTAAAATTGAGCAATAATACGCTGGATGAGATCTATGAGGATTGGCTCGATAAGGATAGCGAAAACATGGCAGACATACCCTATACTATCACGGAAACAGCAGACAGGCTTATGTCAAATGTATCTTCCAAGAGTCAGCTTATTTGGCGAGGTTTCCTTGCTGAGAACAGGCTCGATCTTAATATCAGAGCTATAAAGATACGCAACAGTACAAATTCAGATATTTTTGAGATAAAGGAAGTCATAAAAGACGAATACACGATATTATACAACAGCAACGATAACTGCACCGAAACATTGACATCAGTTGATGAATTGAGATCAGTTTATGAAAAAGCACTTGACAAGTATTCCAGAAAGCTAATAGAAACACACGGAAAAGAAGTCACAGGTGTATTGTTGGAAATTCCAAATAGACTGACACCTTTTACTGAATTCAAAGATTTTTGCCCTGATTGGCGTGAACGAGGTTCAACTCCTTCATACGTTAAAGAAGTATGGGATAATTTTCTGAAAGACCATGATCTTCCCGAGGATACTACTAAGATATCCTTCCATGCAACAAGCACCTACTATGTCGGAGGCATTGATGTAAATGGTCATGAGCGTAAGGACAATTATTCTGAATATACAGAAGATGATTCATTCTACTTATTCGATTACGATAACGAGTTAGTAATACGGTATGGTTTTGAATCAGAACTTGACTTCCCTATCGAAGATACGATAATCGATCCATCAATCCTTTCAAAGGATTATGAAGATGTACTTGAAAAATACTCAACTGAATTAAGCAAACGAACCTATAATTATATAGATGTTTGCATAACAAAATCAGATGGAAGCGAAACTCACGAAGATTTTGAAAAAATCTGTCCTGACTGGGAGGAACGGACTCATTTAGACATATCATCATGTCATAGATGATAAAACAAATTAAGGTATTACTGCCATATACAGACAAGATCTCAATGGACACGTATTATCACTTTATGATCAATCAAGCCAACTGAATAATAAAGGTTTTCTAAATAAACTGTATTAGCGACTTCGATAAAGCATCATGAATCGCGTATGATATTGTTTTTCCATTATTCAAAACAATGAATACTTTGTAATATGAAAAATCAATTATTTTTCCTTGTTGATTATACTCACGCAAATAAACTTTTTTACCTTTGGTTCTAATATACCTCAGTTTACGTGCTGTATCTTCGTCAGTGTATAATTCACACGGTATCATTGATATTTCTAAACTACGTGCGGCAAAGAATACTTGTGCAGAATCTTTAAGAATATATCTATTAGATTGCTGAACTACTAACACTGGGGCAGTAAATACACGATTCTTTAAATAGAAATTTTTTTCATAGTTAACGTCTCCCAAAGTAGGTATATTTGTCTTACCATCAAGAACTATCTCATCTATGGAAATCATTTTAAAAAAAATGGAAGTGCTAATGTTTGATTTTTTCACATTAGTTTCTGTTTCCTCTTCTCTATTAGTTGCATAATGTGTGCAAATATCATTTGATGGACCAACACATGAAGCTTTTAGAACATCACACCATTTCGATTCACTTTCATAGTGTATACACTTGTTTCTACTGCGTTTTACTCCTGATCCAGCAATGTATGTGTATTCATATAATGAGCCTTTATGGTAAGTATGATTATGAACTGAAGGGAAATAATCATTAGGATTTCTTTTATTTTTGCCTCTATAGCTCATAATACAGCCCCCTTTAAACAAATAGCAATAATACACATATAAATATAACATATTACGATAAAATAATCAAGTGTGTCAAACAATCAGTATAAATATAAGCAAATTAGCTTATGGACATTGTTTTGTTTAATTAAAATATAGAAAGGATAAATAATAATGGCAAAGAAAACAGGAAGTATACTTGATAAGCTGGAACTGAATATCGATGAAGAAAAGATATCACTCATAAACTTCTACCTAAAAGAGGACGGTGATACTCTTGATCTTGCAGCAGAACTCTCTGCTGTCATCAACAATCACATTGATAAGCTTTACAAAAAGAAAGTTCCAAAGACCGTAAGACACTACATCGAGAACAAGGACAAGGAGGATAGCGATGGACAACACACTGATAAAGTGCTCGTTCAGCCTGATGCTGGCGGGTCATCGGATCAAAGCGAAGGGGTATAAAGTTAAGATGCTTTCTCACAAACAACTGAATAAAATATGCTTGCTGATAGCTTATACCTCAGATACGATCTACTATCTATCAGCAATGGAGTATATGGATCAAAAGCCAAATGCGAAGATAAAATACGGTACAGTATCGGATACCGGGACGGATCTCATAATGACAGAAAAGCTTAGTCTTGATTATGATGCTATCAATGATATGCTGCAAGCAGGAACGATTTTCCCCATTTCTTCTTCTCCGGTAGAAAGGAAAAACGGTCGGCTCATTGACACCGATTCGGATTTTACAAGCTGGGCAAACAAAAACGGACTTAGACCATATCTAAGAGCGTATCGGTCCGAGATCGGTGCCGATGATATTCATTATACTACAAAGTTCTGATGAGACGAAAAATTATGACTGACGATGCTCTGTATACAGATAAAAGCGGTAGACTGTATGAACTGAAGAAACAGTTCTATCATACAGCTGTACTGCAATCTATGACAGAACATTCATATCTAATTGCATCAAAGCCATACATTACAGACGATGGCTACATTGAATGGCGTAATGCAATAGTATCAACCAATTATCTTAATGCAGTTAAATCTGCAAAGGAGAAGGATATAATGTACGAAAGCATTGAAAATCGTATTTCACTGAAAAATACAGCAAGTGACATTGATAAAGAGATCTCAGCATCAATGCATGAACTGTATCATTACGATCTTGATGGAGCTTATGATAAGCTTTCTCTTAATCATAGCGATTTCGATATAGCACAGGCGGTAGCACTTACCATTCATGGTAAGTCATGGGACGGGAGATTTTCAGATCTTAACAAAGCATGGGCTGATAACTTCATTCAAGCCTATGATATAAAAATCGAAGAATATAGAGATTTCTTCGGCTGTGATACTCACCCCTCTGTGCTTGACGGTTTTACGGATGTTGTACGTATGAGGATAGCGAACAGGAGTATAGATCAGACTCAGGATATAGATAATGATTACGATCAGTCCTACGAACAATCCGAATCAATGGGTTACGGAAGAAGATAGTAATTTTTTAAATTATCATTTTCGCCTTTTAGTAGAACTGGAAAATTTTCCCAATTTGCACAAAAGCACAGATATATCTTTGTTAAGGTTTTCTCTTGTTTATTCAGGGCTTTCATGATATAATATAATTGGGGAACAATATGAAACAAACGAAAGGTGGGCTTAGTATGAAAATTAATACCGAAGATGAGAACATTCTGAGACTGAAACACACTCCCGAAGAAGTAAAAGCATTTATCGCAGATCAGATGAAACTGCATGAAGAATACATGAACAGCCCGGATAACGATGATGTTTCCGGTGGATTTGAGAACAAAGCTGTTCGTGAATTTATGGGTGAAGAATTCTGGAATGCGACCAAGCTGCCGCAGTTCGATTATTCCTGTGAGATAGATTCCGATGTTCAGTGCCGCGCATATCTGTGGTATAAGGATATTTTCAGGGCGAATCTGCGCTGTATGCTTGAGGAGAATGAAATGCTGACACAGCATACAATAGTAACTGATCGAATGAAGTATCTGTCCGGTGATGCAGCACAGATACGTTGGCTCAATTATCTTCTTGATACAGGTATAAGTCAGGATGAATTCAAAAGGAATTTCGCATTGAATGCGTACTATGATTATTACAGTAATTACTACGCATCTGTGACACTTACCGATGTCCCCCGCGATATGGTCCGCAGGCGAGAAATGTTTGGTGAGATACCGTCAGAAGATCGTGTGCGCTACTCCAATATGGTCAAGTATTCGGTGATGGAGTACATCAACGAACAGTATGTTTATAATCGCTTTGTCGGTGCGGGTGCAAAACTCAATCTACCATCGATCTGAATGTGTCTATAGACACACTTGCCCGACCAACTTCTTGATTTATTACAGACGATATGATATACTTAGATAAAACAATCAGGAGATGACCAAAGATGAAAAGAATCACAATTTCACTAATCGTAATGATATCAATGCTGCTTACATCCTGCGGTAATATCAGTGAGAAAGACAATGCAGCAAATACATCTGCCGAAGTGACCACAACGACGGTAGCCGAGGACACTTCTTCTGTCACAACAACAAGCGAAACAGAAGAAACAAGTGAAGCGGTTACAACGACTACCAGGACCGAAAAGGACGATAGTTCATCGCAGGCTGAAACGACTGCTGCTACAACAAGTAAAAAATCTACTACTACCAGCAAAAAGTCTTCAGGTAAGGTAAAGATCACATCTTCAGGTCGAACCGGGTCATCAAATAACAGTAACAATGGCGGAGGTTATTCCGGTGGCGGGAATGTTGTTACTCAGGCTCCGGCACAACAGCAGGCAGCACCTACACAGACAACAACTACAACTCAGCCGCCTGTGAAGAAAACAACTACCACAACTACTACACAGTATATTCCTGAACCTGAGCCTATTCCAGAGCCTGTTGCACCAAATACTTCTATAGTGGATATTGATATGACAGACGATCAGATGTATGTTTTCTTGACTCTTTATCCTATCGATTATGAAGTTATGTATCAGGCTGGACAAAACCTTTCTTATGATGGAACAAACTATGGAAAGGCAAAGGCTGTATGTGAATACGCATACAATTGTGGTGGTAGAAACTGCATAGAATACGCACTTAATGCATACTTCGTTGCTCAGGGCGCGAGTCTTGAGTGTTACCTCGCACGCTCATCACAATATGACTGGTATGGTCATGTAGCAAATATTGTAAACATAGATGGACAGTATTACTACATGGAACCAATGACAAACGAAACTACAGCAAATACAGCCATAGCTTTCGGTGGTTATCGCGCTGACGGTAGTGGTATTATTGACCCTGTTCCACTTGATATTTTCTTTGATATCTATGATAATAGATACTCACTTGACGTTTCTTCATCTAAATATGGAGAATAATAGCTAAACATAACTTCAAGCACTTAACAACATCATGTTAGGTGCTTTTCTTTTTCTCACGGAGAATATGATAGATCAAGCATTTCCTTAATTTTGCCGAAAAGGAAATGCTTTTTTTATATTAAAATTCAGAAAGGATATGATAATATGTTCAAAGGCAAACTTTTGAAGAGAATCGGCACTGGAATAATGGCTGCTGTATGCGCTTTTTCTTTTGCAACAGCAGAAGTTAAACCGATGAAAGCTAAAGCCGCATCAGAAGCAGTTTTCCCAAACGCCGATCAGATCATCGCACAGGCAGCTACTCTACTTGGAGGTAATTATTCAAGCGCAGGTGGTAAAGGATACTACAATATGTATGATGCCAACAAAACACCTGTTGCTTACGATGTGAATTATACTCGTTCAGCCGGGGTAGACTGCTCAGGATTGGTGTACTATACCATGACAAAGTTAGGCTACAAAACATCAGGTTTCGCATGGAATCACCCCGTCCCCGTAGATACTAATCATTGGCTGAGCTACACCAATCCTACTATTTCCTATAAAGGCACAACTAAGCCACTGGAAATAGAAAAAATAAGAGTAAGTACCAACAATCACCCCTACTGGGAGAGGTCAAACGGTAGTACGATAGAGCCCGGCTCTATTGTTATCGGTGATCCTACGAATGGCAGTACTGATCATGCATGGATTTATATAGGCGAATTCGAGAATAAAGCAGCTGTTAAAGCTTATCTGAAAAAGATAGGTGTAAATCCTGCATATATCAACGATAAAAACATTCACGACAACGGTGACGGTGGAAACCACTGGCGCATTGAAGCACAGAGTACATACGGTGTTGTTATCAATAATGACACTAGCGGTAAATACACAGGTGCCATGAGAGTTTCATCGTTTAAATTAAACAGAGAAGTCACATTTGAAATTCAAAAAACAGAAATCGGCACAGGTGCTATTGTCGGTAAATCAAAAGTTGACGGATCATCTGCTGTTTATGGTGTTTATACGGATAAAGCTTGCAAAAACAAGATAGATGAAATGACCATAAAAGCAAATGGTCGTGCTGCAATCAGCCTTCCTTACGGCACTTACTACGTCAAGGAAATAAAAGCTCCGACAGGCTATAATGTATCGAATGATGTTTATACTCTTGTTCCGAATGAAACTGTCATCGTTAATGAGGTCAAAACGACTGGTTCTATCCGCATTAACAAGACAGCTGAAGATGGTGTGAAAAACAGAGAATTTATGATCAGTTGGTTTGAAAATGGAACAATTCATAGAGAACGTTTAAACACAAATACACTCGGTGTAGCAAAGATTGACGGGCTTAACCTCTATGATTATGACGGTGATGTTATAAATTACACTGTTTCAGAGATAAACAACGATCTGAGAAATGTTAATCCTAGCGCACAGACTGTTACTCTTTCAGAAGCTGATCCCAACAAGGATTATACCGTAGACCTCTATTTTAACAATGAGTATAAATACGGCTCTCTCGTATTACATAAAACTCATACAGACGGCAACACCGATGATCGTACCTTTACGGTAACAGGTAACGGAGAAACTTACACTGTTGTAACACACGGTAATGAGCCTGCAGCACTTGAACATCTGCGTATGTACGATGATAATAACAACATCATTACCTACACTATCCACGAGGAAAATGTTCCGGATAGATATGTACAGCCCGAAGATCAGGAAGTAACTCTCCTGCTTAATCAGGTCACAGATGTATACATCGTTAACAGCCATGTTCCCGGTACACTCATACTCAAAAAGAGACATGAGGACGGCAACACAGGTGACCGTAATTTCACAATCACAGGTAGTGATGGATCCGTCAGAACTGCTGTAACACATGGTAATGAGCCTACAGTTATTTCTGACCTTGATATCTATGATACTGACAGCAACCTCATAACATACACTATCCACGAGGAAAATACACCTAATAGATATGAACAGCCTGCGGATCAGGATGTTACTCTTGAATACAATAAATCCAAGACTGTAACAATCGTCAACAGACTGAAACGCGGATCAATATCTATCCACAAACAGAACAGTGAAACCCTTGAACCTGTTGCAGGTGCAAAATATGAGGTGACTTGCAACGAAGATATTTACAGCTCAAATGGCAAAGATATGATTCCTGCCGGCGAGCCCATTTACACACTGGAAACCAACGAGGACGGCAACGCAGCTACACCTAAGTCACTGCCTATCGCTCACACATATACACTCACAGAAGTATACGTGCCGGACGGATATATTTCAGGCGAACCTATCACTATTGAAATGAGTGATGACGGAACACAGCTTGAATACCGTACCACAATCAACGAAAAGCCCACAATCGTAAAGATAAGCAAGAAATCTCTCACAACCAAAGAAGAACTTGAAGGTGCAAAACTCACAGTAACCGATGATAGCGGTACAATTATAGATGAATGGACATCTACAACTACTGAACACACTATCATTGGTAAGCTTACAGTCGGAAAGGAATACACTCTGACAGAGGTTCTCGCTCCTGACGGATTTCTCACCGCAGAAAGCATTAAATTTACAGTTAATGAAGATGGCTCCACAAATCATGTTACAATGTATGATGAGGAAAAATCAGGCAGTATTGAAGTTCATAAAACAACCGAGGGCATGATAAACGTTGATGGAATAAACTTTACTCTCAGCGGAACATCAGACCACGGTACAGTAGTAAATACTCAGGCAACAACAAATGCTGATGGTATTGCAACCTTTGAGAAGATCCCTGTGGGTACATACACCATCACCGAAGATGCAGAATCTGTTCCGTATGCGTACCTTGTGGCTGATGAGCAGGAAGTATCTGTTATGTACGCAGAAACAACTATCGCAGAGATTTACAATGATGAAAAGTCTGGTACTGTTGAGGTACACAAGAATACTAAGAACAAGGGCAATATCGCTGATATCAATTTCGTTCTTGAGGGTACATCTGACAGCGGCAGAGATGTAAAGCTGGAAGCTGTGACCGATAAGGATGGTAAGGCAATATTTAACAAGGTGCCTGTTGGTACATACACCATCACAGAGGACAAGGAAACAGTACCTACTGCATACCTTGTTGCTGACAAGCAGGAAGTAAATGTACTGTATGCCGAAACATCTATTGCAGAAGTTTTCAATGATGAAAAGACAGGCAGCATTGAGATCCACAAGACAACCGAGGGTATGATAAACATCGAGGGTATCAAGTTTATCCTTGAGGGTGTATCCGATAGTGGAACAGATGTTCACGTTGAAGCTATTACTGACAAGGACGGTAAAGCTACATTCAGCAATGTCCCCGTGGGAACATACGCTATCACAGAGGATGAAAAGACTGTACCGACTGCATATATGGTAGCAGAAGAAACCGAGGTTACTGTGCTGTACGCTGAAACAGTAACTAAGGAGATATTCAATGGCGAAAGATCCGGCAGCATCAGTATTCAGAAACGGACTGAGGGCATGAAAGATATCGCCGGAATCAATTTTGTTCTTGAAGGTACTTCTGATAGCGGCAGAACCGTGAAGCTGGAAGCTGTTACTGACAAGGACGGTAAAGCTACATTCAATGGTGTGCCGATAGGTACATACACCATAACCGAGGACGGTAAATCTGTGCCTGCGGCTTATTTTGTAGCTGATGCTCAGACAGTAACAGTATTTGAAGCACAGACTTCTAACATTACTTTTGAGAACAAGAAAAAGCCTGATTCTTCAACACCTTCTACTTCATTAACAACAACAAGCAATCCTTCAACCGGAGTTGCTGCTAACGGTGCGTTTGCTGTAACAGCAATTGCACTCGCTCTCATGATCATTTCAAGAAAGCGTAAGAACAGCTAATCATCGCTTTAAAAAGCACCCCCTTATAAAAGCAGACAGCCGCCCTATACAGGCGGCTTGTTTGCTGAATGTCTACGAATACTGTGTCTATAGAAACACTTTTCTCTTATTCATCGTAGACATTCAGCAGATAGTGCGATCTGCACAAAAACTTGATAAAGGAGTATAAATCATGAAAAGATACAGAATATGCTATGACAAAATGCTTATAACAAAAGGAGATCTGAGGATAAACGGTGAACTATATGGTGGTGTCGCTGCATACCTTGAATATCAGGTGTTCGATAAGGCAACAGGCGAGGAGATTTTCTTCACCTGTGGTGATGATGAAGAACCATCTGAGAAAAAGATATGTGAACATTATCTCAATGACTTCTTTGATCTTGCTTATGACAAGGATAACGGTTTTACTATCATTCCTGCCGAAGAGCTTAAAGAACTGAATGACTGCGAAGTAAAGTACAGATTGAGTATGTTTGCCAAAAGCATCGACATCAACGGTTGTTTAGAAGATATTCCTATATCCGAAGAAACTTTCGTAAAGATACTCAAAGATAATCCGCAATCATTCGACACAGCAGATAACAATTTCGCTCAGAATTGTGGTGTTACATTCAACATCATTGGATAACAAAAAATACGAATTCTGTAAAAAAGCTGCCGACAACAATGCCGACAGCTTTTTTGCTTAGATCCTATCAAGTAACTCCGACGGTTTGAGCGCAGGAATTTTACTATCCTTAAAATCACGAATGTTTCTGGTTACAATAAAATCCGCATTGATCCTACTTGCCTGACACATCTGTAAAGCATCTTCATAATCAGAAGTGAGCATTTCTGCCGCTGAATTAAGGTCGGATGATTTAAGATCAACGACTTCAAAAATCATAAGTATCTGCTTTATTAGCTGCTCCGTTTTCTTAGGATCAAGTTCCTTGCGCAGGATGTACACAATATTCGGCACGGTGAGTGCAGAAACATATCCATCGATTTTGTTTACCTCGCAGTATTTCCAAATCTTTGATGAGTTTTCTACAAAATCCGGTCGATTGCAGAGAACGTCAAGGATCACATTTGTATCAATCAAGATCTTCATGTTTCTTTAACCTTTCCGCGCGAATTTCTTTTTCATCATAATCATTTTTTAGAACTCCTGTAAGCGAGTCCGTTAGAAAAGAAACCGTAGACTTATGTGAAACCAGTCTGGCAACTTCTTTTCCGTTTTTGAGTATTATTATCTCGCCGCCTTGCTGAACTTCTTGTAGATACTGACCGAAGTTATTTTGAAAATCAGTTGCTGTTGCAGTAATCATAAAAACACCTCCATGTTTTTTAGCTAATATAAGTATATCATATTTTAGCTAAAATGTCAATGGATATTTTAGCTAACGCAGAAAGGCTTGTTTGCTGAATGCCTGCGAAAACTGTGTCTATAGACACACTCCCTCTCCCCCATTATTATTCGCAGGCATTCAGCAGATAATACGGTCTGCTATAAAATTATAATTTCAAAAGGAGGTTTTTCCAAATGAGAATCCAAGTATCCGCGTCCAGGTATACCCCACCCGAGGGTGATGCCAACAACACAAGAGGTTTTGCATCAGTCAAGTTCCAGAACGACAATGGTGATGAGTATATACTTGAACGCATAACCATCAGGGAATCAGCCAACGGAATGTACGTTAGCCTGCCGACCGTAGCACGTAATGCCAAGGTCAACGGTTCTCCGGTATATGATTCTAACGGCAATCCCAAAAAAGAATTTACAGAAGTCCTGCACCCTGTAAATAACGCTGCGCGTACTGAAATGTGTAACGCTATAATGGAGCGATGGAGGGCGAATGACAGAGAGTATGCAGAGTTCAACATTCTTGGTAATACTCAGTTTGAGATGAGCAAGATCAACGTCAATCTGCACAGCGATCAGTCAAAACACCTTGTCGGGATCGGCTCGGTAACATTCGGTGATGCTTTTAAACTTGACAGCATCATGGTCAAAGAGGGCAGCAAGGGCGAATTTCTTGATCTGCCCAGTTATCGCACAAAAAAATATGATCCCGAAACAAAGCAGATAGTGATAGGCGCAGACGGACAGCCTGAGATAGACTACCGTGATTTGTTCCACCCGAACACCCGAGAAGCCTATGATAAGCTGACCAATGCAGTCCTGGATAGTCTTCACGCTAAACAACAGGCACAGGATAATAGCTATGCATACGAACAGCAGCAGAACAACTATAATCAGCAGAGTGCTGCCATTCCCGATTACGATCCATTCAGTGGATTTGAAGATATAACACCGCAGTACGGACGCGGAAGATAATTTCTTTTCTCTCGGAGAATAAAAAAACAAAACAATAAGCACAAACTTTAATCGTTACTCCCTAGGGAAACAAAGCTATAATCACTCCTACGGGAGATTTTGTTGCGAAAGGATATAAATAATGAGATTAAATAATTCAATAGAAAACTGGCAGAATTATCTCAGCTTTTCATCAAATATGTATTCTTATGGTTATGCGGATATCATGAAAGTGTATTCCGCAGAACCTACCGCAACTGCCGTTGCTACACTAGAAGAATGGAACAGAATGGGCAGATTTATAAATCCCAAAGCTAAAGGTTTCATTTTCAGTGACGGACATATACGCTATGACATTAAGGATACAAACGGCGCGTCCGTAAGAAAATGGCAGTTTACAAGTGGTCACATTCCCTTTTATTATGACCATTTCAACGCCATGAACATAACAGATAATGTTATGCTCGATAATGGAAATGACTTCTCAGTAAACATCTGTGATTTTCTCTGCGAAATGATGTCAAAAGACAAGTCCCTTTCCGGTGTTGTTAATGAGAATGTAAGGGAAATTGCGGCTTTATCTACTACGTATGTTATCTGCGAAAGACTTGGTATTGATAAGAATGAAACATATCTCGACTTATCTGACATTACAAAACTGTCAGATGAAGAAGTCAACCTTACAGCTACAATTACCGCGATATATGCAAGGTCAATGCTTAAAGCTGCGCAAAGGACAGTATCTTCTGTAACAAAGGAACAGATAGAAGAACGCAGCAGAAATGTCATGTTTACAGCCGAAGAACTTAGCGAATTTGAAGATATTACCGATGCAGTATATGACGAGGAAATATCTGAGAAAACTACTGTTGAAACGGCAGAAGATGAAGAAAAAAAGTATACTGTACCCGAAACACTTGAAAATGTCACAGCCGACAATGACAATGATGATATTATTCAGGAAAATAAAAGTGTGGTTACTGTTCAGCCCATATCTGAAGTATCAGATAACGGCTTAACTGCCGAAAAACAGCAGGAAATATTAGAAACTGCACTTATGATAGAAAACAGCTCTATCAATAAAGAACGTATCAATGCATTGTTTTCGGGTAATATCAGTGTAAATGCTCTGACCTCTTATGTAAGGACTAATTACAAAGGTAAAAGCTATAACTCGACCAATGATGATATTATCAGCGCATATCTTGCAAGAAATGATTGTTTCGTAGTCAGATACAATATTGATGGAAATGCGGGAAATCTGTCATTTGATTGGCAGACCGTAACAAACACCATAGATAAACTTATCCGTGAGGATAGATTTATAACACCCAAAGAAAAAGACGATACAGCGGAAGAAAAAACCTCGCTTACGCTGCATAAGGTCGGAGATTTTTGGGAAATGTACGATAATGATGCCCGGGTTGCTTCTGAAGCACTCGGGCTTTATCTTTCAAGGAAAGGAAAAGTTGCTATGTGCGGCTTTCCTGATAAAGAGAAAGATAACTACACTCAAAGACTGCGTGATGCAGGATTTATCATTATAAATGATAATATCCCGGAGAATAAAAAAGAAACTCTCCCTGACAGCATTACCATTAAGTTCGGAACAGAAAACGATCCCGAACTGACAACAGAAAGCAAGCTGCTTGACGATCTCATAACCAAATACAGAAATGAACATAACGGTAACGATATGAGTTTCGCGCTTGCAAATGCCATAATCGAGTATCTTGACGAAAAACAGCATACCGAACGTACCGATAAAGATAATAAAGTTGGTTGGTACAAGAAAACTTGGTTTACAGTTACCGCAACAATAAGCGGCGAACAGTTTTCATATGATGCAAGATTTGATATAGGTGACGGCAAAGGAACAGGCGGCGGCTCTATAATCGATCATATTGAGCAGTTTCAGACCGAGATAATCCGTCAGAAACCATATCCATACAATACAGAAGATAGTCAAAACACAGCCAAAAATGCAGTTGACATTTTAATACCGTATCTGAAAGCTAATACCGAGCTGACAGAAGAAGAAAAGCTGATACTGTGGGAACTAAAAAGAGATAATCCGATCAAGGGTATACAGCCTGTGTTGGATCCTAAACTACTCACTCACTATATACCGTCCGGACTTCCGCTGATAGCTGATAACAATGATATTTTCTTTGTGCTGCGGCATGATCGTTTCTATCATCATAACAGACAGGAAATTGCAGATTTCTTTGAAACTCATGCAAATGCCAAAGAACGTGAGCAGTTTATCCGTAAAGCTATAAACGAAGAATATTCACAGCTTTCAACAGATGAAGAAAAGACCATGGGCTACAAAACATTCGAGGATGGTCTTTGTATATGGGAAGGCAATTATATGTCCCGCACAGCCGAGAATTTCTATTCTTGGGAAGATGTTGTAACATTATTCGCTGATATGATGCAACGCGGTGAATATCTTGACACTCAGATAATTGACACGCCCGAAACGGTTGAAGATAATGTACAGGAAGATGCTGCTGCACAGCTGTCATTTTTCGGTGAGCCCGAAACAATGGCGGTCACTACAAAGCCAAAAAGCCGTAAAAAGGATACATCTGAAATAGATACACGTCCTATGTTCAATGTAACAGATGACATGGTAAACTATGTTCTTCGATGCGGCAGTGCCACAAAGGGAACACTGGAGCGTATTATTGCACAGTATCAGAAAGGCAAGTCCGATACGGAAAACGGCGAGTTTCTCAGCCGTGAGTTTAATAGTAGTTTTCGGTCCGAGGGTAATGGGAGAGGGTATATATATTCAGATAGTGAACTGATTTCAGCATGGTGGGACAAAGAAAGATTGTGGATAGGCGCAGGCGAAAGCGCACTTAACGCAAAAATGTACAATGTTGCACCTTGGCATTTAGTCGCTGCAAGGGTAGGTGAGCTGATCGATAAAGGTCAGTTCTGCTCACAGTCTGTTATAGACCGTGCGGCTGAGATGGAAATTAAAGATATCGCAGACAAATTGTGGTATCTACATCAGGATGTGGATTACGACATTTATGAGTATTTCATTCCTCGTGAAATGTTCAACGGCGGTTTTCCCGATAGTACCGAGAGAATAAAAAATGATCTTATGGACAGCGAGAAACTGCAAGACTACATTTCAGGGATGACAAAGTTTGTAAATGATTATGAGCAGAACAGAGATATACTCCGTTTTCATTTTCATAGACCGCGTGAAACCTTAGAACGGTTGAAAGACCTGACTATCGAGCGCAGACAATTCAAAGCAGACCCTGATTTTGAGTTCATACCTTCGTTTTTTATTTCTGAAGATGAAAAAAATCGTGTAATACAGCATTTTAACTATCAGACAAAATTCAAGATCCGAGATTATTTTGACGATGAAGAACGCACCACAAAAGATAAGGTTAAATTCCTGAACAACTTATATTCAGACGGCGGATTTGGCGATAGGGATACAAATTTTTATTACGGTAAAAAGGGCTATACCATAGTTCACTCCCCTGCTTACGATGAGTGGCAAGGCTGCACAGCCACAATGAACTGGAAAGATGTTGTTACAAGAATAGACAACCTTATCAAAATAGACAAATTTATCTCTGAGAAAGATAAAAAGGAACAGGAAAAGCTAATTCAGCAGAAGCTTTTTGAAGCTACAAACAAGGAAGAACTTGAAAAGGCAAAAGAGTATATCCGAAACTTTTGGGACAGCGAGTACGGTGGTGGCAGTGATGATTTTACCGATCTTCACAAAGTCGGCATAGCATACACTACCGTTGATCTGGACGATAGTCACTATTTTGAACTTCAGGTATATGCTGACCTTATGGACAATGCTCTGCGCTATTACATCGACAATGAACTTTACAAAGAAGAAAAATACGATGATCTTCATTCGTTCAACGAAGATGTACTTTCCGTTCTTGACTTTCAAGAACTCTATGACCAGTTCGATATCAGCAAACTGGAAGAAAAATATAATGCTTCAAAACAGGAAAAAGAGTCTTTATCAGCGGAAATATCTGTTAATGAATCAGATAATGAGCTGACGGTTATGCAGTATGGTGCTGCACAGCGAAACCTCAAAGCATTAAATGAACTGTTTCCTGAGTTCATGCAGAAAGAATACGCTTATATGCGAATGGAAGCCGGGGATGCTTATGAACCGTTAAGCCTTGAATGGCTTTCGGAAGATACTTTCTCCATAATGCATTTCTATGACCAGAACGGCGATTTGATGTATGACCCCGATGTTGTTATTAAGGTCGATGCTACTTCTGCGCAGGCAATAAGCTTTGAAAACTCAAGTCTTGGTATCTATGAAAGCTATACCAGCGGTTTATTTGACCAGGACGATTGCAATAACTTCGTAGAAAAATGGCTTGCGAACATCTCACATCAGGGTTACAAACCTGTGCGCATAAAAAATTACGATGATGAGATCGTACTTGATACGACATATGCTGAGTTAATGCATGAAAATGATGAAAAGCCAAACATTGACAGTGACATAATAGGCATTGACAAAATAAAGCGAAATGGTAGTGTAGTCTACTGGAGTTACTTCAATGAAGATGGTAACGACGGTAACGGTCAGTTTATCGAAATGACCATAACCGAATTTGACATCAATGAAGCTGTAAAGGTAATGAGTGCTGCGGGTGGACGTACAAAATTAGGCTACCAAACATTTATAAACTACATTGAAGATCACAGTTCTCAGACAATAGTTGACAAGGGAACAGAAGATTTTGAGGATGTAAAAGCTGAATTCCTGAATGGCGAATACGATATTCAGGTCACAGCTGATAATGACAACCGTGAACAGCTGATAGCTGATTTCATTGATAACACCGACCATACCAGAACACTTGTTCCCGACAACATCGGATACGCTATCGGCATTTACAGCGGAGAAGCATTTGACAAAACAACTATCGACGAAAATACAAAGAAATACAAGGTAGTTGCTCAGATCGACCGTAAAAACCGCATAGCTGTCAAGTGGGATGAACCCGATCTCCCTGAGAGAGTAAAGGATGCCATATCAAAGGTAGCACTTACCTATGACATCGTGGAAGATGATACTCAAAAAGCAGAGGATGCTGCATTGGACTTTCTCGGCTTAGATGAAGTCGATGATGAGTACACCATACTACGTAATAAAAATGATGCGGTTGAGAATGATACAGTTCAGCTTTCCATCTTCGGAACACCCGTGTTCACGGAGGAAAATGCTCCTGTTGTGCCTGTAAAAGTCGGTGCTGAAATAGAGTATCAGGACAGGACCTATACAGTAACGGCTATCAAGCCCGAACACAATGAAATAGATCTTCTCGATCAGCATACCGGCTGGTATCCAATAACTCGCGTTGAACCGCTTGACGTATTCATATCTGAATATGATGCTGAAGCAGCAAAATCTGTAGTTGAAGCAGCTGCGGTAGTCAACGGACCTCAGAACTATACTATTACAGATGATGAGTTAGGAGTTGGTACACCGAAAGAAAAATACAAGGCAAACATTGCTGCTATTAAACTGCTGAAACAAATAGAAGCTGAGAATAGGCAGGCAACATCCGAGGAACAGGAAGTGCTTGCACATTACGTCGGCTGGGGCGGACTTTCGGGAGCCTTTGAAGCAACTAACAGTTCATGGGAAAATGAATACACAGAACTGAAAAATCTGCTTACACCGGAGGAATACAATGCAGCACTCAATTCCGTAGTTAATGCACACTTTACAAGCCCGGTAATTATCAGAAAGATGTATACCGCACTGGAAAACTTCGGCTTTAAGGGCGGCAAAGTGCTGGAACCGTCCTGCGGTATCGGTAACTTCTTAGGCTGTGCACCGACCGACAAGGCGGCTAACTATCAGTTCACGGGAGTTGAGATAGACAGTATAACAGGACGTATAGCAAAACAGCTTTATCCGCAGGCAAAAATACAAGTTACAGGTTTCCAGAATGCCGATGTCAAAGACAATTACTTCGATGTAGTAATAGGTAATGTGCCGTTTGCAAATTACAGCGTGACAGACCGTAAGTATAACAAGTCAAATCACCTGATACATGACTATTTTATCCTTAAATCACTTGATCTGACACGCGCAGGCGGTGTAGTTGCAGTAATTACTTCATCGGGTACGATGGATAAGGTATCCGCTAAGGTACGAACAGAGATCAGCAACAAAGCAAAGCTGATTGGTGCTATAAGGCTGCCTGACACAGCATTTGAAAAAAATGCCGGAACAAATGCAGTCGCAGATATCCTTTTCCTGCAAAAGCGTTCAGAACCAAATGCAGACTATGAAGACTGGCTTGAAGTTGACCGCGAAACATATTACGGTCTGCCTATAAATCAGTATTTCATAGATCACCCCGAAATGGTATGCGGAACAGTTCTTGAAACAAGCGGCAGATATGGTAATACACTTACTGTCCGAGAAAATGAAGGTGAAACACTTGAACAGGCATTAGATAAGGCTATTCAGAATCTGCAAGCAACGATCTCCGTTCAGACCATAAACAGACCTCAGCCGACAATAACTGAGGACAACAAAGATGCTGAATGGCTTTCAATACGCGAACAGTATGAAGCGGATCCCGATATGCGTAATCATACATTCCGTATGTATAAGTCCAGACCGTTCTTTAAAGAGGGCTCTGTACTGGCAGAAGTTGATATAAGAGATTTCAGTGAGCAAGAAAAAGATATGCTGACATCACTGATAAAACTAATTGACCAGTACAAAGAAACTCTTTATACGCAGAAAAACAGGAGCGATGAAGAATTTATTGAAGCGCAAAAAGGATTGAATAATCTGTATGACAGCTATACAGCTAAATACGGTCCTGTTCGTGATGTTTTCACAACACGTAAAAAAGCTAAGATCAGAAAAGTTATCGAAAACTCCGACGATGTCTATAATCTTCATGCACTGGAAACAGAGGATAAAGACGATAGCACAAAACTTGTAAAGGCTGCTATATTCAATAGACGTACAGTTTCAAGAGCAATTGAGATAACTCACTGTGATACAACAGTTGATGCATACTCGGTATGCCTTAACACAAAAGCCCGTATCGACCTTGAATACATTTCTTCACTCGTAGACAAGCCTATCGAAGATTGTATAAAAGATCTGAACGGAACATACATCTTCAGGGATCCCGAAAAGGTGATGGAAAGCGATATTACAAGCGGTTGGGAAACTGCCGATGAATATCTCAGCGGTAATGTAGCCCGCAAACTGCGCATAGCAGAGGGATACAGTGCTGTATCACCCGATTATGCAATAAATGTCGAAATGCTGAAAAAGGTACAGCCCGAAAGGATACCTGTTGGCAGGATATCTGCACAGCTGGGCAGTTCATGGATACCCGAAAAATACATTGAACAGTTCATACGCGAAAAACTTGACGTAGATACAACCGTGGAACATGACCTTGCATCGTCAACATGGCACGTCAATAATACTAACATGGGTGACTGGCGAGAATTGTGTTGCAGTGTCTATGGTACCAAAGATATGAATGCATTGAAACTGGTCGATGCATCATTGAACCTGAGAAATGCAAAGGTGGGACACGTCGAAGACGGTGCCGATGGCAAGAAACACTATGTAGTAGATCAGGAAAAAACACAAGAAGCTATGAACAAGCAGGATACGGTTAAGGAAATGTTTGAAAACTGGATATTCGCTGATCCGTACCGAGCACAAGAGCTTGAAGATATCTTCAACGCGCGTTTTAATGTATACAGACTGCGAACATTTGACGGTTCTCATCTGACCTTCGACGGTATGAATTCAGACATAACATTAAAAGATTATCAGAAAGATGCAGTTGCAAGAATGCTTTACGGCGGCAGTTCGATACTTTCACACGTAGTCGGTGCCGGCAAGACATTTGAAATGACTGCTGCGGCTATGGAACTTCGCAGGACAGGACTTGCAACAAAGCCATTATTCGTAGTGCCGAACCACCTTGTAAATCAGTGGGCTGCGGATTTCGTGAAATTATACCCTGAAGCTAACGTACTGGCTATCAACGGAGGTGATAAAGCAAAAAGGCAGAAAATGACAAGCCGTATTGCAACAGGTGACTGGGATGCGGTAATAATGCCGTACTCAGTATTTGCAAAGGTACAGCTTTCACCAAATAGAAGAGCGCTGTACTATCAGCAAGAAATAGATCAGTGCATTGCCATAGAAGAAGAACAACGCGGCAGCATAAGTGCTAAAGCGGCAGTTACACGACGTAAACAGCTTGAAAACCGACTTGATGCTCTTGATTACATTATGGATAGAGATAAAAACATATACTTTGAAGAAACAGGCATAGATTATATCTTTGTAGATGAAGCCCACAACTTCAAAAACCTCTATACTAATACAAAGTTAAACAACATCAAGGGTATCACTTCAACAGGCTCAAAAATGGCTGAAAATCTCCTGTTGGTAACAAACTATCTGCGAGAAGTCAACGGAGAGAACAGAGGTACAGTTCTTGCATCGGGTACGATAATCTCCAACTCGATGACAGAACTATATACAGCAATGAGATATGTTGCTCCCTCATACCTGAAAGAAAAAGGATACTCATCGTTTGATTCGTGGATCGCAGACTACGGCAGACTTACAACAGATCTTGAACTTGATCCAACCGGAACATCATTCCGTTCGATAACAAAGTTTAAGGAATACAAGAATGTGACTCTCCTACAAACGGACTTCCACACTTGTGCAGATGTAAAAATGAAAGAGGATCTCGATCTGAAAACACCAAAAGTCAAAACTCTTGTAGTCGTTACTGAACCTACGGATATACAGAAAGCATTTATAAAAGAGTGTGGAGAACGTGCTGACAGAGTACACAATAAGGAAGTCGGCAGAGATGTTGACAATATGCTGTTGATCTCAACCGATGGCAGTAAATGCGCCCTCGATCAGAGATTGATTGACCCATCTTATCCCGACGATCCGAACAGCAAAATCAACATCTGTGTGGAAAATGTGTTCAAGGTATATACAGACACAAACGAAAACAGGCTGACACAGGTGATTTTCCTCGATACGTCTACACCCAAAGGCGATGGTATTTTCAGCTTGTACGACGATATCAAGACAAAGCTGATAGCAAAAGGTATCCCGGAGGAAGAAATAGCATACGTCCATGATGCTAAGAACGCTGAGGAAAAAGAAAAGCTGTTTGAAAAGGTCAGAAACAGAGATATAAGAGTAATACTCGGAAGTACTGAAAAGATGGGTGCGGGAACTAATATACAGGATTATCTGTACGCTATCCACCATTTGGATATTCCATGGAGACCGAGTGACTACGACCAGAGAAACGGAAGAGGTGAAAGACAAGGTAACAAATGCGCTGATATAGGCGATGGACAGATCCTTGAATTCAAGTACAGCTGCAAGGGTACATTCGATGCTTACAGATGGCAGACTATCGAGGGCAAGTCAATAATGATAAAACAGGTGCTTACAAGCAAGCTGCATTCGGATGAAATAGAAGCTTTTGATGATACAAGTCTAAAATACGCCGAAATAAAGGCTCTGTCACTTGGAGATCCGAGAATAAAAGAGTTTGCAACGCTGAAAAACGATATTCAGAAACTCAAACAGAAGAAATCACAGTTTGATACTGAGTTGCATGATGCTCAGAGGAAGGCGGAGATAACTTATCCGCAGGAGATAAAAGCACTCAACAACAGACTGCTTGGGCTGTATGACGATAAAAAGCAGGCTGCTGCTACTGCTGAAAATGAGTCATTTAATTGTTCGATACGCGGTAATATGTTTATCGACAAAAAAGAAGCGGGTAAAACTTTGATAGGTCTTAGAAAGATCGCCACACAAGAAGTTATCGCTGTAGGTGAGTACAGAGGATTTAAAATGCTGCTTGTCGAAACAGGCATAACAAGTGATTATTCTACACCTATAATTAGCCTTGAACTTCGCAGAAGAACCACATTCAGGACATCTATGGGAACAAGTCATGAGGGTGTTTTTGACAACATCGACAACATACTTGATAACATGATAGATAAAAGCATCGCGGAAAATGAGGATAAACTCAAAGAAACCGAGAAGAATCTGAATGTAGCCAAAACACGCTGCGGCGATGTGTTCCCGCATGAAGATGAACTGCGTGAAAAACAGCACAGATACAAGGAGCTGTCACTGGAGCTTGCAGTTGGTGATGACAGTGACAACAGAATGGCAGCTATTTCAGCTGATGAAACCGAAAGCAACACTACATCGAGGGGCAGACGATAACGTTTGTCCCTCTTTTTAGGGGGTGATGACATGAAAAACATTATTATACAGTTTAGATATCCTGATAGACCTCGCAAAGAATTTGTCTTTCCGATAAGCGAATTACTCTCATATATTCGATTGGACGGACCTATGCTGAAACGCTTTGCTGACGATAAATCTATTACTGAAAATGCGTATGATGAGTTTTGCAAGGATCCTGTCAATAACTTTAATAAGTATTCTGACAATGATTTATGTCAGGTAAGGATAATCAACCATACATCTAAAGATATAGTTACGGACCGTACTATTGATCGGCTGGAACTTGCTCGATACTACATCAACAACAAGGATATATGTGAGCTCATAGAAATGCAGATCCGCAAAGACAGCGCGTTTCTTGGAAGAAATGATATCTATATATCCGATGTATCTGACATAAATCGGATAAAAAGAATAAAGGTCGATATCCTCAGAGGTATCAATTCTATGTAGGAGGTGATCTGATTGCCTAAACGTATTTCGTATATAGGTTCAGGGAAAGAGTATGTTCACTATACAAATGATGAGCTTGAAAATCTGCGTTCGATAGATATGATAGATTTTCTCGGACGAAAAGAAGGTTTTTCCTTTAAACAGACTTCTTCGTATTTTAAATGCATAGAGCATGACAGCTTAGTTATTTACCCTAACCGCCGTACATGGGCATGGAACAGTCACGATGTTAAGGGAAAAAACGTTCTCGACTGGCTCCAGCGTGTCGATGGGCTTTCGTTTCAGGAAGCTTGTATGATGCTCTCCCCTCTTGAAACCGAAACTGTAACAAGATTCAAAAAAACGACTTCATCAGCACCTACAACCAGTAAGGAACCGTCACAAAAACAGCTATATATACCCGAAAAAACGAATGGCAATTACAAAAACGTATATATGTACCTTACTCTTACAAGATGTATAGATGCTGATATAGTCAGTACTCTATTCCATGATAAGCTGATCTATCAGGATACTCATAATAATGCCTGTTTCGTTGGCTACGATGAGAATAATAACATTCGCTGCGTAACACAGCGCGGAACGAATACTTATGCAGATAAAGCATACAAAGGTAACACAACCGGAAGTATGATAGAATACAGCTTTAATGTGCCATGCAATAAGAGTGATCCAAAAGCCGAGATAAACAGGGTCTATCTTTTTGAAGCACCTATTGACCTGCTTTCCCATGCGACGATAGCAAAGATCGTCGGTGAGCAAAAAGGTGATAGAGAAGATTGCTGGAAACGGCAAAACAGACTTGCGCTGCTTGGTGTATCAGATGTTGCATTACAAGCCTACCTGTCAAGGAATCCGTCGATAAACGAGATCGTCTGCTGTCTTGATTCCGATTCTGCCGGACGGGAGGGCGCTAAAAACATCTTACAGAAGTATGGAGATAAATACAAAGTATCTATCCATACACCTAAGAACAGCAAAGACTACAATGAAGTGCTGTGCAAATATATACAGCAGCAAAAAACAGTTACTCAAAGTGATAACATCGATAACGATGTTACATATAACAGGACAAGCGCTAGACGCTAAATTAGGAGGTTTTTTTATGAAAACAAAAGGCAAAACAACAGCGGTAAAGAAGATGTTTGCCATTATCGTAATGGTATACACAATGATAGTATGCTCTGCATTTTCTGCATCAGCCGCGGGCATCACAACAGCTGAAACAGCTTTAGGAACAACACTTTCTGCTCAGGGAGGCGGCGATGGTTGGGGTGCAATTACACAATGGATCTCAGAAGCAACCGCACAAGTCAAACTGATCGGCTATGGTCTTGCCGCATTCTGCGTAATGTGTCTCGGTATCATATTCATTACCGGTGGCGGTCAGGGACTCCAAAAAGGTAAGGGCATGGCAGTCAGCATACTTGTTGGTGTCGCTGTTCTCTCATTCGGCGTTGGACTTATAGGCTCACTTCAGGGATAAGCTCTGCGGCACACACATATTATGTGTGCCGTAAAGTGCAGAAATGTTCTGCTTTTTGCAGCACACATAATATAGATTGGAGGATATAAAAATGAGTAAAAGTAAAAGTGTGTCTATAGACACAAAAAAAGCGAGAATACTGTCTATCTGTTTTATAGCTGTATTCATTGTCGTGGTGTATATTATCCCGATAGTTCATGTTGCAGCCGAAGGTACTGACAGCATTGACTGGGGTGTAAGCTATGAAGTTGGTCGGGTCGTTGAAGGTAACAATCGAATAAAAAACGCTATTAGGTATGTCGAGTACAACACACTCAAGTTTTTGTGCGTTACTATTGATGAGTTTGACAAAGGACTTACAACCCTTTTAGATATAAATTTATACACTCTAATAAAAAATAAATTTAATATTACATCAGTAGTATACCCGGTAGCGTGGGCATTAGTATCTCTTTCGCTTGTTATAGCGGCAGTTATGCTGCTGATTAATGCTGATAAGATGCGATTGTCTGACTTCTTCCGAAATCTGCTCGTATCCATAATGTTACTGGTAGCTTTACCGACTTTGGTCAGTCAGTTTTCAGCCCTGCGTACCCGTGGAGTGAAAAGCGTTAAAAGCTCATTTAACGAAGACATAGTTATTAACGAGGATACCACGATAACGAGCCCTACGTTAGGTCAAAATTTGCTTGCCAACAGCATAACTAGGGTCAAGGATTCGGTTAAAAACAATAAGTTACTAAAGTACAGTTCATCCGATAATGCCGTTTTTAAAAGCAGTCCGGAACGTGTATATAGCTTACCGATCAACCAAACGATCCACTCTGACAGTTTTGACAGAAAGTGGAGCGATACAGGCAGAGATCAAAGAGCCCCGGCTGTCGTTCAGAAAAAATACGAGACTCTAACACTGGAAGATAAGATAACTTTGCTTGATGCTGAGTTTACTCATGCAACTTCACAGTATGACTATCAATCAACTATACTCTCAATCTACGAATACTGGGAGAAATCAAACAAGGACGATCATTATATCGAGGTACATAATGATAAAGATGGTAACACGGATTTTATATATACTAAAGTTGGCGGAGCTGTAGTAGCAGCCGGTGTTTATAGAGATAGAGGACAAAAAGTATGGTGTAGGTTCGCTCCCTATAATGGCTTTACAGTCTATAGCCCTGTTTCACAAATATTCGAGGGTGACACCATATATACAGATGTAGATATGACCAAAAAAACGCCAAAAGCTATCCCTTATCTATCGACATGGAAAAGGATCGACGAAAATAATTACGAACAATTTGGTTATAGTTCACAGGAAGATGCTAGTAAAGACCCAAAATGGTACAGTCATTGGCAGTATGATTCATTTCCTGCATTTAACTACATAACAAAAATAAATTGTCGTATGGTTGAGTATATGAATGAACTTGCTCTGAGTAATGATATTCCAAGCGAATTCAACAAAGTATTTACTGCTGAATGGTCCTACTATAATTTGATCGGTAATTCTCCCAGTAGCGTTGAGGAACTAATAAGAAGAATTGAAGATAATAAGGTATATCTTAAACAATATGGCACCAATTTCAGCCTCATCGAATATCTGAATATGGAAGAAAACTATCGTAAAATAATTGAAGACAAGAAAGACAATGGCGTAGCTCAGTTTGAACCACTTCATACTAAGGAAATGCAGGAAGCTGCAAAAAAAGATGAACCATTCTCGGCAGCTCTTAATGCGATGATATACGTTGACGGATATGAAGAAGTCTACTATTATTACCTTGACTTCCTTCCTACGTTCATTTTAGTTGTGGTTACACTTATAAGTATGTGTTTTGCTATGGTTAAGATCGTAAGACTGCTTTTTGATCTGCTTTTCGCACAGATAGTAGCACCGTTGGTCGTAGCATCTGATCTTAGTGGTTCAGGCAGAGCAAAACAAGTTGTACAAAATCTTATATCGTGCAACATCGTAATGATAGCTGTTATTTTTATCCTTAGACTTTATATCTACGTGCTGATATCTGCACAGGACAAGAACTATCCGTTTACCGTCCTGATAGCTCTCACTGTTGGAGGAGCTATGTTTGTCATCGACGGACCCGATCTTATTGTTAAGATACTTGGTGTTGATGCAGGCGTTAAATCGGGTGCAGCTGCTATAATGTCGATCAGATCCGCAACACAGATCGCAGGCAGTACGGTAAGCAATACAAGCAGAGCAGTTGGTAATGTTGTAAAGAAAGGAAACACTGCTGCTGCCGCTGTTGCAGGAGGTTTATCTGGTCAAATACATGGAGCAATAAATGGAGCTAAATCAGGTTTTGAAAATGGAATTTCAAAGCACACAGATGGAAACGGAAACTTTAACAGTGTTGGAGGTAAAATAGCAACTTATGGAGGAGCCTTTGGAAGTATGTTAAGAGATGGAGTCACAGGTGGTTTTACCGGTTTTGGAAAAGGTTATCTTGCTGGAGAAAGTGAAGCAAGAAATTCACAGGGAGCTGTCTCTACTGCTGTTCATGGAATGAAAGGAGTAAAAGAAGGATGGAATGTTGAAAAAAACAGCAACTCCTCATCTAATATCATTTCTTCAAGTACATCTAACAACGAAACTACAAATACAAGCAGTGACAGTAGTATAGTAACTCCACCAAAAACTGATTCAGGCAATTCAAATATAACTGAATCAGCTAAGGGAGAAAAAGGCGATACGGGAATAAATGGAGTAAATGGTCATAATGGAAATGACGGTAAAAATGGCATTGATGGAATTAACGGACAGAATAATGTTAACACAACATCGAACAATACAGCAAATATCGGCAATGCTTTTAATAAGCCTACCAATAACATTGCTAATGAGCCTACAAATCAGCGCAAAGGAGATTAATTATGGGAATGATACCTAAAAAGACCAAGTCTGAAACAAAAGTATTCAAAGGTCTGACTGCACAGCGTTTTATGGGGCTTTTTGTCATAATCATGATATCATCAATGATAGGTTCCCTGATAGGTGGAGCGATGCAATGGCTTTTTATAGCTTGTTCTATAATCGTATACTTCATTCTGACCGGAAAATCACTTACTAATCCCTCTCAGTCTTTTGCACGCGGTCTAATAAACTTTATCCGATTTAAGTTTGACAACAACTTTTTTATTGGTTCTTCCAATCATGATTATATTGAATACCAGCAGACGATCAAGGAGAAAGAAAATGAAAAGTCTAAGAGAAATAAAAATAAAAAACATAAATAAAACTAAAAAGGTCCGTGTTACATCAGCGATGTTTCTTGACAACCTGATCGATCTTAACTCATTTAGTGTGCCTAACGAGGAATTCATATTTAAGATAAAGGCTGACGGAAAAGATAAATACATATCGTTGTTGATGGTATCAGGTATTGATATCTTTCATTACACGGACAACGATATGGAATCCGTATTCCAGAACTTTGCCCGGGCAACTACATCGATGAAATGCGCTCACAAGTACATATTTACAACATCATCGCCTTATTTCGAGCAGCAGAAGAACAATCTGCTGCTCAAGCGAAGAAACATCACTCATAAATATATAATGCGTATGATGGCAAGGAAAGAAAATGAGTTTCTTGAATTTGAAGAAAATCACAGTGACAGACTTGCATATCTACTGATTTTTTCTGATGATATATCTGAGTTGGATGACTGCTGCAAGCGATTCAAGCGTGAAATGATAGATACCAATGTACTTTTTTGTAACGAAGAACAAACCATAGAATTTTTTAACAAGTATCTGTGTTTCGACACTCAGAGTGATAAACTGCACACGTATACCGAAACAAACGATAAGACACTGCCTACAGAAATTAAGTTTTATCAGAATTATTTTAAGATCGAAGACAAGTACATAACCTCTTTGGTTGTCAATGACTATCCTGCTAACCTTAATGACCTTGAGCTTGCTGCACTTGTATCGACCTTCGCTGACTGCACTATCACATTTGATGTCAAATTCAGATCTAAGCAGATTGTGATTGATGAGATCAAACAATCCCTCAAAGAGTTGCGGTCACGTGCTGTTATAAAGCAGGATGTTGCTGATGATATCGATACTCAGAACGAATTTGATAAACTGACTGCTATATATAATGAAATAAGCAGCGGTAACGAACAGATGGTGTATACTACGCTGCGATTTTTCGTAACTTCAGACAGCTATGAAGAACTAAGTAAGCGTGTAAGAGATATTTCCGTAGAACTTGAAACTAGAGGTATTACATCTTTTGTTCCAATCAACGACCTGAAATCGGAATACTTTGGTATGACAACCGATAGCAATACTATTCAGACTCCTTATCCATTGCAGGATACATATAAACGTCAGTATCCGTTCTATTATCAGTCGCACACGGATCCTTCGGGCATTTTCTTCGGGTATACCGATACTCACGGTTTGAATATTTTTAACTGCTTTTACCGTAACGACAAGCAGGGACGTAACTCCTACGATCTGCTTGCAGTGGGCGTTAAAGGTTCAGGTAAATCTGTAACACTAAAAACTATGCTCCAGGATCAATTACTCCTGGGCAATAAAGTAATGGTCTTAGATATCGAAAATGAATACAGGGATATGGCGCGAATATTCGATGGACAAGTTATACGAATGTCACGCGGCAACACGATAAATCCGTTACAGATACGCATGACGGTGCTTGCTGATGCTGAAAACGATGATGAAAATGATGGAGCTTCGATAACAAAATCAGAAGCGATATCAATGAACTTCACTTTGGAAATATCCAGAATATGCTCATTCTTCGGGCAGTATAATCCATCTCTTTCCGACGATGAATTATTCGCGCTGCGTGATGTTCTGGTCGCAGTATATAAGGAAAAAGGCATAACTGATACAACGGATATATCTTCTTTTCTCCCGGAACAGTTTCCTATTTTCAGTGACCTATACAACTATCTCACGAACATTCAAAAGGATCAGACTCTGTCTGAATACGAAAGATCGAACTATAAAAAGCTTGAAACACAAATCAAGCAGTTATCTAAGTATGGTGCTTTCGGTACGATGTTTGATAACTATACGAATGTAAATATCGATGATAAAAACCTCATCGTCTTTGATGTCAAGCAGATTTCTGAAATGGAAACCAATGTTTATAATGCACAGCTTTTTAATATTTTATCCCTTATGTGGGCAGAAACTTGTAAAAACAGAGAACATAATGCTTTCGTTAGTCCACATGAAAGACGATATATTGTGTGTCTGTTAGATGAAGCTCACCGATTTATCTCTGTAAAAAACAGACAGGTAACGAAATTTATTGAGACTCTTCTCAGGCGTTCACGTAAGTATGATGCAGGATTATGGTTTGCATCACAGTCTATCCTGGACTTTCTTCCGTCCTCGGACAGTGCTGAAACAGACGTAATAAAGACAATCTTCCAGCTTATACAGTATAAAATAATACTCAAACAGTCACCTGACAGCATACAAAAACTGCATGAGATATTCAGTCAGTTCACTCTTTCCGAACTGAATAATTCAACTAATTTTCAGGCAGGAGAAATGCTAATGTCACTTTCTGCCGGTCGAAACAAAGTTCATTGCTACAAAATTGCAACCGATTGCGATTTGATGTACATCGGTAATGCACAAGACAGAAGTGAAATTATACATAAGATATTCAATCGTTATTATACTGAAATGAGTATGAAAGAATATGGCAAGCAATTATTAAATGATCCTGCTATCAGAGAAAACTTCTGCAAGGTTTTTACCAATGAAGTACTCAGCATTTTTGGTTTTGAAAAAGAAGATAGTGATTATCTTTATACTCTTGTAGCAAGCACTGTTATTTCATTCGGACAAGAACTGATAGATATCGCAAAGGAGTAATGATATGGAAACAAAAAAAAGCAATATAATATATACCTTATTCTTACTCATAACATTTCCACTATTTTTCTTTATGCTGAGTTATCCAGCTATACGAACAAAGGCTAATGACAGTAAAAGTAAGTTCTATAATGAAAGCATTGAATTGGGTGCCTACATGATTAAGGTATCCGATGCGGCATATCTTGAAGATAAATCAGAACTTGATTTTATGCTATCTGTAATAAAAAAATCAGGCAAAACTGAAGAAGTAAAGCCTGAGATAGAGTCAGTATACTATTATTATAAAGGCGGCAAATACAAAGATGTAACATCGAATATGACCATAGATCAGCTGAGTGATATATCATCACTTGCTAAAATAAGCGATGCTGAAAGTGAGTTTTCTTATATCGGTATTGCTATCTCCTATAAAGAGAATGACCGCTATGCCGAGGATAAAGTCGATGAATTCGGTGATACGATCAAGGGTGAACTGATCGAAGGCAAAACATATAAGGTGGTCATTTGTATTGATAAGCGCGATATAGAATTCATGGATTCCAAGGACTACGATCCCAAAGGAAAGGATCTATCATCGCAAGAAAGTGATGATACGAGCAGCGAATATGATGATGATTCCTCAAAGCCTGAGTATACTTCTATAACAACAACTACAACAAAACCTATGCTTGTGCCGGACAGTCGTCAAATCACAACAACTAGCCGAATTTCTGAAAGCTCATCATCTTCTTCAAAAAAAGATAATAGTTCCTCCGCTGCTAGTCATAATAATTCAGTAGGAAACGGAAACGTCGGAGGTTATTCAGGTGGGTATTCCGGTGGCGGATATTCAGGCGGAGGTAATAATTACAACGACTATGAAGAACCTCCGAGAGAAGAAGAAACAACGACCACTAAGCAAGTTACAACATCAGTAACAACTACAGCAACAACACCTCAGCCAACCGTTACAACAACACCTGCGCCTGTCACAAGAGCTATTATTCATGTGGACGGTATCAAGCTTGAAACAGACTATGCTGCCAATAATGTTACTCTTAAAATCGGTGAAAAACATAAAATCAAGGCTGTAATATCACCAGATAATGCAGATGACAAGTCAGTAAAATGGGAGAGTAACCGTGAAGATATTGCTGTTATCGATGCAGACGGAGAGATAAAAGCAGTCGGAAAAGGTAAGGCTATAATCACCGCAACGACAAATGACGGCGGTCTGAAAGCAAGCTGTATGGTCACTGTATCATAGAGCATTCAATAAAAGATGTGTCTATAGACACAGATAGCATTAAAAAAGGAGAATAAAAAATGACTGATAGAAACAATATATCATACGATAAATATCCGTTTCATGACGATGTTAAGCTTTCTTATTTCGGCAGATCTGACAAAGAAATCGACTACATAATCAGGCAAGGAATTGATGATTTTAAGAGCGGAAGATCGTTTCCCGAGAACGGAAATTTCAACGGACTGGACAACTACAGCGTAATGATGGAAATAAATAATACTGTTGTCGGTGTTCGTCTACCCGATCTTACTTATGCAACATGGACCGGTAATACAACAGATGGTGTCAGCAACGGACACTATATGATGACAAGAAAAAGTGCTCTTGAAGACTTCGCAGTACGCGCAAATATCATCGACAAGCAGAGGTATATTACTAACGATGAATACTCTAAGATAATGATTGACGGTCTGATTCCCGAAAGAATAAGAGATGATATTTCCGAAAACTTGCAGGATAATCTTGACAGTTACGGCTCGGATGGTTTCACTTTCTGCGTTATTTCATATGCAGGAAATAGTGTAGCAATTTCCATGAATATGATGGATAACGATACATTTTACGAACATATCAGAGATTTCTTTGATGAAAACGATTGGTATCCTGACGGCGATTATGTTGATTTTCGGGTGACAGAATATAAATACGGATTTGGTAAAAGCACTGCAACAGATAAGCAGATCGAATATATAAATAACCATCTCGATAACGTATTACTGTTCTCACAGGAAACAGATCATCAAGCTTTTGAAGTAGACAGGCAGTATATTTTGAACCTTGACATGGGAGAATATCATGGACGATAATAACTTTTTTGAATATCCGTACAGCGAATTCCGCGATGGTGTTGAACAGGATTTCACCGATAATGTCAGAGTAAAAAAGAAAGTATTTTATAAAAACATAGGTATAATAGCTGCCGGTATAGTATGTATGTTACTGTTCGTTCTCAGGCTGCCAAGCATATTCCTGTGGTTAGGTATAATACTTCTTATCGTTGGTTCTGTTCTATTCAAAAACACGTCAAAGCACGATGAACACTTGCTTGAAATATATGCCGGAGAACGTAAGATGGAGCTTATATATTATACAAACAGCTATCGTTTCAAGCGTGTTCTGAATGTAGCTTATGAAGATATTCTTCGAGCAGAATTCGCTAATAACAGCTATGAAAAATTTCGTTTGTGCTTTAAAAACAGTAAAGATACAAACCTAAGTTCATACACTTTGGACAATAAAAAGCTTGACGAACCTCTTGAAAATATATTAGAATTTGACCTTGCTCCTAACTCCCTTGAACAAGGTTTCTTCTTATATCTTGCTTCAAGCTGCTTCGTTATCCGTAACTACAACAGAAAGAAAATCGAGAAAAAATTCGGCACAGCCGAGGACTATTTTGATAATATTGGTGCTAATTTCCTCTCTCCCGGAGAATAAAAAAGGAGTAATTTATATGAGTAAAAGTAAGAATGATATCATCATAAGAGGATTAAATGATAATACGATAACTCAGCTTGATTTAATTGCAAGTAAACGCAATTGTTCTTCAAGGAACGAACTTCTATGCAAGATTATCAATGAATATGTTGCCTGCAATAATGATGAAATGGTTGAATATCTTCCAAAAATCGTTCGATCTCTGTGTGAAACAGAGATAAAAAATACATCTGCAAATTCAACCGAGGTCCTTACAGATGTTTACAGAACACTGCTAAGATTGATTAGAATTACGCAGAAACTTGAAAATTTTCTTTATCCTGAACTGGATAAAAACGATGTAAACGACTTGAATTCTAAGCAGCTTTTAGCGATTATAGAATCTGCGGAACAAACTTCGCCTTGATTCAGTCAAAAATCAGCGTCTTAAATGAGTATATCCGTATATCCAAATAGCTAAAAACAGTATATCTGTATATATAAAAGAGTATATCCGTATATCTGTTTTGAAAATATTCAGCTGAATGAAGTATATCCGTATATCTATTATAGTATATCCGTATATACATTTTCAATAGATACGATATCACTTTTTCTAGCCTAAAAGTGCGGTACTACCGCACTTTCTTACTGAGAGTGATATCACTCTCTTTATGCTCATTATTACCTATTTATCAGCCGCAATAAAAAAAGGAGTGATTGAAATGCCCAAAACCAAAAGACTATTTTCACTGGATGACCGAACATTAGATTTATTAGACCTACTGAAAACAGAACGTGGTCTTACAAATACATCAGAATTATTAAGAGTGCTGATACTGGAAGCAGCCATTGCCGAAAACATCACAAGCGACTATGGTGAACTGCCGAGTACATCAGAACGTAAACGGGCTAAATCTGATATAGCGTCTAGGCTTGACCGTATGGAAGTAGCTTTATCCAAGCTGTCACATCAGATTGGTGACATTAAAGAATTCACCTACGAAACACGAGACGGAGTTAACAGCTACCTAAACTTCTTAGGAGTAGAAAATACAGATACAGCAGATGAGAACATTAACTGCCAAACGATACATAAAAGCATACAGCAGGCAAAACAAAATTACAACTCTCAGATGCGGCAAAATGCAATTAATAAAGCTAACTTCGGAGGTGGATACTAATGGCTACACCCGCCGTTGTATTCAAAATACAATTCCTTTACAACTGGTACATCCGATCTGATACACAAAGTAACAGCAATACCAAATATGTTAAAGGTGATTTTACTGACTACCTGGAACGACCATCTGCATTTCTTCCTAAACTGCATAGTAAGGAGCAAGAATACAAAGACTTTCTCGACTATATGAAGAACGATGAAAAATCGAAAGGCGCATTTGATACTGAACACGATCTGCTCACGCACGAACAGCTAAACGATTATAGGACACAGGAAGTGACAGCTCGTGAAAATGGTTGTCCCAAATATAGTGGGGTAATTTCATTTAACAATGAGTTTCTGCGTAACAATGGTATTCTTGTTGGAAGTAACATTGACTATATTAAGCTGAAAAATGTCGCACGTAATGGTATCAATAAGATGATCGACAAGTCAGACAAGCTTTCCGCTGATAACATCAACTGGATAGGTGCGATACATGAAAACACAGATAATATCCACATACATTTTGCTATGTATCCGCTGGAAAGAACTACACGCAGGAATCACAAAGATAAAAATCAGAACTGCATAGAACAGGATGCTATCAAAACATTAAAGTCAACGATAGCAAACGGCATAATCAATCAGACACATACACCAGAGATCACACGTATCAAACGTGAGATACTTTTTCCTCAGCTGTCCGATGCTATGGGAGGTGCCGAAAAGATGCTGCTTGAATTGGCGGATAAATTTCCGTCGAACATCGCAATGCAGTATGGTAATCATCGCATGAAACCTTTCCAGCGCGAGATCGACAAGTGTGTTGATGAGATAATCGGCTCGGATCCTGAACTAAAAAAGTCATTTGATTTGTATGTGTCGTCATTAGGTATGATGGATAGGCAGTATCAGGATTTTTATGGTGACGAATCGCAGGCGCTTACTTATTCGGAACATCAGATGGAGGACTTCTATAATCGTGCCGGAAACATTCTGCTAAAACACATTAAGGAAATGAAAAACGGTGAATATCCTGATACCGGGTCCGATGAACTTATAAAACGGTTGAGCGATAAGGGTGTATCCGGGAGAGAAGAAAAAAAGGATATTGATGAACTTCGGGATTATCTGCTCAGTAATAACAAATACATCAGCAACTATAATATTGCGAACAAAGCGCTCGGTCTTATCAAAGACGATGATGACATCAAACGACTTGAAAGTGTTGCCGATATTTCTGACACAGCTGCATTTACACTTGGTATGTACTACAAGGATAAAGACAAAAAACTATCAGAAAAATATATGCTTATGTCGGCAAACAATAATGACCGTGATTCTCAGTATCAGCTGGGCAAACTTTATCTGGCTGACGATGATATAAAGCAAGGTGCAGAATGGATGCGGCGCTCTGCCGATAACGGTCACGCTTATGCACAATATGCTTACGGAATAATGATGCTAAAAAACAATAGTCCCGAAGAGGGGTTATATTATCTTAATAACTCATACAAAAACGGAAACAAGATCGCGCATAAGGTGGCGCAGTCATATAAGAAAAAGCTAGAAAGCGAAGAAACAACTCAAAACACCGCAAACGTATCTACTCAAAAGCCTGTAAAAACCAACCGCGGTAAAAGCATAAATAGAACAAAAAAAGCACCGATGCTGCGTCGATCAGTAGCTGCATCTACTTATAATGCCAATATGTGCTGGTCACAGCTTAGAAGTATAATGGCTGAATATGATGCACATATAAAGCAACTTCAACGTGAATTCGACTATGAGAATCAGATCAGCAATGATGATTATCTTGAATACACTCCATACTATTAAGGTGTTATCCGAGAGGAAAGAAAAAGGAAATGGATAGGTGATGATGAAATGGAAGAAAAAAACAAAGATAACAGGGGTTTGGTGAGATTAAGTCAGCTACTGGGCTTTTCACTGTTTTTCTTTTTGCTGATAAATGTCGCGCTCAATTATTTTGTACTTGCAACCAAGGCCGTATCTGTCCTTAATGATAAGCAAGCTGTAAATAAAATCATGAAATTCCAAATCGAATTTCTCTATAAACAGCCCAAAGAATTTGATTTGCCAATGGTTTTACTAATAACCTTTGCAACTGCTTTTTATATCACTTTCAAGCTCGATGTCAAGTGGCACGTAACGCATGACAACAAGGAGATCAAGGGTAAAGACCGATTTCTAAAAGAAAAAGAACTAAAAAAACTGTTCTATTCCTTCCCTGCTAATGATATGAAAAGTGCTGAGAAAAGCGGTATAATACTTGCATACGAAAACGGCAGATACTACATAGACTGCGAAACGATACACAGCCTTATAATCGGTACTACACGTTCCGGTAAAGGTCAGACATTCGTGCTGCCTATGATACGTCATATCGCTCTATCTAAACTAAAGCACAGCATGGTGCTAAACGATCCTAAAGGTGAGCTGCTGGAAAATACTTATAAACTACTAAAAGATAACGGATATAATGTAGTGGTGCTGAATCTGCGAGATACGAAAAAATCATCTTTATGGAATCCTTTGCAAGTAATCATAGACGAATACAAACGCTGTCGCAAAGAAAATGATGATCTATCCATTTGTATTACTATGATAGATTCTGTTGCTGACACATTCACTCATAATGATAAATCGGATCCTATCTGGCCCGAAAGCGCAAAAGCACTTCTAAAAGCCATGATACTATATCTTCTTGAAAAGGGATACGATAACAACTGCATCGAAAATGTATCAATGTACTCTGTATATCAGATGTTTATTGACTTCGGTGCCCAAAATGAACGCCGTGAAAAACGTGAAGTTAATGCTCTCGATGAACTCTTTCAAGAACTCCAGCGCAAGGATCCTCAGAATCCTGCCGTGGCTGCTTATGCGGTATCACGATTTTCGTCTGGCGAGATGCGTTCTTCTATTTTTTCAACTCTTGCATCTAATATCAATATTTTCGGCTCAGATCAGGGTATCGCTAAGCTCACCTCGGGTAATCAGATCAACTTCTATGAACTTGTTGATCCCGAAAAGCCTATGGCTGTATTTATGGTTGTTCCCGATGACAATCCTGCACGTTGGGTAATCAGTTCCCTGTTCGTGAATCAGTGCTATAATACACTGGTTTCACTTTCTGCAAAGTGTGCTGGTCAGAAACTCCCGCAGCGTGTGCATTTTATCCTGGATGAATTTGGTAACATGGTCAGAATTCCTGATATGGACAGTAAGATAACAGTCGGTGCAGGACGAAATCTGCTTTTTAATATGTTTATACAGGATCTTAATCAGCTTGACACAAAGTATGGTGATGCTGCCAAAACAATACGATCTAACTGCGGCAACATGATTTATATCAATTCTATGGACAATGATACAAATGAATACTTCTCAAAGATCCTCGGAACAACAACTATCGAATACACAACATACAGCGGTAAACTCAGCGAATTTGTAGAACATCAGAACCTTGTTGTTGAAGGACGTGCTCTCATGACTGCAAGTGAATTGTCAACGATGCCTTTCGGTTCAGCTATAACCAAAAGACAAAGAATGTACCCAATAAAAACCAAATTTGAGCCTTTCTACAGACTAAAGATCAAGATCACTACTCAGGAAGATATCGCAAAAGATTGTAACCTGATAGATATGCCCCTTTCTGATACTATTTTTGATATGGAATTACTATGGAAACCTCTTTTCACGCCTATAATAGACCCGAAAACAAGAAGACCGGTGATGGTAAATGATGAGAACGGTTTTGCGCAACCTGTGACCAACTGGAACGATGTTCGTAAATCATTTGAAGCACGTAAAAAAGTCAAGCTTGAAAAGAATGTCCGCACTGATTTTGCTAATAATTCTGTTAATGAAAGCGTTGCTCTCAAATCAACGTTGCAAGTCATCATTAAAAAGCTTGACGAACTGTCGGGAGGACAGTTCACTAACGAGTATAAAAACAATAATCTGAGCGAAGTCGAAAAAATAATAAAAATGGCTATCGGGCGCGGCAATCTGGATATGACAGAACGTGAAGAAATTCGTAAGTACATAGATAACTCTCACAATGTGTACTAATTAATGAACTGTCAATTTTTCTCGTTTAAAAGGTTGACAAACTATCCTGTTTCGGATATACTATAATATGGTTATCCCCTTAACACACCACAAGTAAGATCACTGCACCAAAGCAGCCAAAAGCCTTAAATACGCACTGTTTCCCAGCTTACGACGGTTGAATTTGTAAAGGAGAAACGCATATTAGATTAATTTATGATGACTTTGATCAAGTCTGGACTGTCTATCCGTGCAAAATTCCATAAAATAGGTGATATTATGACGATTGAAAATATAATGAAAAAATATGATAGTATGACAATAGATAAATTTAAGGATTATTTATTTTCTGATGTAGGTGATATTGATGATGTTGATATCATTGTTGGATTTATAAAGGCGAATGATGAAACAAAAATACAGGAATATTCTGATATGATCTGCAACGATAGCGGTTATAAAGGTATTTTTTTAGATGGAAATCAGTATATAATTTCAAACGATAAAAATGAAGTTCATATCATAGATACAGTTGCGGCTGAATTTGCAAAAAATTCATTAATCGAGATGGTTTTTGAAATTGATGAATTTATATTCCTTATTCGCCATAAAAAAGAATATATGGAATGGTTCAAACAAAACACGAAATGTATTCTATTTGATAACACATACTAAAGGCATACGGGCTTGCTCTTAATACCACATTAATTAGTATTATATCGGAACTTGAAACACTTGGCGGTTATCCTCACCCGCCGCAGGCGGGGAATGATAACTACGACACGATATTACCGTGTTATATAGCACTTTGTAATGGTGTGTTAAAGGGATAACCATGTACTATAATAAAGAATTAGCGCGAACCCTCGCACAGGATATGCAGTGATATGGAGGTGACACAATGGCTGTTTCAGAAGCTCATCAGAAAGCCAATATCAAATGGGGCAAAGAGAACTTAACTAATTTAGCAGTCAGACTTCGTAAAGAAAAGGCTGCTAAGTTTAAAGAACTTGCGTACAAAAACAATACAACGCCAAACGCTCTATTCAAAGAATTCGTAGATAAATATATTGAGGAAAACTCTTGACATACAGTATTTAATACTGTATAATAAACGGTAGACAGATACCACCTGTCTACCGTTTTTTATTTGCAAAAATAATTAATCGAGGTGTAAAATGAAAATACCAAATAAACTGCTGGAGCTGTCCCGTAACGAACTAATGGTAGCCTGCCGCCTGTACAGCATCGTTAACCGTCACACCAAGCTGACAACCAACGGATATGCAGTCTGCATCAAGCAGGAAACGATAGCAGCAAGCTGTGGGCTGTCTGTAGCGACCGTAAAGCGTGTTTTAAAGGCTTTGTCTGAGAAAGGGGTAATTACTCATCAATATCGTCAAACACGTTCTAACGGCTGTCTGGGTGCAACTCACTACGATTTGCAAGCCTTTTCTTTCCTCGCGGATTATTTCTATATGCCTAACGACGTTTTCAAGTTGGGTCTGTCACAGAAGATGTTCTATGCGTATGCGCTTTTCTGTAAGTTGGCTGACAGCAATAAAAGGTCCTTCTTCCATAGCTATAATGACCTTGCCGAGATGATGCAGCTTAAACGCAGTGAAGTCATAGAGCTTGTTGGTGCGTTGATAAAAACAAGGCTCATATTCCGAACTAGGCGCAGAACAAAGGCAGGCGATCACACAGATAATTTGTACTTCATTGTACTGAGGGTCAAGGGGCGAATAAAGAAAAAAAGGGCAAAAGAAATGAGAGCCCCTCGGACAAGGCTCTCACATCAATCACGATATAGTCAAGAACTTGCAATACTCGACTTCAACATGATAATATCACATAAAAATGATTTTGTCAAGGCTTTTGGGAAAAAATGCTGCAATTATTTTTACGATGAGGGTGGGGGCTGATTTGAGCTGTCATTATCAGTACCCACTTTGTATTATCCTAGAGAAAGAAAAAAAATATTTGGTTTATAAAACTATGTATATTATCGTAGAATATAAAGCGGCGTATTATTGTGAGGAAAAGGTGTGTTACTATGAGGAAAATAACAGCTCGTGATTATCTGAGAATAATGCGTGAGAATTACGGCACGATCAATTACTGCGCAGAAACCTGTGGATTCAAGGCAAGTGACTTAGGGAATATTGAAGCCGGGGTTGAGAACGATATCCGCGTGATAGCGAACACGTTCTTTCTTTTCTCCCGGAGATTTGGATTGAACTACTATGAGCTCATGATGATGGAAGCTAAGTTTCAGCTAGGTGATGAACCACCCAAAACTAAACCTAAAGCAAATGTATCCTTTGCGGAACTGCTAAAGAAAACACGAACGCAGGCGGGTATATCACAAGCTAAGCTTGCTGATACTATCTGCTGCACTAAGTTCACTGTATACACATGGGAATGTGGTGACAACATACCTGATCTAGAGATGCTCGAACGTATCTGTTATGCATTGAAAGTTCCAGCCGATTTTTTTGATGCAGTATACAAGGCTGAACGATTTCAGCCAAGAACACCAAGAGAAAGGAAAAAGAAAGAATGAAAAAGCTTATAATATGCGAAAAACCGAGTTTAGCTAAGAATGCAAGAGATGCGATAGCACATCGTGAGAATGTTCAGCGTGTAGGCAACAAAGACTTGTATTATTATGAAAGCAGCAGCTACGTGATAACGTTCTGTTTCGGGCATCTGCTTACTCTCGGGGAGCCTGAAAAATATGTACCGGAGGGAGAAACTGCGGTTTTGCCTATAATACCTGCGAATTTCAGACTGTTCCCGAATGGCAAGGACTGTGCAAGGCAGTATTCGCTTATCAAGAAGCTGATGGATATGCCCGAGATCGACGGTATCATACACTGCGGTGATGCGGACCGTGAGGGTGAGATCATCGTGCGTAACGTGCTCCGCGTCGCTAGGAACACAAAGCCTGTGTATCGTCTGTGGCTACCGGAACAGACTGAAAGCACGATACTGAAAGCCCTTAGCTCGCTGGAAAGTGACAGCAAATACGATGATCTGGCTAACGCAGGCTATGCGAGAACATTCGTGGATTGGCTGTTCGGATATAATCTTTCCCGTTATCTGATGCAAAAAGCTAATGTCCGTAAAGGCTGGGGCGTTGGTCGTGTAATTATCCCGATAGTCGATACCGTGTATCAGCGCGAACTTGAAATACGCAACTTCGTATCGACACCGTATTTTCAGCTTCATGGTGAAACGGAAAAGGACAGCATAAAGGTCACTGTCACCGATAAGGAGAAATACGATACTCAGGAACAGGCACAGATGCGGCTTACAGAACTGTCATCGGGTGTCTTTCGGGTCGGCAGCATCGATACGAAAAAAGCTGTTGTCACTCCCCCAAAGATGTTTTCTCTCGATACGCTGCAAGGTAAGCTATCAAAGGACCTGGGCATGACACTCGACAAGTCGATGCCCATTATCCAGTCGTTATACGACAAGAAATTTATTACATATCCCCGCGCTGATACTGAGTATTTCGCAGAAGAAGAAAAAGCAGATGTATTCGCTGTTGCTGACAAGATGAATGCTGTATACTCCCTCGATCTTGAACACAAGGACACTAAAAAGATATTTGACAGCAGCAAGGTGGAAAGTCACTCCGCTATCAGACCTACGCTTAACTTTCCGACAAATGAAAGTGCTCTGTCCGATGATGAACAGAAGGTCTATAACACGATAGTCAAGCGTTTCTGCGCGGTATTTGCTCCGCCTTGTACCGTCAACAGGACCGTGATAGTTTTCACCAATGGCACTCACGAATTCAAAATTAAGGGTGATACTCCCCTTACTCCGGGTTTCCGTCGATATGAACCGCATAAGAAAACCGATGATAATGATGAGGATAACAAAACGCTCCCTTCTTTTTCTCCCGGAGAACTTGTATCATTCTCTTGGGTCATCGATAATAAGATGACAAAAGCCCCTCCGCGTTATACCATTGATTCCCTTAATGCGTACCTTAAAGCGCCTTTTGCTAAATCATCATCTGCCCAGGATAACGATGACTCCCCTGCCGATGACAGTGAACTGTATGAAGCTGTAAAAAAGGGTATGGAGATAGGCACTGTAGCAACCAGAACTGGACTTATAACCAAATGCGTAAAGACCTATAAATACATCGATATAAAGCAGGGAAAGTATTACTGCACCGAAAAAGGTGAAGCTTTCATTAGATATCTTCATCAGCTGAATATCGACCTTTTTACCGAAAGAAACATCGAATTCAACATGATGATAAAGTCGGTCGAACTTGGAAAAGAAACAATGCAGCACTCAATAGATAAAACAGCCGATGAACTTCGTAGGATAATCGCACAGGACGTTACCGTTTGTTCCGCACAGAAATTTACAGACAGCAACAGTTTAGGAAAATGCCCTTTCTGCGGCAGTGATATACTTGACGGTAACAAAAATTTCTATTGTTCGGCTTACAAAAGCGGGTGCAAATTCGTCATATTCAAAAATACATACTGTCACTTCTCGTTTGTTAAGGATGGAAAGGAAATAAACTACACCAAGCCCATGTCCCTGTCCAAATCCAACTGCAAGGCTCTTCTAAGCAGCGGCAGCACCACGGTCAGCATCGAGGAGAAGAACGGCAAGGGCAAGTACAAGATCGGCGTTACTTTCAAGCCTGATAATAAACATGAGTTTGTCGGTATAGAGCGTATCCGGGAGAAGAAAAAGGAAGTTTGAGCGATGGTTACGACTGAACAAAAGTGTGTCTATAGACACAGTTTACTGTTACTGTTTCGCATACTATCAAAAGATAAGTTATGGTACAAATAAAATCCCACCTAACTATTGACTTTTATGCACATATATGATATATTAACAAATAATGATGGTATTATTGATATTTAGAAAGGAGATTAACATGGCAAGAAGATACATTGTTTTAGAAGAACACACCTCTGATGCCGGAATGTGTATTCCAATAGACATTATAACAACAATAGTCTCTTTATTATGCGCAACTAAAATACGCTGGTGGGCTGCTATCCTGCTGGGTTTTTTTATTCCCATTATTTTAGATACTATCGCAGCAGAATTTAAGAATAAAATATTTAGAGGTATCATAGGTTCTGTTGCTGGTGTATGCTATGGTATAACGATTTTAAATATACTCTCAATCTTTTTCAAATGCTTATTAGTTTTCAAAATTATAATAATGTTATTTGCAATAATGATTGGTATTCATTTCCATATTTTAATTGACGAAGATGATGTTTTAAATCCTAGCAAATAAACTGTCATTTCTGAGCTTTTATAATATTGAAGTATATTAGACAGACCTGCAATAAAAGAAAGCGTTTATCACGGCGATATTCGGAAATTTGATATGTCACAATTGTCACCAATTGATGCTCTTGCTTTTGGTTTTCCTTGCAACGATTTCAGCGTTGTTGGCGAACAGAAAGGCATAGAGGGTGTATATGGTCCGCTGTATACATATGGTGTAAAAGCTCTAAAAAAGTTTAAACCAATGTGGTTCTTAGCTGAAAATGTTGGAGGATTACGAACAGCAAATGATGGAAAAGCTTTTAAAAAGATTCTATCAGAATTAAAAAAAGCAGGGTACAACATAGTCCCTCACCTTTACAAATTCGAAGAATATGGAATTCCTCAAGCTCGTCATCGTATAATTATAGTTGGTATAAGAAAAGATCTTGACGTTGTATATCGTGTCCCATCTCCAAAACCCTATAAATACATTGATAATACTTGCAGGACAGCTATTGAGAATCCTCCTATACCAGCAGATGCATTTAACAACGAAAAAACAAAACAATCACCTCATGTTGTTGAACGACTAATGCATATAAAACCAGGTGAAAATGCTTTTACGGCAAATCTTCCTGAACATCTGCAGCTAAATGTCAAAGGAGCAAAAATAAGCCAAATTTATAAGCGCCTTGATCCTTGCAAACCGTCATATACTGTTACCGGCAGTGGTGGCGGCGGAACACATATTTATCATTGGAAAGAACCAAGAGCATTAACCAATAGAGAAAGAGCAAGACTGCAAACATTTCCGGACTCATATGAGTTCATAGGCAGCAAGGAAGGCGTAAGAAAACAAATTGGTATGGCTGTACCATGCAAAGGCGCTAAAATTATATTTGAAGCAATTTTAAAATGCTTTGCAGATATGAGTTACGAATATATCGATTCAAATATTGACGAATAGTTTTTTATACTATTCATTAGCAATCAATAAGGAGTTATTTAATGGACATAATAAATACAAACATAGGCTGGCCACCCGAAAATGGTAAATACTTCAACACCGTCTTACTTTACTCAGATAGTTGGGATGATTTTTTTTACCATACAACATTTCATATGGTATATGCAGATAGAGAAGGAATCATCAATTGGATTGGAACAATCAAAATATATTGCTATTACATTGATAAATATAGGACAGATGAATACAATAAACCAGTCCAAAAAGTAATCGGTACTAATATTAAAAAACTTGACAGCAACGTATTTTGTTCGCTAGGACAAGATTTGAACTTTTATAAGAAAATAATAGAGCTTATTCCTAAAGACTATAAAGATATACTAAATAGATTAAATGACCTTGCAACACATCCTGAGCTGCATGAAAGATTTCTTAACCAGCATGGCGTAAGAACCTCACTTTTAAGAGAATCCAGTGCTTCAAAAGCATTAAATGACGCCTTAAAATTATGCTTATCAGGCGATATAGAACGTAATGATATGTCATTTAATTATGCAGTTAAACTTCCGTTTTCGAAATTAATTTCGGAGCTGCATTTTAATTTCAGTAGCTCCACTAATATACCGTATAGAATCAATGTACTTATCGGAAAAAACGGTACGGGAAAAACAACAATTTTAGAATATCTAGCCAATTCACTAAGTGGTCTCAAATATTCTGCTGATGAACGTGAAGAAATGTTTATCGGAAAACGACCATTGTTTGATCGAGTAATCTCTATATCATACAGTGCATTCGATAAATTCATTAAACGTCCTTCTGGACACAACAATTATAACTCTATCAGTTATGTTTATTGTGGAATACAATCTGAATCGGGTACACTCTCATTAGAAAACTTACATTCAAATTTAATAAACTCAATAAAAATAATTAAAGAAAAAAAACGAATTGATTCTTGGAAAAAGGTAATTGGTGAAATAATAGAAGAAGAGCACAGTGAACTGATTGATCAAATACTAAATGATCCGAAAAATGAAATCAAGCTCAGTTCCGGACAACACATTCTTTTTTGTACTATAACAGAAGCTATAGCAAACATAGAAAACGAATCAATTATTCTGTTTGATGAACCTGAGCTTCATTTACATCCTAATGCTATTGCTAATATGATGAGAATGTTCTCATCATTATTGAATGAGTTTAACTCATATGCTATAATAGCTACTCATTCTCCGTTAATTATACAAGAGATACCATCAAGATATATTCAGACACTCACTAGAATAAACAACGAACTGTTAATTAGGAATCCTGATATTGAATGCTTTGGAGAAGATATTACAAGTATTACGGATGATATATTCGATGTTACTAATTCTGAAAGTAGTTATAAATCCGTGTTATTAGCAATGAGTAAAACTCTTTCATATGATGAAATATTGAAAGAATTCAATAATAATCTTTCTCTTAATGCAAAAATATATTTAAAAACATGCTGTAAGGAGAAGTAATAATATGCCGGAATTAACTGTTTTAGATGATTTCAATGGTGATCAAGAGATACTAGATGATAATAAAATTTTATTCAACAATATTTTGCAAAAGAAACATAAAGATGATCGTAAAAAGTTAAATAGTGTTAAAGAAGGAATTTTTGAAAGGTATGAATTATACCTTTCCCAAAAAAACAATTTAAGTGCTATTACACCGATTACTGATTATACTGAATATGAAGGAATAATGCGAAATGCATATAATAACAGTCTTGCTTTTAAAGAAAAAAGAAAACAACTGTTTAGCAAATTACCTGATGGTAAGAAGTCAACTTGCCCATATTGTCTTGTTTCTGAATCAAACACTTTAGATCATTATTTCCCCGAGACATACTTCACTGAATTCATTGTATTCATACCTAATCTTATCCCTTGTTGTTATAAATGTAACAAAAATAAAAGTACAGTTATAAGAAAGACGATTCATTTTTATTTTGATGCTATTCCTCAAGAACAATACTTGCTAATCGACATTTGTTTCGATGATCCTTACACTCCTTCAATTGAAATTTCACTCAAGGATAATACACCGGAATTAATAAAAAATCACTATGAATCTTTAAAACTAATTAATCGATACAAAGATAGATGTTCCGATGAGCTAGCTGTAAAATCTAAGTCATTGCTAAAATCTTTAAAAAAAGAACACTACGAAAGTGCAATTGATGTATTAAATGATGATGTTGAAACTCTTGAAGAAATTTATGGACAAAACTATTGGAAAGCATGTTTATATAAATCAATTGTTAATAGACAGGAAGAATTCAAAACTTTTTTGAATTCACTATAGTAGCTGTTGTTGCAAAAGTGAATGGCTATTGGGATACAGCAAACGCTATCAAAAATTCTGTGACTGTACCATAAAATGTCAAACTATAAATTTGAAATATCTCAAATATAAAAACGCGCTATAAAAGACCGGCTGTGAGCAGTCGGTCTTTTGTGTATTTAGAAACATGAGATGTTGTAAGTAAGCGTATAACCCCCCCGCATCATAAAAGCAAACAGCCGGGCAGATAACACCCGGCTGTAACATCATATTCTGGCTTTAATTTCTCCATTTCTCTTTGCGTCCATGTATATATCTTTGAAATCGGCTTTGCTGTTCGGACCGAATATGATCGGCATAACAGATACCAGGCCATCGGAAATGATCGCATTTTTAAATGGCAGAAGCGTTGCATCAAGCAAAGTTGGCATCGATGCATTTCTCAGCATTTCCTCCCAACTGCTGACAATGCCGTTTACAAGAAAAACAGAATTGTCATCGATCGATATAAATACCGATCCCTTTTTCAAATGTCGCTCAATGATAAATCTGCCGGTGATGCACCCTTTGTGATGGATGTTGTTTTGTCCATACCTGTTACCTCCTTGTCTGATCGACTCCAATGAACTCCATGGATCAATTCGGATTATTCAATTTACTTCATGGTGTTCCTTGGAGTTTATTATACTTTATTAGACTTCGGTGGGGTAGGTGCTGGGGGTTATACGCTTACCAATAAAAAGTCAATAGGCATAAATAAAGCGGAGGTAACGATTTGACGTTCCTCCGCTCTTTTAAATTATAGCGTTAATGTATCAAAGTAGTTCTCATCAATAAAAATCTGAGGGAAACTATGGTCTTGAGTTGTATCCTTATAAGCATTAACCCAGGCGTATTTAACCTTATCTTTCATTGAGCCGTCAACAGCTTCAAAATGCTTGGTTGCACAGCGAATCTTTATTTTCTCATCATCGCTGAGATTGCCAGCTTCTTTATCCCATTTTGTTTCTGCAATAAAATACATAGCAAGCTGTTCGTTGTCCTTTTGATAGACTATTGCCCAGTCAGGAGAATAGTTTCCAACAGGAGTTTCGATAACAAAACCGCCTTTTTTCAGTTTAGTATAAAGCAATACATTAGGATCTTCATCAAGAGCTTTAGCGAATTTATATTCGCCCTCACTATCAAACTTGTATTTAAGGTTCATCGCACGTCTGCGGGCTGGATTTGGAGTAAATAGATAACGTATTTCTTCCTCGTTAGCAATCTTATCAACCTCAAATATATCTTTCTCAGCTGAACCAACGCTTGCTACCAATTCTGCATCTAAGAATTGTTTGCTCTTATAAGAAACAAGCTGCTGATTGATAATGGATATTGCTTCTTCAAGGTAATCCTGATTATTAATCTTGTTCCTTGCTTTGTCAGATAACTTCTTTATTATTCTTATAATTGCAAGTCTTGGAAGCATAGTATGCATCATTATCATATTTACAAGTTCAAACAGAGGTCTTTCATCATAGGTTATAGTATGACTGGTGCTGTCTTCAACCTGTGATTGTGCATTACCCATCTGCATTTTACGAGAATCGCTAAAATCTACATCTGCTTTGGTAATCTTAAACTGTATGAAGTCATTCTTCTTGGCAAGCTGTCTTTCGATTTCAGAGGCAGTTGCAGAAATGAATTCATCTGTGTCAAGTTTATACCTATAAACAGATTTCTTTTGCAGAATTGTCAGCAGTTTACGATACATAGTAGCAAATTCGCCTTCATTAACGTAGCTCTGCATTTTGTTTTCAAACGGTTCTTCATCGCCATTTGTAATCTCAATCTTATTACTGCCCTTATCCTGCATAACGTTAACAAAGGATTCGATGATCTTATCAGAATGCTCGATAAGAGTAGGGTCATTGAACATAATATTTGGAAATTCTTCTGCCTCTTTAGTTAGAACGATTTTGCCAGATTTATCAATTTTAGCGGCACCAGAAGATAAAAGCTCTCGTTTGAATGCATCACACGCTTCTTCTATCTTATCAGCAGGGACTCCGGCTTTCAGCATAGTGAGTTTAACAACATCTGCACTGACTTCGTTTTTGTTAAAGCCAGTAGATTTGTTATAGTCGCTCTGTAATGTACTTGCAAAGTGATCAAAATAATCGTTAGCAACAACTGTAAGCTCATTAATGGTGCTATCATAGCAACGTGTACCCGTAATATCTACTGGAAGACGTAAGCCTCTGCCTACTTCCTGCTTCTTTGCAATATCACTGCCGCCTTCTTTTAGCGTTACCAATATAAAAACGTTAGGATTATCCCAACCTTCACGCAAAGCAGAGTGAGAAAAAATAAATGAAAGCGGTTCATCAAAGCTAATAAGCTCGTCCTTTTTATTCAAGATAAGATCAATACCTCTATCCACATCCTCCTGAGCTTTAGCTTTAAGACTGATATCCTCGTCATTGAGGTCACTGTTCCAGCCGTCAACCTCAACTACATTATGTTTCTTATCAACAGCAAAATAACCCTCTCGTACTTGTGATACAGGAACATCAGGATTCAAAATTGCAAATTCTTTTGGATACTGTTGTAAAATAGAGCTTTCAATAAGATTAGGCTGAGAACGTATATCCTCAAATACTCTATCAAATATACGCAGATATTCGCCTCTTCCGTCCTCACTATCTCCACGAACTTTGGCTACACTGTCTACGAAAAACAGAGTCAACACCTTTATCTTCTTGCCACTTGCAAGTATCTCTGATTGTTTGTTTATATGTGCTCGAATAGCGAGTTCTATTTGTTTTTCGACTGCTACAGAATGATCTATTTCGTCATTGCTCTTTCCTTTATTAAGCCAAAGAATATCTCCATCATCTTTACTAATCTGCAAAGGTTCATCCTTGCGTGGCTGGGTTGCTATGTACCAGTTGTGATACTGCGGTAGACCGCCTGAAAGCTCCTCCAATGAAGCATTACTGTCAACATCAAACTTTCGACAACGTATTATATCGCCCTGTTTCTTGTAGAATATCTCTATCCTTGCCTGCAAGGCTGATGTGAAATCAACATATCGAACATACGGAAAGTCCTTCGGCGTAAGGCTATGTACTGTCGTAACCTTGATACCCTTGACTAGCTTTTTCTTGTATGCATCATATGAATCAAGACGGTATATCGGATTGTACAGGTTTTTATGTGTTGCAGAGTATCGCAGTATCATAGGCGGATTCAGTTCCAGTATCGCTTTCATAGAAGCAGTTACTTTTTTGCCATCACCGTCAAGCTTCTGAGGTTCGTCTATAATTATTATAGGAGCTATCTCTTTTATATCATTCCAGATTACAATACCGTGCTCATCTTCTTGCCGCAACCGATTCTGTTCCTTATTAAAGCTGTGGTTAGTAATAAGCATAATAGAAAGATCAGTACTTTCTATTAGCTTATTTGTAACTTGTTCACGAGTTGCGTTTTTATCAAATACAAAGAAATGCTCAGATAAGTCAAGGTTATTGAACTTAGGCTTAAAATAGTCAGCAAAAGTTTCTATCGACTTCTTAACACCCATAAGAATAGGATTTGAAGGAACAACAATGATAAACTTCTTAAACTGTCCTCCAAACTCGCTCCATAAACGAAGAATAGTTTCCAGATATACAAAAGTCTTACCCGTACCTGTTTCCATTTCTATAGTAAACTGTGGTATGTTGCCTACAATACCGCTGTCCTTGAAAAGACCATTACGGTACTGTACGGTATTAAGATTCTGTATAAGTCTTGTTCCTGCGTTAAATCGAACGTTGGCTTCAGGGTGTGATGAAGTAAAGCGACGAATTACTGACTTGTCACTGTAAATACTACTTACAGCCTGACGATCTATACCTTTGAGCAAATCAATAACTGCGTTAACAGCATCTTCCTGATAGTCAAGCTCCTCAATCTGAAATCTTATCTTTTCACTCAATGCTGTTCACCCCTTAAATAAACTCAACGGTATAGTTGTTATACTTGCTCTTGCGTTCTTCCTCAGTCTGGTGACTTCTGATAAGAGCAGAGAGCTTTCTGAAAGAGAAGTCCTTGAATTCGATATTATCACCAAACGCACTGTCACGAAGAACAAACTTTGCAGGAGTCGGCTCAATATCAGCAAGTTTCTCAATAAGCTCGTCAGTAATTTCAGACTCTAAGCAGACAACAACTGCATCGGCAAATATATACGTTCTGTCACTGACGTCAGCAAGTTTTTCAATAGGCGTACTCAGAGGAATACCGTACTGGCGGAGCATGATTTCATAGACAATATCAGTATCATTGTGACCATCGGTAAAGTCGAGCTTTTCTGTATCACTTGATGCTCTATCGAGTTCTGAAAGCTCATCATCGTCCATAAGGTTCCAGCGGATAGTAGTTTTGCCGACTTCAAATACCTTAAAGCCGTCATCAAACTGTGCGTCGGGGTTGTCCTCGTGTATCTTCTTTGCTGCCCTGCGGATACGCTCCTTGCCTATCTCACAGATGTTCTTATACCCTGCCTTTGCCGCCTCGCTGTTTTCATCGCAGACTTCAGGGAGCTGAACAAGAATATACTTGCGATCTCCGCCGCCCTCTGCATTAAGCTGCATAACAGCGTGTGCGGTTGTGGCAGAACCAGAAAAGAAGTCCATAACAATTGAATTAGAATCTGTACCCATTTCCAACAGTCTGTAAATCATTTCTGCCGGTTTGGGATAATCAAATATTTTTCCTTCAAGAAGTTCTTTTACAGCAAGTGTTCCTTTTTCAGTATTAGTGTCTTTGTCCCACCATACTGATCGAGCCATCATTCTTCCTTCACGATATTTTTCGACTATCATATAGCTACCATTACGCATAGGTTTTGCTTTTATATTAATATTAAGATTAGCAAGTGCTTTTTCTTTACCCCATCGCCACACAACATTAATGCCTTGAGATTCTAACGGATAGAGTTCAATCCATCCTTCATGAGGTTCTAGTGAAATGTTATGCAAATGATATTCATCTTCTTCGTTTGGCTCAATATAAAAAGGGTAGTATAGATTAGGTCTATTTTCTTTGTTGAATTTTACATTTCTATTTCTGAGTTCTCTTAATTCAAAGCCCCCTAAATCATCAAACATTTTAAACTCATTTTCTTTATCTGTTATAAGGTTCAATTCCGTTTTATCTGATTTCATGTATGCAAGAACATAATCGTGCATTCTTGCGATTCCACCATAATCTCGTCCTCTTGGATTGCCAACAACTGTTATTTGACCAATAAAACAATGCTCGCTAAAAATACTATTACATATTTTACGTAGATTATCTATTTCATTATCATCAGCTGAAATAAAGATTACCCCGTTATCAGAAAGTAACTCTCTTGCCAATTTAAGCCGAGGATACATCATATTCAGCCAGTTGGTGTGATACCGTGAACTGTCCTTACCGTTCTTCTGAAAACGCACACCATCAACAACATCACCAGAAAGCTCTGCAAGCTCACCTTCTGTCATAGAAAAATCATCGTGATAAACAAAGTCACTTCCAGTATTATATGGAGGATCAATATAAATCATTTTTATTCTACCATGATAATTACGGCGTAGCAGTTTAAGGGCTTCAAGATTATCTCCCTCAATGTAGATGTTCTCAGTCGTATCTGGGTTGAGGCTATCCTCCGGCTTATAGCGGAGAGACTTTCCGAACAGGTCAGCCTGAGCTTCTTTCTTTGCTGCCTGTTTACCAGCCCAGGTGAAATCATAGTGTTCTGAGCCAACCTCAGCAAATTCGCCCATTTCCTCTCTGAGTGCTGTAAAATCGACTTCTCCGTCCTTTATAGCTTCGGGAAAGTACTGTCCAACGATTGAAAGGAAAAGCTCGGTGTTAGTTTTTGCAGTGTCCTGTTCACCAAGGATACCCTCGGAAACTCTCGGAAAATCATTCATTGTTCATATCCTCCTATACTCATAAAATTATATCAGACTCTGAAACCACGGAATAATCTGATCTAAAAACGGATGTACTTTATCTGCAAATGTCAGCAATGAACAACAAGCACTTGCAAACTTAGTTCCGGCATCAATACGGCTTAAAATTTTAAACTTATCCTTTACTCTGTTTTCATTCGGCTGTGCAGAAGTAAGCTCACCCTCGATAACATCAATACACTCATTGACGTCTTTTGCATCTTCTGGAGAAAGATCAGGTTTGATTGCTTCTCTCATTGAAGTAATGAGGTCTTTAAGCTGATCAGCGTCAATACCATAATTGTTCTGAACAGCACTTATGCTTGCATTATCATTGGCAATATTCACTTGCTGTCCGTGAATATTATAAGTAACATTATCGTCAATTCCCATTTCTATACCTACTTTCTTTAAGTAATCGCTTATATGATTTATAAGTGCATAAACTACGCTGTGATTAAACTCCTTTAACTTATCACAATATTCACTTGAAGATGAATATTGAAGCAATATGCGATGTGGAAACATCGGATAACTACGATTACAAATGACTTTTATAAAAGAATAGATTTCAGATGTTTCTTCATCTTCATCTAAACTGAAACTAATCTTTTCACCATCAATCATACATTCATCTATGTGCGATTCTATCGCAGAGGTGTACCCTCCACAACTATTTATATACTCCATTATCAGTTCGTTCTTTTCCAAATAGTTACAGAACCTTTTTAAGTCATCAAGATAACTATCAAAAGAAGACTGTAATAAACGGCTAGAAGCACTATTAAATTTAGACATGATAACTTTTAATTTTGTCTTATTTATCTCCAAAATCTGCACCTCCACAAAACGGACAATAGCTTACTGACATTTTTAATAACGGATTGATTTTTGCTGTTCTGTTACAGCATTTATAACTACATTCAACCAGATCCTCTATGCTTGAATATATTGCAGGTTCATATTCCTTTTTAGGCTTGCGCCCAGCTTTAAACTTCACAAATTTATTATGTGAAAACTGCCTTTCCAACTTCTTTGAGAAATCATCCAATAAATCCTGAGCGTAATTATTTATTTTTGCATTAGCGAGTTGCATAACGTCTTCTGTAATATAAGAATCGCTTATCAAACCGCAATTAGGACAGTATATGTTCAGCAGTTCGTCAGTTTCTATATCATACGGAGTGCATTTGAAGTATTCTCCGCAATGTTCGCATTGCATCAATACATACCCTTCGTTATCAGAAGGAATAGATATTGTTATTATTTCTTCACTCATTTTCTTCTCCTGAATACAGAACCTTCAGTTTTTGAATATTATCCTTAATCTGCTTGTTATAATCACTTTTCTCAGATAGAGTTTTCGCTTTTGAAACAGAAAGTTTTAATGCTTTGAGTTTCTTTAATAGCGGAAAACAAAGGATAAGTTTGTTATCATCATACCACATTTTACTGTCAAGCAAAGCATCATCATTTTTGAAAAGACCATGATTAAAAACAAGGAATGCCTTACACATCATTTCAAGGTAATAGCTGTGCTTGTTATTGCGGTTTAGTATCGTTTCATAGTCGATATAAAGAGAGAACAATGTTTTAAGATCATTTTGAAAATCGAGTGGAAGTTTGTCAGTAACATACTCCTCCTCAATGATAAAACTTCTTTCGTTCTGCTTATTCAGTCTTTTATCGGCAAAGCTGTAAACTGCGTTTGATCCGTCAGTAAACTCAATTATGCAAAGCGGTGCAATGCACTTTTGAACAATCTTAGCAATAAAAGATGCTTGTTTAAGGTCTTTCAGTTTAATTCTCAGAAACATTATAACCTGACAATTATATTCATCATTTACGAGATTGGGAATGTCAAATCCCTCTATCTGATACATTAATCGAATTTCTTCAACTGATGATTCAAATCGCTTCTTTTCAGCCCCCGCAAGCGGTGCGCCTTTTACAAAAGTGACTTTTGCGATAGGAGCATCCTTGCGATATTTCTGAGGTAATGAAAGCATAATTACGCCTCCTTACGCACAATGATGAATGAAACGAGCTCAAAATCATCGCTGGTTTTGTTGGCAAAATCATTCTTGAAGCCGCCGAAATCAAACAATGTGAAGCCTGCATTATCCTCCTCAACCTTCTGTATTGAATCAACGACCTTACTGAGCAAATGAGAATACTTGCCCATATCTTTTGTTTGCTTGGTTTCTTTAAGGAAAGCCTGTACAAGCTCGGTGTTAACTTGATCTTTTCCGTAGCATAGTCCACGCATTCGCTTTAGTAATTCTCTTGCCTGCGTACTGTCAAACAAGATTTCCTCCTCATCTGAGATAAATGCCAGATAATACGGGAAGAGAGAACTGTCTGAATTCGGCTTATCTTCGTTATTGCGATACTTAAAACAGAAAAGGACACCTTCTCTGTCCAGACCTATTTCTCTTGGAATTGCAATAGAATAAATACCTCTCGGCACTCTCAACAATTCAGGGTAAGCCTTAATGTATTGCGAAAGTTCATAAATATACTGATTCATATTAAGATCAGTAATAGAAATTGTATCCGCTGCATCGTCAATATCTATTACTTCGTTCTTCAGCTTTTCCATCTGTTTTGTACGGAAGCTAATATCGTTCATTTCAGGTTCAAGCAGGTTATCGTCACCCGTTGAAACAATATTAGACTGCACCATCTTCTTTTTAACTCTGCTTTCAAGACCAAGATATTCATTCAGCTCAACAGCAGGGAAGAAATTAATCAGTTTTATATACGCATTTGTACTGCCAATACGATCTATTCTTCCAAAACGCTGAATAAGCGTAACCGGATTCCATTGAATATCGTAGTTGATTACGGTATCGCAATCTTGCAAGTTCTGACCTTCGGAAATACAATCCGTACCGATAAGGACGGTTATTTGTCTGCTTTCAGGAATGTCAGTATGCTTGGATCTCGGAGAAAAACAAGTCAGTATCTTGTTAAAGTCAAAGTTTTTCCTCATACCCTTATCAAGAGGTAAAGTTGTTCTTGGCTTTGCTGAACCGCTTACCATTGCACAATAATAGCCATTACTGAGCAACTCCTGTGCTATACTGTCATAAAGATAATTTGCAGTATCAGCAAATGCAGAGAATATGAGGATTTTCTTGTTACCTGCATTTGTTGGTGTAGCTTCGATCTTATGCTTTATTATCTCCCTGAGTTTTGCAAGTTTTTCATCTCTATTATTATCAAGAATAGCTCGTGCTTGCTCACGCAAATGCTCAACAATTCTTTTATCAAACTGTAAGTCTTCGATGTATTTCTCCTTATCAAGATGAGCAACCTTGATGTCAAGTTTATATTCAAGTGATGTTTCTTCATCATCATAATATGATTCATCAGTAAGGGTGTCATCGTTGGCAGATAAGAGTGCGATGTAACGATCTATTCTTGCGTTCTGTTTACTAAGCGTCTGCTCAAATGAATAAACTGAGCTTTCAAGGCGCTTGAACAGATTAAACATCTGCAATATTTTAGTTGTATTATCACGCATTTCCTGGTTAAAAATCATTTTTCCTTTATGGAATGTTGCGTATTTTTCAAGATACATCTGACGATATTCTTTCTTTATGTATCGTACAGGAGTGTAAGCTGCAAGCAGTAATTCTTCAAGAACCATTAAGGTATCTCGGAAAATAAGCAGCTCATGCTTAGAATCTATATCAGGATTATGTGTATCAACAGGCAGTTTTAATGGGAATGATCCTATGTCACTGCTATTGTAGTAATTAGTTATATGCTTACGGCTACGGCTTATAGTAAGTAATTCCAACAGATCAAAGAAATCCTTCGGAAGTGCATCATAGAGTTGGCTCTTAGCATTTCTTCCGTTCTTCTCCCAGTTGTTAAATACAATAGAAGCTCTGCGTAAAGTCTGCCCTATGCTTTCAATACCTTCCTTTTCATAAGCATCATCACGGTCTGCAGTAATAAGACTGATTTGATTTTTCAGGTCAGAGAGATTGTTATTAACAGGGGTTGCTGATAACAAGAGCACTTTAGTCCGGTTTTTCTTTTTAACTACTGTTTCAAGCAATCTCTGATAACGTGTTTCACTTTCTTCCTTTTCTACTCGGTTACGGAAATTATGTGATTCGTCAATAACAATTAGATCAAAACGACTCCAGTCAAAACGTTCAAGGTCTATTCCACTTCTTGATGTTCCGCTATATCTCGAAAGATCGGTATGACAAAGAACCTTATACCTGATATTGTCATCAGATAAAGGGTTATCGCTATAATCATTATCTCTGTACGAATCCCAGTTATTATATAACTTTGCAGGAGTAAGCACAAGAATATTATCCTGCCTGTCAGAGAAATACTTAATTACGGCAAGAGCCTCAAATGTTTTTCCTAAACCAACACTATCAGCAATAATACAGCCATTATACTTATTTATCTTCTGAATAGCATACAAAACAGCCTCTTTTTGGAAATCAAAGAGCATATTCCAGATAATACTCTCCTTAAATCCGGCGTTATCTCTTTCAAATCGCTGTACGCCTTCATCTATTTTATTACCGAACAGTTCATTAAGCGTAAAGTAATAAGCAAATTCAG